>CAZXGU010000193.1:0-5013 GCA_964640375.1 uncultured Sangeribacter sp. | reverse complement strand
GGGCTTTCCCTTCACTTCCGTAGGCCCATCCATGAGTGAATACTTCCTCCACCCACCGCATGGTCAACGAGGGAAGCGAATACCAATAGAGAGGACCCTGGACTATGATTTTGTCAGCGTCACTCAATTTTTTCTGCTCTGCCTCTACATCAATCTTATAATCCGGGTATAGCTCTTTCCCTTTAGGAACTTTCATGGACAATAGGTTGGGTTTATGGGAGAAAGGAGTGAATGTCAAGCATTGGCCCCACATATCCAACAGAGTCTAAGCCGCAGTGATTGAATCGTGGAGGAGGGTGACAAATTCTGCTACTTTGGGGAATTTGCCGGGGAAAATCTCCAGCACTTCATACTCATCGAATGGAGCCTCCATCAGCATCCTTTTCTCCAAATCTCCATTCTGACAGACATAGTCCAATATGCTCTTCAAATATTCTTCCTGATCCGCGGTCAGACTGTTTGCCTGGATAAATTCAGTGAACATCTGTAAAGCCTTCTTTCTGTCCACTCCACTGAGGGTGCGGATGAATCCACCGACACTTAAATCTTCAGTCAGATTCTCCCGCTGAAGATAACGGACATAATCTTCCTTGGTGCCGAGTTCCTTCCAAAGTATCCGTTCCAAGTCGTCTATGTCTGTCTCACTTAGCTGCTCGATATTCTGAATTTTCTTAAGTACAGGGTGCTCCCGATTTTCGGAAAGAAAGTCCAGAACCCTCTTTTTGTAGCTGACGCTTTTAACTATTGAGGGAGCAATACCTTCATCAGAGATGCTGTCTTCTATATCGACTCTGAAACTTTGTCCCACGCCTCCGACCAAGTGCTTGATAAGGTCGCGCAGTTCAATGCGAACCCGTTCCAACGACGCAAGACTCTTCTTATCCCAAAATTCAGGAGTCAACACCTCGTTGATGGTATCCATCTTTGCCATTACTTCCGGCACACTTCCCAATTTCTGCAAACCCGACGCAATAAGCGTAATCTTTCCTTCATAAAGGTCTATTGCTATTTCGGAATCTACGAGTCCAAGCTCCACATTAAGAGTCAGAAGGTCAAACTTCAAGGCAGATTCATCCTCACTGGGAGAAGTAACCAAGGGTGCCACTTCATTTTTCAGGGTGAGCACATCAACAGCTGAGATATACTGCCAGGCTTCGGGCAACCGGAAACGGCTCACCGCCTCCCAATGGTCACGCACCGATATATGTGCATCGTTGAGCCGCTGAGTCTGCCGAAGCAATATCTGTTTCAACTCGTCATGAAAGTTCTTTGCAAACTCATCGTTCTGATAGTGGGCTGTCTGCAAAGCATAAGCTATATCGCCACGAACTCCGAAGAGTTTTTCCGATACCGATTGAATTCTCCCCTCCTTGGGTTGTTTCATCTTCTTGCCGAAATATTCGAAATTTCCACACCAGTCGAAGATAAGAAATTGCTCCTTATCCTTTCCCGGACCGAAAATGTTGGGGGAGAGACGCGTGCCTCGCCCAATCATCTGATCGAATTTGATTTTGGAGCGGACACGCTTGAAGAATACCAAGTTGAGAATATCTGCCACATCGATGCCTGTGTCGAGCATATCCACTGAGACAGCAATCTGAGGCAACCTGTCGCGCACTTCAAAATTCTCGATAATATTCTGCGCATAATTAATAGAGTAATCTATGCGTTGGCAGAATTCAGCGCCACACTCGGGATAAAGCATATTGAAACGCTCCACAATAAGTTTGGCGTGTTCCTTATTGAAAGCAAAGATAATGGTTTTTCCGATTGTTTCTCCGCTATGAATCTTCAGGCCATTGGTCATAAGGTCCTGAAGCACTTTATCCACAGTGTCAATGTTGAAAATATAGTTATAAATCTCGCCGCTCTGAATGTCACGTGGTTCCTTGTTCCCGTTGTTCCCATCATTCAGGGTGGCTTCATATTCCCAAACTGATTCCAGTTGCTCACGTTCTTCCTCCGAGAGATCAATATATCTGATACCCTGTCTCATCACCGAACTTCCTCGCTGCAGTCCCACATAGTCCACTAAGTAACCATCCTGCACAGCCTCTTCATACTCGTAGGCATAATTTGGTTCGCCACCCTCAAGTTGGAGAAGTTCGTAGGTCGATTTATCCACTTGATCGCGGGGAGTTGCGGTCAGCCCTACAACAAGAGAGTCGAAATATTTAAGGGTTGTGCCGAGTTTGCCGAACACCGAGCGGTGAGCCTCATCGATGATGATTAGGTCGAAATGACCCACATCATAGGATTTCTCCTCCGTATCGACATGATTGAGCATAGTCTGGTAGGTGGAGAAGGTGATTCGTGCATTCCTGTCAGGGTCTTTGGTGCGGTCGCTCAGCACGGTCATGGAATAGCTGTTGGGAAGATGTTTTTCGAAATTCTTGTGAGCCTGCACCACCAAAGAAGTCCTGTCGGCAAGAAACAAGGTATTCTTCACCCACCCGGCACGGCTGAGAACATCCACTAAAGCAATGGCAGTCCTTGTCTTGCCTGTGCCCGTTGCCATCACCAACAATCCGCGACGATGCTTCTTATTGAAATGTTCACATAGAGCCTTGATTCCCCGCAGCTGGTAATGACGGCTGGCAATTTCAGCCTTGGCAGTCATATCCGCTATGTCGCTACGGTCACGACGTTTAACGATGCGTGCCAAGTCTTCCTTGGAGTGGAAGGCAAGGAGCTTACGCTTTGGATAGCCGAGCCCATCAATCACCCAAGTTTCATAACCGTTGGTATAGTAAATCACCGGGCGCACACCATACTCCTTCTCCAAAGCATCAGCATATAGTTCGGCTTGATGTCGGCCCGTTTCGGGATCTTTGCTTGTACGCTTAGCCTCAATCACAGCCAAAGGACGGGCATCATCACCGAAAAGCACATAGTCGGCAAAGCCTTTGTTTTGGTTGTTAGGCATTGGCGACACTTCGATTTCGACGCAGGCTTTTCCTGGGGACTTGTCGCCGTCGGTTTGCATCACTTCCCAACCAGCTTCGCGAAGCATTAGGTCGATGAATAGGCGCCGCGTCTCAGCCTCTGAGATGTCGCTCCAAGAGAGCTGTTTTTCGATCTCTTCTGTATTTACAGAGGCTTCCTCAACTTGTGCCGGTTCAACTGTCTCTGTGAAATCCTCAATCGTTTTAGGGGTCACGGGAGCAGTGGAAGCCGGGGCGGTGGTGGCTGAAATGGAAGAATTAGGAATCAGTGTCTTATCGAAAGGGCTTAGAGATTCGAGCACACGCAATTTAAGCAAGACCGCCCCGATGAAGTTATAGAGGTTGAGCAGGGCGAAAAAGGATTCCTTTTTCGCCACGTGGTTGTCATGAGCCCCGGCATTACCGATTTTGCGGATATAGTGGACAGCCATCATCAACCGGTCGTCGGCAATGAAATCGCGAAACACATCGGCATCGACAATCTGGAAGAGCGACCATCGCTCCCCAATCTCGACCCCTTTCATCTTGTAAATGGCGCGAGCCATCCACTCCAACGCTCGCCGGGCGTTGATGGCAGAAATCTCCGGATCATCGATCTGGTGCCGCTCGGCAGAATCGCAATAGCGGTAAAGGGACGCCAACTCCGGGATAGACTTAAGATAATCGAAATTCAGCATAATGATAATTTTTAATCGAGACTCTCGAGAAGCTCGAGAAGTTCGAGAATCTCGGGAAATTCGAGATAATCGAGATAATCGAGAATCTCGAGAGGGTCGGGGTTTAAATTCTTCTGATTCCGTTGCAGCGGGGGTAGTCACTGCAGCCCCAAAATTCTCTGCCTTGTTGCTCTCCTTTGCGCTGTGTCCTCTTCAGCATTGGCTTGCCACACTTAGGACAGATTGAATAGCTGTTGGAATAGTTCGGAGGGTCTAAGCGGATTTGCCAAAGCGATTCTCGGGCAGGATTCCCAATAGCCCAGACATCGACATTCCTGCGGAGAAGGAAGTTGAAAATATCACCTTGAAGTTCGTCAAAACTTGCCCTTGCAACATCAAGGAGCCTCATTTCGGTTTCGATAGAGGTTGAATGACGAGCAGAACCTTCTGCTATATTTGCCACTCCGCATCTGGCAGCCATCACCATCTGGTCGTAAAGCCTGCAGCCCGGATCCATGTTATAGTCATTATACCGGTCGCAAAACTCTTGAGTAGCGAGTTGCAGGATATTGGCAAAGATCCAAGAATCCATCCAATAATAATTTTGAGAAAAAGAAATTTCTACACCCATGAGACACTTATCTTTAGATTGACACTTTACTTTCTTTCCGGTTGTTAGTTAAACCAATAGTCCATGCGGGAGTCCAGGAGGGTTTGCAATTCGGAAATCGAGGACTGCACCACCTCCTTCTGTCGCTCAATTGCCTCGACTTGTGAAGCGAATTGCTGCTGCAAGGCAAGAGGAGGGAGGGGCAAAGAAAGATTTCGTAAAAATACTAAAGTAAGCTCAGCAAATACCGCCCCTCTAGAGAGATTAGCATATTTAACCTGAATTATCTTCGATAATGTGTACTTTAGCCATTTGCTTGTAAAGATATTTTTATTTACATGCACCCAGAGAACTCGACCGTCTTTGAAATATAAAGGTTTAGGAGTATTTACATCCCAAACATACCCATCTGCATTGATAGAAGGAATTAGCAAATCTCCAACTTCAGGGACGCCAGTAATAGCTTTTACCTTTTCATAATGTTCCGGAGTTATGTACATAGAGAACATCGATTCATCATAGGTGTTTTGTCTAGACAAAATGGCTAATTCAGTACCTCTAATAAAAGGAATGCCTTCACTTACCACATCTTCAACTAACACTCTTTTTGCTGAAGAAACAACACAAACTTCTCCTAACTTTTTTAGTGGCCATCCTATAGGATTGGTAATGGGGTCTCCGAAGGTGGTGTAGAAGAGGGATTGGGCGAGGTTGTCGAGTTCTTTCAGTTGCTCCTTTCGGGTTGCAATCATCTCATTCAACTTATCCAATTCCGCCACAACCTGTTGCTGCACATCCATAG
>CAZXGU010000192.1:0-5062 GCA_964640375.1 uncultured Sangeribacter sp. | reverse complement strand
TTTGATTATGGGTCAGGAGAAACAGGACGGAGGAGAGTTCCACGTTGGCGAAACTGTGAAGGTGGCTTATGTGGACCAGAACCATAAAGACCTCGACCCTCAGAAGAGTGTATATGAAGTTATTTCACAGGGTGTCGAATCATTCCGCATGGGTGGCCGGGATATGAATGCCCGAGCTTATCTCTCCAAATTCAATTTCACCGGAGCTGATCAGGAAAAGAAGATAGGAGTGCTCTCAGGTGGAGAGCGCAACCGCTTGCATCTTGCAATGGCGTTGAAAGAGGAAGGGAATGTTCTTCTGCTCGATGAGCCGACCAATGACATTGATGTCAACACTCTCCGTGCCTTAGAAGAGGGTCTGGAGAATTTTGCCGGCTGCGCCGTTGTAGTTAGCCACGACCGATGGTTCCTCGACCGTATCGCAACCCATATCCTCGCTTTCGAAGGCGACAGCAAAGTGACATTCTATGAAGGCTCCTACTCCGAATATGAAGACTTCAAAAAGAAACGCGATGGAGGCGCCGACACCCCTCATCGCATTCGCTATAAAAAATTAATGTAAAGCCCTTCCCCGATCATAATTAATCCGTGATAAACCTTCCGGTTTTTCACGGATTTTATTATAATGCAATATCTTTCATTTGGATTTTATCCGAATTTAGCCCATTATTCCCTTGGATTTTTTCTAATTTTACCCCATTATTCCTTTGGATTTTTCCAAAACATTGATTATCTTTGCGATATAAAAAAATCATATCACCATGCCTTATCTTGCAAGAAATATAGATCCATACCTTCTAAAATGGAAACAATCTCCCCGCCGTAAGCCGCTTATCGTGCGAGGCGCCCGACAAGTGGGGAAATCCTGGGCTATTAGACACCTTGGGGAAACCTTCAAATATTATCTTGAAATTAATCTTGAAGAGGAAAAGGATCTATGTAATCTGTTTGATGAAATATCGGATGTAAAAGAATTGAGTCAGCGTCTTGGAAGAGTCCATAATGTAAAAGTTATACCGGGCGAAACACTTCTATTTATTGATGAAATCCAAAATTGTCCGGCAGCTTTAAAGAGTCTTTGGTTCTTTAAAGAGAACTATCCTGAACTGCATGTTGTAGCAGCCGGTTCGCTTCTTGAGTTCGCTTTAAACGAGATGCCTTCATACGGTGTGGGGCGTGTAAGATCGGTCTTCATGTATCCTATGTCATTTAAAGAATTCCTGCTTGCTCGTGGAAAGGATACTTGGATAGAAGAAATAGCAAAATCAGATTGGACTCATCCATTAGATTCTATCATTCATTCTCGACTTGTGTCAGAGTTCCGATCTTTTTTGATGGTCGGAGGAATGCCGGCAAGTGTTTCTGCATGGATTGAGACCCAAGATTATTCTATATGCCAAGATGAACAGAATGATATCCAGCAAAGCTATTATGATGATTTTGCGAAGTACGCTAAGAAAGTAGATCCGCAGATACTTCGTAACACGTTGGCGGCTGTAGTCCGTCAGTCGGGTCAGAAGTTTGTCTATAGCCGAGTAGAAGGTGGATACAAGGCCGACGAAGTCAAGGAAGCGTTAAGACTCCTCCGAGATGCTGGGATTATCATTCCGGTACAAATGTCTGCAGCTAACGGTTTGCCTTTGGGCGCACAGGTGAATCCCAAATTCACCCGATATGATTACCTTGATACCGGCTTATTGCTCCGCGTCTTAGCGATGAATTATGATGACGATCAGGAATTAACCAGACTCATCCTTGCCGGAAATTCCCCTGACCTTGTAAACAAAGGGATCGTTACGGAACTGACAGTAGGCCTCGAACTCATAAAAACTTCTAATCCTCAAAGTAAATACGACCTATTTTATTGGGAAAATACAGATAGAAACACAACCTCCGAAGTGGAATACGTAATTGCTAAGAATGCAAAGTGTGTGCCAATCGAAGTTAAGGCCGGAACTTCAGGAAAAATGAAAAGTCTAAGGGTGTTCATGAATAAGAAAGGGATTACACAAGCCATCCGCAGTTCGCTCGAAAATTTCGGAGTGCTTGAAGTTTCCGATACTAATGACAAAGGCGAGGTGATTAATCGCTCTATCGGAATCCTCCCCCTTTACGCAGTATGGAACCTTCCTGAATTGACCCTTCCAAATGTATAAAGATAAATTCTTTGATAAATGGCAAGAGTATAATTTGGAAAAAGAAAAGATATTTTATAATTTTGCCTTCCATAATAACAGAAGCAGAGGTTTCTGAAAACATATTTTAATTAGCGTTTGCTATTTGTTCCAATCAGAATGAAACGTCGGAAATTTCATTGAGTTATGAACAGGGTACAAGTCGCGAGCGTCCGTGCTTTGCATGGGCGAGACTTGCCGTTCATAACACCAATCCGACGGGTGCATTCTGGGCATTTTTCGCCCATGTTTTGCATTCGTCGAATTAGATTATGAGCATTGGCATGCGCATAAATCACATGCCAATGAAAGTCAAAAGATTGGTAAGTTTTCTAATTGCATTTGGAATTCTTACTTCCCAATTTCGTGTTTATGCCCATGAGTATAATAACGAAGTATCGGGTAACCTGAATCTTCCTGATTCGGTTAAAACAGTGGATAGCCCATTGTATGAAGGAGCATCCCGACTACCTGAGAATCTAGAATATAGATTCAATGCTAAACAACTTATTCTTCCCGGTTCTCTAATTGTCACTGGAACAGTTGGAGTGTATAACGGGGCATTCAAGAAACTGAATTCAAAAGTTAAATCAGAAATGACTCATCTAAGAGGAAACTGTTATTTCCATGCAGATGATTATATACAATATATTCCTGCTATTACTTATTTAGCCTTTGGATCAATCGGTATAAAATCGAAACATAGCTTTAAGGAACGATTGGTAGTAGAGGCTACTTCCTACCTAACAATGGCCGCTTTGACCCATATAGGCAAATACTCGTTCAAAGAAAAGCGACCGGATTCAAATGCCAGGAATTCTTTTCCGTCAGGACACACAGCAACAGTATTTACCGGCGCAGAGTTAATGAGAGAAGAATATGGATTAGGATTGGGAATCGCCGCTTATAGTGTAGCTACCGGGGTTGCATTTTTACGACTTTACAACGGACGCCATTGGTTTAATGATGTGATTGCGGGAGCAGGATTAGGAATATTATCAGCCCGAATCGGATATTGGATGCTCCCTCTTTATCAAAGATGGTTTAAATGGAACAACTCCTCTTCAGAAAGGCTACTCGTCTCTCCTACCTGCAACCCTTCTGAAAGGTTGTTCTTAATTAATTTTGCTTATGAATTTTAGTTTTTCTAAGGAGACCAATCATTCTCTTGAATCGGTTTTAAGCAAAGAGCCATAAATGAATAAGAGAATGAATAAGAAATTCTCATAAAGTCGGCGGCTTCTCCTGCCCCGAAATCCTTCATTCGGGAAAATCAGGAGCGTGCCGACAGAGAAACCCTCTTCTTTACTAACCTAATAAATGTTCTTGCAATCTTCCAAAAAATGTATTATATTCGCGAAAAATACCTCTACTGCCAATGGATACCAATGAAACTCCTAAGATTACGACACCATTTCTCAACTTGCGTTCCGATTACGGTTTTAAGCGTGCATTCGGAGACCCCAGGTTTAAGGGTGCAGTATTTAAATTTCTTCAGGCCGCCCTCGGTGACGAGGTTACCATCACAGCGGTAGAGCCGCATAAGATGGCATATCATGACAAGGAGGTTTTACCTGCCAAGAAAGGAGACAAGAGGATCGTCTATGATGTCTACTTCACCCTCAATGTCGACCCCCAGCAGTCGACTTTCAAGTCGAGGCATTTACTGAATAATGATAGGGACAAGGAAATCGAACACCATTTCATCCTTGAGATGCAGAATGTATATGAGCCTCCCTTCGAGGACAGGATGACTTATTACGCCTCGAAGATGGTTTCCAGTCAGGGGCAGGCCGGGTGGAATTATGATCTCAATCCTGTTATCCTGATTGGAATAACTAATTTTGATTTCCCGCATCTCACCCGACAGTTAGTCCAGGAATTTGAGTTGCGTGAGAAAACCACCAGCGAGTCGCTGACAAAGAAGCTCCGGTTGTTGTTCTATTCATTGGAGAGGGTTCCTGCCACTTGGAAGGAATGTGATACCAAACTTGAAAAGCAGTTGTACATTATAAAGAACATGGAAAAGATGGATAAGAATTCAGAACCCTATCTCAGCGGAGAATATGATGAGATTTTTGAGGCAGCAGAAAGTGCCCAGTTGTATGGACAGGAGGTAGAGCTTTACAGCCAGTCTGTATCGCGTTTACGCTCAATTGAGGCCGGATTGGAGTTCCGATATGAAGAGGGGGTAGCTAAAGGTATGGAGAAAGGTATGGAGAAAGGCCGTGAAGAAGAAAGAGAAAAATTCATCTTTTCCATGGCAGCCGAAGGACTTAATATTGACACTATTGCTAAAATCTCCGACCTGACGAAAGAGGAAGTTAAGGTTATATTAGGAATGAAATAGGCTTGATATAGTAGTGATATCTATTTTATCATAATTATGCAAATCGTTCCCGTTAACCTAAATCGTTCTATTAATGCCTGCAACGCTCAAAAGTCGGAACTTATGTGGTTGTTCCAAAACGATTTGTTTAGCGCTAAATAAAATCGCATTTCCAATACAATAAAAAAGTGCAAGGTTATTCTCATTCCCTTGGATTTTACCAAATTCGCGCTATTATTCCTTTGAATTTTTCCAACTTATTGATTATCAAGCAATCATACCAATAGAAAAAAAAGGTGTAAATTTTAGCATGAAATTTACACCTTCTTATCTTTTTTTGAGCGTTATGACCAGTAAGATCGTATTAAAAATTATACCAACTTGCCGATCCAGCTATCACGGTCGCCGGGAAGGAGATCGATCACCGGAATCTCAATCATTGTGTAGGCTCCGGGCTGAAGACGCTCTGCAGCACGCGCACATGCCACAAGAATCTGAGCTGTAAGGGCAGGGTTGTTGATAGCCATATCGAATGAGAAACGCTGGCTCTGTGTCTTGC
>CAZXGU010000191.1:0-5083 GCA_964640375.1 uncultured Sangeribacter sp. | reverse complement strand
CGATCTTATACATGTTCGGGATCATAAGCAGAAGACCCTGCGATGCGGTGTAGGTTGTGGTCAATGCGCCCGACTGCAAAGAGCCGTGAACGGCACCGGCTGCACCACCCTCGCTCTGCATCTCCTGCACGAGCACTGTTTCACCGAAGATGTTCTTTCTTCCTGCTGCCGACCAATCGTCAACATACTCCGCCATAGTTGATGACGGGGTGATGGGATAGATGGCAGCAACTTCGCTAAACATATAACTGATATGCGCAGCGGCCTGGTTACCGTCGCATGTCAGAAATTTCTTTGTTTTGGCCATAGTTGTTTTGTTGTATATTTATAAGTTATCTTAGTTTCTGTCGTTATGAAATTTCCGTTAATTCCTTTGATTAAGAGATTCACACGGTCATTACCTGCATAAAGAAACTTTGCAAGACTTTGAAAAGTCGGGCAGCAACTTTTCTTATCTTGCAAAGTTAACACTTTTTGGTGATAAACGCGTTATCAATTTTAATTTTTTTCTTTCTAAAGGAGTGATATTATTCTTTTCTCCCCCTTTATCTTCTTTCCTTTGGCCTCTTTTAATGCTTTTGATGCTTCGGTGCTTTTCACAGCCGCAAGTGCATAATGGTCATAGACATCAATTTTGCCTATGGCATCGCCTGGAACAGCACATTCCTTTGTGAGAAAGCCTACAATATCTCCTTTTGACAATTTTTCCTTCTTTCCTGCCGAGAAGTAGATGCTTTCAAATTCGGGTCCATCAGCCTCGGGAGCATCATAATCGGGATAATATGTATCGTCGAATTCGGTGTAGGGCTTCACATCCTCATCGGGGCCTACAAGAACATAGATATCTCCCTCTTTGTCGATACGAGCCGTACGACCGTTGCGGTGTGTGTAAGTCTCCGGGGTAAGAGCCTGATGATAATGGATGATTGATTTTACATTCTCAATATCCAGACCGCGTGCGGCCAGGTCGGTAGCTACTAAAACGGGCCGACTACCATTATTGAAGAGAGCCACTGCCTGTTCCCTCTCTCTTTGATCGAGCTGACCATGATATAACACAACAGGTATGCCATGTTTTTTTAGATATTCAGCCACTCGTTCGGCACTCTCGCGATGATTCACAAATATGATGCTTCGTTCTCTTTCACCTCCTTTTGCAAGGTCGTTAAGAAGAACACGAAGGGAATTAAGTTTATCTTTTCCATCGGTATCGACACGGTGGGTGCGGATACGAGTGCGCAGTTCGTGGCTATTGCCTAAGAAATTAATGGTTAGAGGATCAGTGAGTTTAAGAAAATCAGGAAGGATATCTGCCTTGGTTGCAGATGTGAGGATTGTGCGGCTAACGTTTTTAAGACGCTCCACTATTTTTTTCATCTCCTTTTCGAAACCAAGTTCGAGTGATTTATCGAATTCATCAAGCACAAGGATTCGTGTCGGTAGGAGGTCGATGTTTCTTCTTGTGATATGGTCGAGGAGACGTCCGGGGGTAGCCACGACGATATCGGTGCCGGCAGATAAAGAATTGACTTCATCTTCCACCTTATGACCGCCATAAAGTGGAGTGACTTTAAATCCGGCTGCTATGGCACTTATGATTCGCGTGATTTGGATCACCAATTCGCGAGAAGGAGCGATAATAACGGCTTGCACTCTTCCGGTAGAAGGTTTTAGAAGTTTGAGCACAGGAAGAATGAAGGCCAAAGTTTTACCTGAGCCTGTGGGGGATAGAAGGATTATGTCGTGAGCTTCGGAGAAAGAACGCAACATTTTCTGTTGCATCGGGTTAAGCTCCTCAATATTTAATTTCTCTTTTATAAGGGGTAAGAATTCTTTTTCTCTCATAATATCTTTTTCTTTTATAACAATCTAATAAAGAAAAATATCCAAACATTCCCCTATGAAGTTCTTAGACTATGAGATTTGCGACCAATCGACGGTTTTGGCAAAACGATAACGGAGTTCGGCAGTTACAACGGCAATGGAGGTCGGAGATAAGGATAACTTTTCACCGGTTTTGTCGGTCGCCGAAGGATTGCCCGCTACGAGTTCGGGATGAGCATTAAGGATCATGTCAGCAGCTTCGCGAGCAATGTTCAGAATCTGACCGTCGGAAGCTAAATTGGCTACCTTTAAAGCAAAAGCCAAACCGCTCTGTTGAGTGCCTTCCATGTCGCCGGGACCTCGAAGTTTCATATCAGCTTCAGAGATAAGGAAGCCATCGGTGGTTTCAGTCATTATCGAGAGACGCTTTCGCGTGTCGGCACTGATCTTAAATTTCGTCATGAGTATGCAATAACTCTTATCCGAGCCACGTCCGACCCGACCCCTCAACTGGTGAAGCTGGGAAAGTCCGAAACGCTCAGCATTCTCAATCACCATAACAGAAGCGTTAGGCACATTTACACCAACCTCAATAACCGTTGTTGCCACAAGAATCCGAGCCTTACCGCTGACAAACTTCTCCATCTGAGCATCCTTCTCGTCGGGTTTCATCTTTCCATGGACACAACATATCTCCACCTCGGGGAAAATACGTCTCACCCGTTCCAACCCCTCCTCTACACTCTTCAATTCCAGTTTTTCGTTTTCCTTTATCAGCGGATAAACGATATAGATTTGTCTTCCGTCATGCAATTCACGTGCAATTAAGCGGTTCACCTCCATTCGGTTCTCGTCGTAACGCATGATAGTTTCGATGGGTTTACGGCCGGGAGGAAGCTCGTCGATTACCGACACATCAAGATCGCCATAAACAGTCATTGCTAAAGTGCGCGGAATTGGAGTGGCGGTCATCACCAAGACATGAGGCGGGATAGATGCTTTCTTCCACATCTTAGCTCGCTGGGCCACGCCAAAACGGTGTTGCTCATCAATCACAACCAATCCAAGTTTCTTGAACACCACATTGTCTTCAATCAGAGCGTGAGTGCCAACAAGGATGTGTATCTCTCCGTTTCGCAATCCCTCATCAATTTCACGCCGTTTTTTTGTGCGAACGGAACCGGTTAGAAGCTCGACACGAAGTCCTATCAGAGCTCCCCATTTGGAGATTGTTTCAAAATGCTGGGTAGCGAGAATCTCTGTGGGCGCCATGAGAGCACCTTGAAACCCATTATCTACGGCCATCAGCATTGACATGAAACCAACCATTGTCTTTCCGCTTCCCACATCACCCTGCAATAAACGGTTCATTTGACGGCCGGTGCGCATATCGGCGCGTATCTCTTTCAACACTCTCTTCTGGGCTCCTGTCAACTCGAAAGGGATGCAATTAAAATAATAATCGTTGAAATATTTTCCAATCGTTGGAAAGACCAACCCCTGAATCTTTCGTCCGCGTTCCCGGGAAAAACGTAAGATATGAAGCTGAAGATAGAATAACTCCTCAAATTTGAGACGTTCACGGGCTTTTCTGAGCATTTCGGCATTCTCAGGGCAGTGCATCTGGATTATAGCCTCTTTAAGAGAAAGAAGATTATATCGTTCCCTCACCTCCACAGGAAGAACCGAAGGAAGCGAATTGAATCTTGGATTCTCCAATAGATTCTTCACTAAGGAGGAAATGAGGCGCGAACTATACCCTTTTCGACGCATGGTTTCGGGGATAGTGTACACACCCACAAAACCCATTGGCGGTTTCTGAGGGTCATAGACAGAGACCTCTGGATGCGAGATAGAGAAAATTGAACGATATTGCGTCGGCTTACCGAAAATCACATAATCCTGTCCCAATTTATAGGCATCCTTTATTGCATCAACTTTGGAAAACCAGACACACTCCATAAGACGCTGACCATCTGAAAACACAGCATTAAGACGGCGTTTCGCCCCTTCTCCTTCTACAGAGAAACTGACAAAACGACCCACTATCTGAACCATTGGCATCTCACCCGATAGTTCGGATATCTTATAGAATTTGCTTCTGTCGATATGTCTGAAAGGAAAATAGTAAATGAGATCGCGAAATGTTGTGATTTCAAGTTCCTTATTGAGGACTTTTGCTCGCGCCTCGCCTACACCTTTCAGAAACTTTATGTCGGTGTTGAAAAAATCAGCCAAGATGAATAAGGATTATTCACCCAAAGACAAACGGAGGGCTGCCAATGGGTATAGATTTTTACTGAAAGCTCCCTAAAATCCCCTCTCTTATAAAAAATTATGAGAGGGAGTCTAAGATAGGATTGCCTCGGCAATTTTGAAATCGAGGGGGTTGGTTATCTTTATATTGGATTCGTCGCCGGGATAGAGAGTGATTTTACCTCCTGCGGCTTCCACCACAGAGGCATCGTCGGTCATTTCATGAGTTAATTCGCGAGAATATGCCTCTTTTAGCAAGTCGCCGTAGAATATCTGTGGAGTCTGCACGCGCACATACTGAGAGCGGTCGAGCGCCACAGAACCTTCGGGAGTGAGCTGCCGGATAGAATCAGTCATTGGCACCACAGGGATAG
Organism: uncultured Sangeribacter sp.; assembly: GCA_964640375.1. Taxonomy (GTDB): domain Bacteria; phylum Bacteroidota; class Bacteroidia; order Bacteroidales; family Muribaculaceae; genus Lepagella. The sequence goes on along the minus strand of CAZXGU010000191.1, from coordinate 629 downwards.
CGGCTCCTGATTTTCGGGCTGCCTCCCAACCGCGAGCTATCAACTCTTTTGTTACCATAGGACGAGCTCCGTCATGGACTGCTATTAAAGTCTCCCCTCCCCGGGCGGGATTGATACCGAGGATACCATTCTGCACCGATTCGAGACGGTTGCGACCTCCGCAGATAATCTCCACTTTAATTTTCTTCTCTTCCTCAGGAAGTTCAGAATAAAGAATATCCCAGAGGTCGAAGAATCCGGGATTCAACACCAAGCGAATCCTGACCTCGGGATCTTCGGCATAAAATGCTCTCACCGACCACCAGACCACAGGGAAGCCACGAAGCATCTGAAACTGCTTAGGCACCTCCCCTCCTGCTCTTAAACCGGCTCCTCCAGCCACAATCACTGCATATTTCTCCATAATGATAATTTCCCTAAAGACTTTAAAGACCCTAAAGACCTTAAAGACCCTAAAGACCCTAAAGACCCTAAAGACTTTAAAGACCTTAAAGACCCTAAAGACCTTAAAAGCTATAACAAAAGAGGACAGACTTTAAGCCCGCCCCCTTTCCACTTTATATTACCACAAAACAAATCACATATTCATACCGCCGTCAACCTGGATAACCTGACCAGTGACATAGCCT
>CAZXGU010000190.1:0-5086 GCA_964640375.1 uncultured Sangeribacter sp. | reverse complement strand
AGCCTTTCTTAATTTCTTTCTTCAGGCCGTCGATAGCTTCGCGACGAGCATTGCGCACCGAAACTTTTGCATTTTCAGCCTCGGCTTTGCTCTGCTTTACCAGAGCCTTACGGCGATCCTCGGTGAGAGGCGGAATGGAGAGACGAATCACCTCTCCATTGTTCTCAGGAGTGATACCTAATTCAGAGTTGATAATCGCTTTCTCAATTTCCTTGAACATTGATTTCTCCCACGGTGTGATGGCGATGGTGCGTGCATCGGGCACACTGATATTAGCCACATTGGAAATGGGTGCCTGCGAACCGTAATAGTCAACACGGATTCCGTCGAGCAAACGGGGTGAAGCCTTTCCTGCGCGGATATGGCTCAGGGTATCTTCCAGATATTCCACTGCCAATTGCATGGAATCTTCTGCATTCGATAAATATTCTTTAACTTCCATATATTTAGATTTTTGATTTTTCAAGTTTTATCAAGATGAATCAAGTTTTATCAAGATGAATCAAGATTCCTCTTGTCTAATCTTGTTTCATCAGGCTTTCACCAGCGTTCCAACATTATCGCCGGTGAGCATTTTCTTTAGATTTCCTTCAATATCCATGTTGAAAACATAGATAGGCATCCCGTTCTCCTTGCAAAGAGCGGTGGCAGTAAGATCCATCACCTTCAGCCCTCTGGAGAGAACCTCATCGTAGGTGATTTCATCGAATTTAACAGCCTCGGGGTCTTTCTCCGGGTCGGCCGTATATACTCCGTCAACACGAGTGCCTTTAAGCATAACATCAGCTTCAATCTCTATCGCGCGAAGAGCAGAACCGGTATCGGTTGTGAAATAAGGATTGCCGGTGCCGCAAGAGATGATAGCGATTTTACCATTCTCCATAGCCTCTATGGCGCGCCATTTGGAATAATGAACACCGATGGGGTGCATGTTGATTGCGGTGAACACCTGTGAGGGCTGCCCGATAGCCTCAAGAGCCGAGCTCAAGGCAAGAGAATTAATCACAGTGGCAAGCATTCCCATCTGGTCGCCTTTCACGCGGTCGAAACCGGCTCCGGCCCCTGCTAGCCCACGGAAAATATTTCCGCCGCCAATCACTATTCCTATCTCCACGCCTGTTTGAGCCATCTCCTTTATCTGGAGCGCGTATGAATTCAATCGCTCGGTATCTATGCCCGTGCCATGACCGGCAGCAAGTGATTCTCCCGACAATTTAAGCAAAATTCTTTTATATTTCATTGCGTTCTTTCGTTGTTTCTCCTCCAAAGTTAATATAAAAATAGAAAAGAATGAAGAGTAAAGTTAAAATAAGTAGAAAGATTAGAAGATTTTTTGTAATTTTGTAGCTCTTATGGAGCAATTTGAAAAAATAAGAACACGACTTCACCCTGAATTGAAGGCGATGAATGAAATCATCACCGACACCTTGCGCACGGGTAACGAGATGATGAACGGCATTGTCACCACCTATCTTGAAAAGAAAGGGAAGCAGATACGCCCCATTCTCGTGCTTTTGAGTGCGAAGATGTTTGGTCAGGTTAATGATGATGTGCTTCATGCCGGTGCAGCTCTTGAGATGCTCCACAATGCTTCGCTTATTCACGATGATGTGGTTGATGAAACAGTGTTGCGCCGTGGGGAGCCAACCATCAACAGGATGTGGGGAAACCATGTGGCCGTGCTCGTGGGAGATTATTTCGTTTCGAATGCTCTTGCCGCCGGAATAAAGACCGGGCATATATCGGTTATTTCTGGTCTGTCGGCCCTTGGAAAGGAACTTTCGCTCGGAGAAATCGACCAGATTTGCAATGCGCGTGAACATCACTTTGATGAAGCAAGCTATTTTATGATGATTCGCAAGAAAACAGCTTCGCTTTTTATGCACTGCGTAAAGATGGGTGCGGAGGCTGTGAATGCAGATCCCGAGCAGGTCGGACCGATGATTACCTACGCTGAGCTTTTGGGCCTCTGCTTCCAGATTAAGGATGATATTTTTGATTATTACGAGAATCCCCAGATAGGAAAGCCCACAGGTAATGATTTGCGTGAAGGGAAAGTCACTCTGCCGCTTCTCTACGCCCTCAACCATGCCGATGAGGAAGATGCTGAGCCTATGCGCGAACTGATAAAGAAAGGGGATCTCGATTCTGAAGAGATAAATCGTCTTATTGAATTTGCCAAAGTGGAGGGGGGAGTGGATTATGCCTTCGATGTGATGCGCAAGATGCAGGAGGAGGCAAATGCCATTATCGACCGTTATCCCGATTCCTCTTCTAAAGAAGCCTTCAAGGAGATCTTTGAATTTATTATCTCCAGAGACAGATAGCGTTTGTTATCGCCATTAGAAAATCACACTTTTTCCTGTGGAAGCAGGCGGAACGTTTTGCGGTGAATGGGTGTGGCTCCTAATCGGGCTATGGCTTCCCGATGTTCTTTGGTAGGATAGCCGGCATTGCGGTCCCAGCCATAACCGGGATAAATTTCATTATATTTAAGCATCAGTTCGTCGCGGTGGGTCTTGGCAAGAATTGAAGCCGCCGCTATCGACATATATTTGCCATCGCCTTTCACCACCGTGTGATGCGGAATATCCATAAATGACTCCGGGTCGCGATAGGGAGAGAATTTATTTCCATCCACTATAATATGCTTCGGTCTCACTTTCAGCGCGTCTAAAGCCCTCTGCATCCCTGCAATAGAGGCTTTCAATATATTGATTCGGTCGATTTCCTCCGGTTCCACCATCACGACAGCCCAAGCAATAGCTTCTCGCTCTATTATCGGGCGCAATTCCTCCCTTTTTTTAGCCGACAGCTGTTTTGAATCGTTGAGGGCGTCGCAGCAAAAATTGGGAGGCAGAATCACGGCAGCGCACGCCACAGGACCGCACAGACAGCCGCGCCCGGCTTCATCACAGCCGGCCTCTGCTATCCCTTCTATCATATATGGTAGCAACATCAGAATCGACGGCAGGTTATGAGGGTCTGATCAGTGCGCAACACAAGCGACTTCCCATCCACCTTTACCACATTCATTGTTACAGGATTAACCATGATGCCATATTTGGCGAGTGCGCCCGCTTGCGCTTCCACCTTAAGACCGGAAAAATCTTGGAAATCGCAGGCAAGAGTGCCGGCTTTCTTATCATAGCTCATGTTGCCGGTGATGCGCGTTGCGCCCGTGAGCTGAATCACATGAAGATTGATTGCTATATATTCCCGTGATTGAGGCGATGCAATCTCTCCGGTGGCGACATCCTCGATGGTCATGATTTGCCAGAAACCATCGATTTTTCCATTATGCGACACTTTATTGCAACTCCCCATTCCGATACAAAGGGCTGTGAAGGCAATTACGAGAGTAATATATTTAAGGAATTTCATTTTCTTTAATTCTAATGGTTCTACATTCGATGTAATCATTTTCCGATTAACCCTTAGCCATGAAATTTATTTCAGAAACCATCCGGTCTTGCTGATTTTAAGGGAAACGCCATAGCTGTTGCCCAACATCGAGCCGGCATCCATTCCGAAGCCCAACGCCCCTTCCCATCCTTTAAGCTTCTTAGGCTGCCAGTTCACCTCGGTAAGGAGATTGAAATTGCTCTTCACCTCCGGATAAGGCGAGCCGTATGTGCCCCAGCCTTTGGAATAAGAGGCAAGAAGACGATAGCCTATCTCATCAGAGGGATTTCCTTTTATTCCCAAATGATGTGCCCACACGCGGTTGCAACGGAACGCCAGCTGATGATTGGCATTGTAGATAGGGGAGATGATAAGGGGATTGCCTATGCCCATGCCCCAGTGCTGCCAACCATTATAATTATAATTATTATAGTAGCTATCTATGCCCGACACCTGTTCTGGTATCTTGTCATTATGATCCCAATAGACCGGGCCCGACTGATCTTTGGTATATAAGAATTCATACACAGCTTCTGAAACCCATCTGTTTTTGGGGAATTTAGCTTCCACTCCATAGAGACCATCTTTCCAAGCATAATCGAAAGTCATCATGGAATGGTCTTCAAAGAAATGCTCATAATAGAGCTTCACGCTCCAATCGGCTTTAGGATTCCAGGAGAGGGCAAAGTTCCATGCTCCAAGCATATTCCCTTCCACATTGTTTTGGTCGGCAGTCGGAGTGTCGCTGCCTCCTTTCATAGGGATTACAGCCTTGACCCAGTTTTTCCAGCCTCGTGGCATGCTGCGTTTTTTCAACTCGCCATTCTGATAATAATAATAGTCGCCTCCAAACTGAGTGGCCATCTCCATTCCGATTTCTCCAGTGAGGGGAAATTTATCTGTGTTGCCCACACGGAATGCTATTGCTTTAGAATGGTAGAGTGTATTGAGGGTGTAAGGTTGATCCGGACCAACCCAAGATTTTATCCATCGGTTATCGGTAAACATACCGAAGGCGCCATAGAGTTTCACGCCAAACCATCCCTTGGTTCCCCACACGTTGGCATAATCGAAAATACCTATTCTAAGTTGCGGAATAGGACGGGCATTGCCGGAAAACATCATGTTTCCCGAGCCTAAATCCGAATTATGCATGAAGCCGTTAAGTTCCTTGGCACCCAACATTGCGTTCAGACAACGATACTTCACCTCTCCATAAAGCTGTTGCACCACAAACACCGAAGTGAAGCGGGCAGCCACAGCAAGGTCGGCGCCGGCACCCCACGTGAATCGCTTTGTGGTGTCCATATCGTGAAACACTCCGGCGCGAAGATAAGCATTGTTGCGAGTTATTGAGGAAAGACCATATTGATTGTTGGCCATCCAGAAGGGGGTGTGCTGACCGCCCGTGAAGGAGGCGCCTATTTCGGCATGATAACGGATGGAGTCGTTCCATTCGGCTTTTGCCGAGAAGACACCCAAGGAGAGAAGGATTATTAAAAGCTGAATCAGACTGCGGGAGTGGAACATATATTCTAAGCAATATGGATTAAAAAAAATTTGAGACCGACGGTCGAAAAAAAGACTGCCGGTCTCGGGGATAGGATGGATTTGGGGAAGTAGTCCATAGGAGAGTCGAACTCCTCTTTAGAGAATGAAAATCTCTCGTCCTAACCGATAG
>CAZXGU010000189.1:0-5142 GCA_964640375.1 uncultured Sangeribacter sp. | reverse complement strand
TGCCATCTTGGTTGAAAGTGTCCAGTTTTCAGGAGGTGGTCGCTAAAACGCTTTTTCAATATGTCGGTTGAAAGGCCTGATTTTCGCTTAAATCATTTCTTTTCACCTCTCAACATCGCAAAGTTAAGCATTTTTTTCGGATTTCGCTCATTTCCGGTCAATTTTTATTGGTTTCTATTCTGCGACAAATTTAAATCATTACTTTCAAATTGCCTTTGTCTATTTTGTCCAAATTAAAAAACGACTCCGGCATCATTAAAAAACGACTCGGGCATCGAGCCGAAGTCGTTTTTGCGGAAGCTGGAAAGCTCCCGCCCCAGCCATCCGGATTCAGAATGAAAGTGATGCCATTTTATAGATATCACTTGCTTTCGGAGTCGGATCTATTTGTAATAATTGATATCCATGTTGGTGTATTTCCCTTGGTGTCCCCAGGGACCGGTGTAGTAATATGTGCCGGTGCCTGAACCATGCGGCGACCCGTCGGGATGAAGCACCCAATAGCTGGTGTAGTGGCCATGTGCAAGCTTGATGATGAGGTTGCCCGATGAATCCACCACTCCATTGAGATCCAACTTTGTGCCGTTAGAGTTGTGATACCTGCCATATACACGGTTATCGGGAGCAACAACCGCCTCGAAACTAACAGGCGTATCATCCATATAACCGGAAGCAGACATGAGATAATAATCTCCTCCGTTGCTTATTACTCTTCTCACAATGTCAGCATTGCGCCAGTCTTCTCCTATGGAATAATCGGTCATATAACCGGGATATACGCTATATGCCTCTTCGGAAGAAACGTAGGAAGCGTCGGGAACAGAAACTTTCCTTGGTGGTTCGGGAGTATGTGGGCGCGCCCTGCGTTCATTATCCTGACCGGACGAAGAGGAAGAAACCTCCATATTTGAACTGTAACTATAATCGTTATCATTGTTGCCTGACACAGACTCAGACGCTTCCACCTCCCCTGTGGGACGACGAAGTTTGGAATCGCGCCCTGGAGAGTCAATAACAAGGGTGTAGATAACTAACCCCACGGTTATGACAGCAACTATCACCGACACCCATACCCATATCTTCAAGGAGCCATTCTTCTGAGGCGGATAGGGGGGCTGCATAGGAGGCATAATTGGTTGTGCCACCGGGGGAGCAACCGGTGTGGGCTGGGGTGGTGCAACCACAGGTTCATGTTCTGCTACGCGAGACGTAGCCGCAGCTGTTTTATCTAATGTTGAGTCGTAGTAGAGATTGGGCGCTCCGCAGCCGGGGCAGAACCGAGCCGAAGGGTCGAGAGGAGTTTCGCATTTACTGCATCTCCGCTGTTTCGGAATAAGTGTGCCACAGCGAGGACAAAACTTTGAGCCCTCTTTTATTTCATTTTTACAGTTTGGACAGACCATTGTTATGTCGGTTAGTTGTTTTCAGTTATGCAAAATTAATAATTTCTCCGACATGCTCCAATAATGCGCCGATTATCTTAAAGAGAGACGATAAATCTTGCTCCCTCGCGAACCGATAACGAGCGTGTTGCCTTTCACAGCCGGCGAGGATTCAAAGTTAGCCCCTATCTGACGGCTACCCAAAATCTTACCGTCTGCACCATTGATAATATACCCTCGGCCTGCACAATCAAAGGTTACAACTATCTGTTCCCCTTTGGGGGTGAGAAACCCGACAGGCGAGGACCATGCGTAACGATTCAAGGGCACTGTGTAACGGGTCTTACCTGTGGCTCGCTCTATTGCCACGAAGGAGCCGTTTTGCCCATGCTCGTTGTTGACAACGTTGATGAAGAGAAGATCCTTGCAGTTGCCGCGACCGGGAAGGGTGCTCGCATAATATCCGCCGTCGAAATGTTTATTCCCTACATCCGAACGACGTGCCGGGGTTTCATTCACCCATATCTCCTTGCCAGTCAAGGCATCCAATTTTACATAACGGGCTTTTGTCACTCCGACATGTTCCACTTCGCAACCGGTATAGACATACAAATGCCCCTCTTCTTCAGTTATCACTGGCGAGGAGTCGGTGTCGTCGGGGAGTTTATAGTGCCACACGGGTTGGAGCGTGTTGAGATTAAAGCATATTATATTTCCCCCATTGTCGGCCGTAAAGCCATAGTTGCGCGTCACTGCCATTGAGGCTTCCATTCCCGGAGCCGCTCCTCCCACTCTGTATCTGACAGCGGAATGGAGTTTGGGGGTCGGTCCGGTCACGAGCCATTTGTAAAGGGTTCCATTCTCGCCAGGGCGGAAAAGGAATTGCCCCACTCTTATGGCCGATGAATCGTATGCGTGCCATTGACGGGGTGCCTTGCCGTCGGGTCCGAAGGAATGGGAAATCTTGTTTTGGAAGAGGTCGATAGTGAGAGCGCTGATCTCAGTATGTGACGGAACACCCTGTCCAACATATAGATTGCCGTTAAGTGTGGGGTCAAGGCTCATAGTGCCTTTGATGGGGTTGCCGGTCTGAATGGAGGGACGCACGGCTTTCCCTGTGGCGTAATCGAGGAAATATATTTGACCGCAAAGCGAGCCTATCATCACTTCCTCTTTTGCGGCTTCGAGACGGGCTGCTTTGAATTTGGAGAGGATAGTGTCGGGCCATTCCACATAAAGGGGTTGTCCGGTCCAGCCAGTGCCTCCTCCCCATGCACCGAAGCGAGTTTCGTTGTAATCTTCTGCTGTAGTAAATTCCCAGTCGATGTTCAGGTCGGTGGGTATGCTGTCAACTTTGCCGCCATAATCGGCATCGCGGTAATCTCCTCCGCGGAAAGTGAAGACGCCTGGGCTGTGGGCATATAGATTTTTGAGAGAGTTGATTTCTCCGGAGGTGGAGTCGAGGCGCTCGAAAGTGCATTTCACTTCTGCAGCCGAGGCGTAGGCAGTGTCGGGCCATGCCTGAAGGGATGCGTCTGCAACGGCTGCAAGTGAGTCGGCAATTTGAGTGGAATCTGAAGCGATAGTGTCGGAGTTGTTTCCTTTTTTGGGGCTACAAGCCGCCACCGCAGAGCATAGCATTAATGCTACAAATGTCTTGGTTATATACAAAGCCTTCATGGATGTAAACGTTTACAAGTCAATTCGGCGCAAAGTTACGCATTTTTCCGCATTCCCCTATATTCATCCCTTACATTTTTGTTGCATTTTCTTTCAATCTCTTCTCCTATCTTTATTTTCATATTATAATTTATAATTGGCCAAAGGCATTTCTAATCTTGCGAAAAATCCTGTCTGATCCAGCGTGCTTTGAATAAAGCTAAAAATCTCGCGTACGGAATTTCTCTTATTTCGTCTTAAATAAGGTTTCCCCTGGAATCGATATCAGATTATATTTGGAAGGAATAGGAGTTCATCCGTATTATATTTGGAAAGAATAGGAGTATATCCGTACGCAGGATTTTTATTAGCTCTACGAGCTACGCTGGATGTGACAGGATGGAACGCGGGATCTTTCCAATTGAAAAAATCTGCGAAAAATCCTGTCTAATCCGGCGAGCTTGTCAAAGCTTCTAAATCTTGCGTACGGACCTTTTCTTATAATTTTTAAATAGTACTTGTCTCTGATACTTCTAAAAAGACAGATAATAGTCTTCCAATTAATTTCTTATTTTTGAAAAATAGGAGTATATCCGTACGCAGGATTCTTATCAGCTCTACGAGCTACGCAAGAATTGACAGGATGGAACGCGGGATCTTACCAATTGAAAAAATCTGCGAAAAATCCTGTCTTATCCGACGTGCTTTTCAAAGCTAAAGATCTCGCGTACGGACCTTCTCTTATAATCTTCAATTTACTTCTCAAAAAGACAGATAATAATCTTCCAATTATTTTCTTATTTTTGAAAAATAGGAGTATATCCGTACGCAGGAGCCTTATCAGCTCTACGAGCTACGCTGGATGTGACAGGATGGAACGGGGATTTTTACAATGTATATACGTACGCAGGATCCTTATCAGCTCTAAGAGCTGCGCAAGATTTGACAGAATGAAACGGGGATTTAGATATTGTTGACGAAGCGATATATCCCATGGGAAGGATTGAACACATCCTTTCTGTCGGCTACGGAAAATTTTTCAGCGCCAAAATTAATAAGGTATCCCAATTTGTATTTAGATAAAAAGAGATATGTAAGCAATTGTCGATATTCAGTGTTTCCTACTTGCGGGATTGCTTTTAATTCCACAACCACCGAATCTTCAATAAGTAGATCCATTCTAAGAGCCTTTTGTATTTCCTCTCCCTTGTAGATGGCAGGAAGCCATGGCTCTATTTCCACTGTGTATCCTTTCTCTCGCATTTCGAAGGCAAGGGCATGTTTGTAAAAGTCTTCTCGGAAATAGCGACCTACTTGGTTCCTTACTTCAAAGGCCGATCCTATGAGGTCATGACCAATATCGTTCAATCCTTTGGCTCCTAAAGACGATGGTTTCATGTAGAGGTGTGTTTACGGTTTGGAATGAGTCCAAATATAATAAGAATTAAAAGAATATCAAAATCTTCACGGGAAAATGTTTTTAGATAACAATTTAATGTTTATATTAACATCTTGCGAAAAAAACTGTCTAATCCGGCGAGCTTGTCAAAGCTTCAAAATCTCGCGTACGGATTTTCTCTTATATTCTTCAAATAGGGATCTTCTCTTATCTCTCCTTAAATAAGATTGCTCATTTTTCGCAATCAATATATATAAGAAATGATAGGAGTTTATCCGTACGCGGGATTTATATCAGCTCTTCGAGCTACGCAAGAATTGACAGGATGGAACGCGGGATCTTTCCAATATAAAAAATCTGCGAAAAATCCTGTCTAATCCGGCGAGCTTGTCAAAGCTTCAAAATCTCGCGTACGGATTTTCTCTTATACTCTTCAAAAATGAATCTTCTCTTATATCCTTCAAAAATGGATCTTCTTTTATCTTCTTCAAAAGCGAATGTTTTCTTATCTCTCCTTAAATAAGATTACTCATTGTATCACCATCAATTTATATTAGGAATGATAGGAGTTGTCCGTACGCAGGATTTTTATCAGCTCTTTGAGCTACGCAAGATATGACAGGATGGAACGGGGATCTTTCCAATTTAAAAAATCTGCGAAAAATCCTGTCTGATCCGGCGAGCTTGACAAAGCTTCAAAAT
>CAZXGU010000188.1:0-5149 GCA_964640375.1 uncultured Sangeribacter sp. | reverse complement strand
CCCGAGTCTCCACCGTGAGAGGGTGGCGTGCTAACCGCTACACTAATCGACCATTATTGCGGTAGAAAAATAATTGGTAGTCGATCCGGGACTCGAACCCGAGTCTCCACCGTGAGAGGGTGGCGTGCTAACCGCTACACTAATCGACCATTTTCGGTTATCGAAGGGGAGGTGCCCCTTGTTTTGCATTGCAAAGTTAGCTCTATTTTTTTTAATATGCAAGTTTTTCTTTACCTTTTTATTTAAGTTTTTCTTTACTTGAATTTATTTTTCATATATTTCTTATATAATTGGTGATTTTCTGAAAATATTTATTAATTTTGCGCTATGATATAGGGAAGAAGGAAATATAACCCAATATAATTTCTTAATCTTCCTCCTTTCCTTCTTTCTGTAGATTTAGGCTTAACTAATTTTTTAACCACAACCATGAAAAGTTTTTTTTCATTTTTGAAAGGGGCCGTCGTTCTTACCGGTTCCCTAATCTCGATGCCATCATTGGTCTGTTCTGCCGCTAACGATGGCGCTTATCCTGATTTATACGTGAAAGGCGAATGCACCGATTGGCAAGCAAAAGCCCCCTACAAATTCACACGTGAAGGAAACGTTTATTCTATTCATCTGCAGTCGCTCGACGGTCTTTTTAAAATTTCTGATGCTGATTGGGATATTGAATTTGGAGCTTTGCCAGGGGAAGATACAAATATCTCGGGTCCGAAATATGTCAAGGGTGTAAAAGCCGGGGCTAATTATTATGCTCAATCGCTTTCAGATGTGAAAATCTCTTTCACTTATTCTGAGTCTGATTCGCGCAACGCAACGTTTAAGATCTCTGTCAATGGAGTTGACCCGGTTGAGCAACCTGACGACCCTGTGAATAACATGATTTCAGGAACCCTTCCTGTGCTCTATATAAATGTGTATGATGAGGCAGGGAATCTCAATAATGAAATAATTTCTAAAGATTTGGCTCATAAAAATTATTTCAGTGGTGAATATTGGCTTGATGTCAATGGCTGCCAATGGCTCGAAGATTTAGGCGCCAAATCTATAGGTAGTAAGGAGGAACCGTTACCACTTGAAATAAAGGCTCGCGGAAACTGGACTCGCATAGGCTTTTCAAAGAAACCTTTTAAACTTAAGCTTGGAAAGAAACAATCACTTCTCGGTCTGACCAAAAGCAAGCATTTTGCCATCCTTGCTCATGCTGACGACAATTTGGGGTATATGAGAAACTTCACCGGTTTTAATCTCGGTAAGCGTATCGGACTTCCCTGGACTCCATGGCAGCAGCCGGTTGAGGTGGTTATAAATGGTGACTACCGGGGTCTCTATTTCCTCACTGAATCAATTCGCGTGGAGGCCGACAGGGTCAATATTCAAGAATTGGATGATAATGTTACTGATCCAGCGCTAATCAGTGGAGGCTATCTTGTCGAACTTGATAACTATGAAGAAGAAAATCAGATAAGAATGGAGGAGAAAGGTCAGGCTCCGGGGTATAAGGATGTACTTCGCATCACTTTCGACACTCCCGAAATTTATTCCGATATTCAGCGACAATTTATTTTTGACCAGTTCTCGGCCATGAATAATGCTATTGGTGCTAATTCCGACAATCTATGGAAGTATATGGATCTTGATGATGCAGCTCGCTATTATATTGTGGAGGAGATAATTTCTCACACAGAGTCCTATCATGGTTCCACATATCTTTTCCGTGACCGTGGTGAGAATCAGAAATGGCATTTCTCTCCATTATGGGATTGCGGAAACGCTTTTAATGGCCCGACCGACAATTATTTCACATCTGCTTCGCCTTTCGGAAACACATGGATTGCTTCCATGCGCCTCAATAGGAAGTTTATGGATAAAGTGAGAGAAACGTGGAAATGGTTTATGTCGCAGAAATATGAAGGAATTGAAGGCGATCTTGAAGAATATTGCAATCATCTCAAGGCCGCTGCCGAAGCCGACTATAACAGATGGAACGGAATGCCTGTTCCATCTGGAGGAATGCCAGTGGTTGACAACCGTAACATGAATGATAAGCTCGCGGAAGTGAAGTATAAACTGCAAGCCAAGACAAGTTGGTTGCGACAGGAGTTTGGCGACCACAATGGATTCTTCGTAGAGCCAGAACGTGATACCACTGAGGCTGCCCCCCTTCCGGAATATATCACCACAGATATCTCTGAGATTTTAAATTCGATGTCCGACTCCGACGTACTGGAGATCTATAATCTTCAAGGAATGAGAGTGGAGACGCCGGTGGAAGGAACCCTTTATATAGTGAAATATAAAGGGAAGCCCGGAAAGGTTTTCACAAAGTGATTCAATAAATATTATTGAAAACACACACTAACATTAGTTCATTTATATAATGAGGCCTGTCCCTTTTACCCTGGGGACAGGCCATTTTTCAATATTTTTGGAAATAAGTTTGCATATCCTTGTTGAAGAAACTAAAAAAAAGAGTAAATTTGCAAATAATAAATTTTAACATACTTTTCTAAAAAAGTGAGCTCAGTTCTCACTTTGAATCAAACATCAAAACGTAAAAACAAATGGCAGAACAAGTAAAAGAGTATCTCAACGACAAAGCATGGGCGCGATGGTTGGCGCTTGTGTTGCTCGCCATGGCCATGTTCTTTGGCTATATATTTATGGACGTGCTTTCTCCCCTGCAGTCGGCATTGCAGGTTACAAAAGGTTGGAATCCGGAAGCCTACGGTCATTTTGCCGGCTCTGAGACATTCCTAAATGTCTTTGTATTCTTTCTTATTTTTGCCGGAATTATCCTCGATAAAATGGGAGTCCGCTTCACGGCTATCCTTTCCGGCTCGGTGATGTTTATCGGCGCGTTCATCAATTATTTTGCGCTCACAGAGACTTTTGCTCAAAGCGGTCTTCAGACTTTCTTTACCGACAACCTTAATTTCACAGGTTTTTGGGGAGATATCACCCCATTCTTCAAAGGAATGCCTGCTTCCGCTAAATGTTCTGCTATCGGTTTCATGATTTTTGGATGCGGAGTCGAGATGGCCGGAATCACTGTTTCTCGTGGAATTGTCAAATGGTTTGCCGGAAAGGAGATGGCTTTGGCTATGGGTGTGGAGATGGCTTTGGCTCGCGTGGGCGTATTTGTGGTCTTCATTTGCTCTCCCCTCATTGCGAGAGTGGGGCAATCATGGGTTGTGGAACGCTCGGTTGGCTTTGCTGTTATCCTTCTTCTTATCGGCCTTATCAGCTTCATCGTTTATTCATTCATGGATAAGAAATTGGAGAATCAGATCGGTTACACTGAGGAAAAGGATGACCCATTCAAAATTAGCGATCTAAAGTATATTCTTAGCTCTAAAGTATTCTGGGTGGTTGCAATTCTATGTGTGCTCTATTATTCTGCGATTTTCCCTTTCCAGAAATATGCGGCCAATATGTTGCAATGCACTCTCGGAATTTCTGTCGAAGCTGCCTCTGTCACATTTGCTGTCTTCCCCCTCGGAGCAGCTGCTATCACCCCTTTCCTTGGAAATTATCTTGACAGAAAGGGAAAAGGAGCAACAATGCTTATCTTTGGAGCTTTGCTTATGATCGTTTGTCACCTCACTTTCGCTCTTGGACTTCCGGCTCTCCGTGGTGCGGACCTCGATAAAACCTCTGATGAAACTATCATCACAGCTGCTGTAAAAGAGGTTAATCCCGCAGAAGGTAAGGATGCAATTTCAACAGAAGTTGTTTTCCGTCCTGTTCACCTTTATAATAAGGATGTTGCCTCCACTCTTGCCGATAAGGGAGTGGGAGAGACTGTAAGAATAAATATAGCTGAGGCTTTTACGGATGCTGAAAATAATCCTGAAAAACGTGCTGACGGCATCGTCAACCTTCTAAACAGCCAGGTCGATTTCCAGCAGGCTTCTTCGCTCACCAGCGATTTCGATGTAACAGTGAAAAGGATTCAGCAACCCACAAGTTGGCTTGGCATGACTGTGGCTTTCCTTGCCATTATCATTCTCGGAATCTCTTTCTCTCTCGTGCCCGCTTCTCTTTGGCCCTCTGTGCCAAAGCTCGTGGATGCTAAACTTCTTGGTTCGGCTTATGCCGTGATATTCTGGATTCAGAATATTGGTCTCTATGCCTTCCCGATGATTATCGGAGCGGTGCTGATGGCTGCAAATAAGGGAGTGGAGAATCCTTTGAGCTATAATTACACATGGCCTATGCTCCTTTTTGCTCTCCTTGGCGTTTTGGCTCTCCTTTTCGGTTTGATCCTGAAGGCTATGGATGCTAAGAAGCATTACGGTCTTGAGCTTCCAAATATTAAATCTGAAGATGCGGAAGTTGAATTCGATGGAATGGAGTAATTAATGTATAAAATAATCCATGACTCCGAAATTTCGATGTCATGGATTATATTTTAAAGAAATATCTTAAAGGTAAAAGATGACTAAGATTGGATCAGTTATGACTCCCGTTGGGAGGAAAGTACTTCTTTTGGGAAGTGGTGAACTTGGAAAAGAGGTTGCCCTCGAACTCATGCGTCTTGGCGTGGAGGTGGTTGCTTGCGACCGTTATGATAATGCTCCGGCTATGCAGGTGGCTCATCGGCGTCACGTTTTCAATATGCTCGACGGTGAAGAATTGCGTAGGGTGATTGAGGAGGAGAAGCCCGACCATATAATTCCCGAGGTTGAGGCTATAGCCACTCCTGTGCTTGTGGAATTGGAAAAGGAGGGCTATAATGTCACTCCTACAGCTAATGCAGCGTGGTTAACTATGAACCGGGAAGGCATTCGTCGCTTGGCTGCCGAGGATTTGAATATAAAAACCTCTCCTTATCGATTCGCTTCCTCTTTCGATGAATTCAAGGATGCTGTTGAAGCAGTGGGGATTCCGTGTGTGGTCAAACCTATAATGAGCAGTTCGGGTCATGGCCAAAGCGTGATTAAGAAAGCAGAAGATATTGAAAAGTCTTGGCAGATTGCCCAAGAAGGTGGGCGTGCCGGCGCAGGCCGTGTGATTGTTGAGGGTTTCATAGATTTTGACTATGAGATTACTCTTCTTACGGTTAGAAATATTGACGGAACTGTGTTCTGTGAACCAATAGGTCATATTCAGGTTGACGGTGATTATCGTTATTCCTGGCAGC
>CAZXGU010000187.1:0-5170 GCA_964640375.1 uncultured Sangeribacter sp. | reverse complement strand
AAATTTTTTATTATGATGTTGAGTTCTGGGAATAATATGTGTCTTATAAATATATGACAAATAGAAACGATATAGAGCAGCTTTTTAAAGCACATTATGAGCGGATGTTCCGGTTGGCCTTGACGCTTCTGCACGACGATGAGATTGCGCGCGACATCGTCCATGATGTTTTTGCTTCCCTCCTCGGAGGGAGGGCTCGAAGTGAGATCAATGGAGCATATCTATTGAAATCGGTTAGGAACCGATGTCTCAACCATATACGTGATTTTGAAATTCATCAGCGCGTGGCCAATTGTTATTTCCTGGAAAACGAACAATATGAATCTGAAGAGTGGCCTGACGAGGAAACAATACGAAGGATTTATACTCTCATTCAATATGATCTCACCCCTCAGGCGAAGCGGGTGATGGAATTGAGATTCACCGAGGGAAAAAGGTTTTCGAGGATTGCGACTGAAATGGGTATTAGTGAAACTGCTGTGTATCGTCATCTTAGTCATGCGTTAAATATAATACGAACAAAACTCAATGAAAATGGATAAGTATGAGCTTGTGCTTGATATGATCGAGCATCCCCGGAATTATTCTTCGCAAGAGTTGGAAGCTTTGTTGGCTGACCCGGAGATTAAGAAGATATATGATATCCTCTGTAAGACCAATTCGGCAATGGAGGCCGATAAAGAAGTGGATATGGATGCAGAATGGGAGGCTTTCTCAAAGAAGGCATCTTTTATGCGTCGGCGTTTCCGGATAAGGGGAGGGCGCGCCGCTTCAATTGTAGCCATTATATTCACTTCAATAGTTGCTATGGCTGTTGGAGTGGTTGTCACTGTTGGGATAACCGAGCATAAGAGCAAGCCGGCCACGGCGAAAGAGGAGGCCGGGGATTCGCTTGTCTCCGTTATGAAACAAGCTGAGGCTTCCTCAGCAGAGATTGAGGTGACCAAACCGCAGGATATTGGGCAGTCCCAAATTTTATTTGAAGATGAACCTCTTTCTGTTATTATGGAGATGATTGGGCCTATTTATGGAGTAGAGGTCAAATTTAACAATAAGGATGTGGAGACACTGCATCTATACTATAAATTTGATCCGTCTATGAATCTGGAAGAAGTGGTGGAACAACTCAACACGTTTGAAAGTATTAATATTACGAAAGAAGGGAAAACTCTAATAATAGATTAAAAAATGAGATTGATTTTTACTATTATACTCGCTGTGACAACCTTTGTTTCGGCGTTGGCATCTAAATATTCTTATAAATTCGACAACCTGCCTGTTTCGGAAGCTATTGTGGAGATATGTAAATCCCACCCTGAGCTGAATATATCCTTTATTTATAAGGAACTTGATCGCTACCGCACTTCCGCCACAATTCACACAGATGATGTCTATAGTCTCTTACGCCTCACAGTGGGGTCAAATCCTATTTCGGTGATAAAAAGTGGCAACAGCTATTTTATAGAGGGTAAACGGCGAGGAGACGCAGTCTATACCGGACGCGTTATAGGCAATAATTCCGAACCAGTGGTTGCAGCCACAGTTGCTCTCCTTTCTCCTGTGGATTCCACTATTATTGCGTCAGGCGTAACAAATGGTGAGGGAAAGTTCTCCATACCTTGCAAAGAGAGCGGAGTGGTTGGAAAAATAACCAGCCTCGGATATAAACCCTTGATAAGTAAATTCAATCATTTCGCAGTCGGCACTCTTGAAATGACAGAACAGGCAATTGCATTGGGCACCGTCAATGTTGAGGCGCGAACTCAAAGGGTGATAAGGAATGGAGTGGAATATATACCGGCCAAGAAAACCAAGAGGGTGTCGCTTGATGCCACAAGTCTGCTTATGAATATGCAGATTCCGATGTTGAATATTGATCCGGTTTCTAAAGCCATTTCCACACTGAATGGGTCAGGAGTCGCCCTGTTTATTGATTATGTTCCGGCAAATCAAGAGGCTGTAGAAGGGCTGCGTCCGGACGACGTGCTGAGAGTGGAGGTGTTGAATTATCCCGACGATCCACGCTTCGGAAATGCAGTGCATGTTGTCAACTTTATCATGCAGCATTACGAATGGGGAGGCTACACGAAGCTCACCACAGAAGGAGGCGCTTTTGCATCGGATAGAATTAAAGGGAGCGCGTTTTCTCGATTCGCTTATAAGAAATGGACCATTGACGCCTATGCCGGTGGGGATTGGAGTCACTCTGACAGAAACGCCTCTACGCAGGAGACGGTTTTCAGGGATGTTGATTTTGAAGGGAACCATTATGATGAAATAAAGAGAGAACGCCACACAGGAAAGGATTATCTTTCACGCACAAATTCTCAGAATGTCTCGGTCACCGCTTATTTGCAAGAGGATAATAAATTTATTCAGCACGCTGTTTCCTTCGGTCGATATGCCGTTCCTGTTATGCGCTATGGCTCTGATGTGGATTTTTCAATTCCATCACTTGAAACCACCGCATCATTCAAAAGGGAGACGTATCAGTCCATCTATCCTAAAATAAGGGGATATTATCAATTTACCCTTCCTAAAGGGAATTCAATAATGGCTGCCTGGGATTTCACTTACGGCTCCACTAAACGCGGTTCTTTTTATCAGCTTGGAGGATTGACTCCTATCGAAAACGATAACAAGGAAAAGGTTTATTCGCCAAACGTCTCTTTTCAATATCATAAGAAATTTTCACATAATAATGCCTTCAGGGTTGATTTGAATACCTACAACACGCTCTATGACACGCGATATTTCGGTTCAGACAATAGCCGTCAGAAGCTCCTCTCGTCAGAAACCATGTTCTTTCTGGTCTATACTCAGTCGTGGGAGAAGCTGAGCCTCTATTCCAGAATCGGCGCTTCCTATGTGAACGGACAAGTGAACGGCTCGACCACTCTAAGTGAGTGGAATCCTCGGTTAGGAGCACAGTTGGAGTATAGAATCAATTCCAAGAATTCAGCAAGTATGGAGGGATGGTGGGGCAACTCTCATCCAAAGGCATCGACAGCCAACGACGCTCTTGTTCAGGATAATGAGCTTTTATGGCTCCAGGGAAACCCTGACTTGAGCAACACATTGTATGGTTTTGCCGGGGCATCTTATACCTACGTGCCGACCAATAAGTTCTCCCTCTCTGCCACTGTTCAGTATGAAGGGAATCCCAATAAACAAGCTTACCGATTCTATACGCTTCCTGGCCATGATGGACTTATCAGGCAGTCGATCAATAGTGGTTCCGCAAATTCATATAATGCTTGGCTGTCAGCCACTCTGAAACTTTTCAACAATACCTTTGTGTTAAAGGGGTATGGAGGGGTTGGCAGGGTTGTGCTAACCGGATGTGATGCTCAGACAATGAATGATCTCTATGGCAATTTCACTGCGCAATATGCGAGAAATAATTGGTCGGTCATGGCATATTATCAAAGTCCCCGCCATCAGCTGCATGCATGGAGCAACGGATATCGGTCGAAAGTAAAAAACACCTATGGTGTATCATTCAATTGGGGTGTCGGAAACTTTAAAGGTAGCCTTGAATTCCGAAACTGGTTTGCACGCGACGGGTATGAAATGGTGGAATTTAATTCGCCTTTATATTCTGAAAGAGCTAATTGGTGGAATGCTTATTCCTCTCGGAGCCTTTCCCTCTCTTTAAGTTATACTTTTGATTATGGTAAGAAAGTTTCAAATAAAAATGAGCAGCAAGGTGGAGGCGGAGTAGGAAGTGCGATCTTGAAGTAAGTTATACAATATTTCTAATAACCTCTTTATTGGCCCCGGTTCGTTAATTACGGATCGGGGCTAAAACAAGTGAAAACTTGGGATTGTTAAGAAAATGTATTTACTTTGCATTAGTTATGAAAAAAAATAAGGGAACTAATATATATAGTGATAAAAGAGAGGGAGTGGTGGTGAAAAATACCGGCAGTTCCTACATTGTCCGCACCTCTGAAGGAGAACTTATTCCTTGCAGGATAAAAGGTAATTTCCGAATTAAAGGAATACGCACCACCAATCCGGTGGCTACGGGCGATGTGGTGGTTGTGGCGAAGGCTGCCGACGATGCCGATTATATCACCGAAATAAAGCCGCGTCGCAATTATATTATACGTCGAGCCTCCAATCTTTCGAAAGAATCGCATATCCTTGCTTCCAATCTCGATTTAGCCGTGTTGGTGGTGTCTCTACGCGAACCGGCCACCCCAACAACTTTTATTGACCGTTTTTTAGCTACGGCTGAGGCTTATTCCGTGCCCGCGGCTTTGGTGATT
The DNA here is from genome assembly GCA_964640375.1 of uncultured Sangeribacter sp. Classification (GTDB taxonomy): domain Bacteria; phylum Bacteroidota; class Bacteroidia; order Bacteroidales; family Muribaculaceae; genus Lepagella. The sequence goes on along the minus strand of CAZXGU010000187.1, from coordinate 896 downwards.
AATAAGGAGGATATGTGGGATGAGGATGATAAAGAGATAGCCGAGGCTTTAAAAATTCTTTACACTCAAATAGGATATAAGGTGTTTTTTACATCGGCAACCACAGGAAAGGATATTCCTGCGTTGCTTGACTTCCTGAAAGGTAAGGTTTCTTTATTTGCCGGTAACAGTGGGGTGGGGAAATCGTCTTTGATAAATGCCCTGATTCCGGGGGCTGACCTAAAGACAGGAAAGATATCTGATATCCACCACACGGGAACGCATACCACAACATTTTCCGAGATGTTGGAATTGCCCGGTGGAGGCGCGTTGATAGATATACCCGGAGTGAGGGGATTCGGTACCATCGATTTTGAGCCTGCTGAGGTTTCGCATTATTTCCCTGAAATATTCAGAAAATCAGCGGAATGTCGATATGGCGATTGCAAACACACTGGGGAACCCGGTTGCGCAGTAGTACCAGCAGTGGAGAATCACGAAATATCTCAAAGCCGTTATGCCTCCTATCTCTCCATCCTTGAAGAGATAGAAGATGGCGACAAATATCGCAAACCGTTCTGAAGGGAGAAATATGGTCAAAAAAAATGCCTGCCGAGGAATCGACAGGCATTTTTGATTTTTGGGGATTGCAAATTAGTTGGCGGCTGCCTCGATGGGCTTAACGTTGATGAATTTGCGACCCTCTTTACCGGTTGTGAACACTACAGTTCCGTCGATAAGAGCGAAAAGAGTGTGATCTTTACCCATACCTACATTGAGACCGGGATGGTGAACTGTTCCACGCTGACGTTTGAGGATGTTACCTGCTTTGCAGTAAGAACCACCAAAAATTTTCACACCGAGTCGTTTGCTTTCTGATTCGCGGCCGTTCTTCGAACTACCGACACCTTTCTTAT
>CAZXGU010000186.1:0-5186 GCA_964640375.1 uncultured Sangeribacter sp. | reverse complement strand
ATACGCCCGGAACCATACGTAAAAACATGTGTGTTATCCGTATGCACTATTATTCGGCCATGCGCGCGGGACTGGCAAAAGATAACCCATTCGAGACGTATAAAGTGCCTCAAGCCGAACCGGTTGTCGTTTACCTCACGGAACAGGAATTAAACACCTTAATCGAGCTTTTCCGATCCGATAGACTCCCGGAAAATGAACAGGACGCGCTCCGCTTTTTCCTCTTTATGACTTTTACCGGTATGCACATTTCGGACGCCCGGAATCTACAAATCGAGCAGATCATGAACGGCGAAATACATTATCGAAGAATTAAAACCGGTACGGCGGTTGCCATGCCTCTTTCGGTTCCGGCCGCTAAGCTGGTAGCTTACTATGCTAACGGCCGCCATCGTGGCCGGCTCTTTACCTCGCTCCCCACGGATCAGGCTTTCAACCGTGTTATTAAACGAGTATGCAAAACGGTAGGCATCGCGAAAGCGGTCAGCGCAAAAGCAGCCCGGCACACCTTCGCCACTCTATATTATAAAAAGAACTCCGGCGATCTCGGCACTCTCTCGAAATTGCTCGGACACACGTCGATAACTACAACGATGATCTATGCCCATATAATGAAAGAGAATCGAGTCGCCGGCGTTTCAGCCTTCAACGATATGTTATAATGTCTCCGGCGCCGGGGTGGCGAGTTCTGCCGCCGCGCGGGCTTTGCACTCGGCGCGGTAGGCTTGATAGGCTGCGTATTCGGCAGCGTGATTTTCATCGCCGTCGTCGCGGTTGGCGAGGAGCGCTACCTCGTCGTCCAGGTCATATCGCTCATGCACCAGGGCAGAGACGCTGGCCTTGTAGCGGCCTTCGGCCTCGGTGTCCGGCACGTCAGCGACGGCCACTTCCTCGTAGCTGTCAGCGTCCTCGGGCCTCACCGTCGCCTGCCGCATCTCCGTGTAATCCTCGTCGCCGATGCGGTGGAGGATATGGTCTTTGTCTGTCTCCAGGGCCACCATCTGACGGCCCGCGATTGTTACGTTTGTCTTTTTCATCTCATTACTATTTTAACTAATTACTAATTCCTAATTTCTAATTCACTAAGCCGCTGCAAAAGTAATTCCCTTATCAGTACCCGCAACAAATAGCTCTTGCCACGCCGCTAACTCGTCATTACTCAGCGCCGCGGCCGCCGCGTTTGAAGTGTCACCCACGAGCTTCGCATAGACATCTGCATGAACGATGATGGAAACGTCAACTGTCGATGTCTTTTTCTCGACCGTATATTTCACTGACTCAAACGACCATTTAGATTGCGCTCGCAAATCGACCGTCTTGCAGTTCGCATTACTTAACACCAACCTCAAATCCCACAACTGTGTACATTGTGACACTGATCCAAAATTTGCATTCGGTTGAAGAGGCGTTAGAATTCGCCTAAGTGCCATGTTCTGAGTAATGGATGGTGGTAAACATGGCGCGTCCGGGGTGTGGTCCCAACTACACACGAGCCGGAGGTTCTCCAATGCGTTGCAATAGCCTATCCCATAACTCCCGCTATCGAAAACCGAGGGGAAGAAAGTCTTGACTGCCGGATAGACATGATAGTAAGATAGCGGAGTAGATGTAAATTTCGGGTGCGAAGCGGTCAGAACGGCTAAAGCCTCCTTGTAGCTAAACCACAATTCATTCAGGAAAAATGGCTTTGCCGGGTCGGGTGCTCCTTCAGGGTCGTACTTGGAGTAGTAAACTACCCGGCAAAACTCCCCTCCGAAGCGCCCGCGCTCTATCCAAAGGTCGATGAAACGCCTGGGGCGGGGTTTCAAACGCGGCGTCGGCGGCTTCAAGTTTAGTCTTCTCGGAAGGGGTCACCTCGCGCCAGTCCTCGACCGTCTCGCCCGTAGCCAGGAGGCGAGTCTTGTAAAACTCGTGTGCTACAGTCGGCTTCGCCTGAGTGAGGAAATTTACCCCCCCTGAAATGTAAAGCTCTGTAAATCCGTTAGTTAGCTGTCTTTGCTCGATTGCCATAATATTTCGTCATGTTTTAAGTGGTTGCAAAAGTGATGTTTTTGGCCAGTGCCGAAGTCAGCACCGCGCCCCATGCCGTCAGTTCGTCGGCCGACAGAGCCGCCGCGGCGTTGCCCGTGTCCCCGACGAGCTTGGCGTAAACATTGGGGTGAACCGTAATGGTTATGGTTGCTGTATTAGCCGCATTATCTATCATAAACTCGATTGAGTCTATCGATATTTTGGGACAATATCTCAAGCTTATATTTGATTTTAGTTGCGTAATTCTAATATTTTCAAGGGCATAACAACTATCAAAACAATTTGCATAACCATTAGAAGAATATAAGACGCCATTTATGGTTTTTAAGGCCTCGCAATAGCCAAATGTTGCATAATATTGGCCATTTATATTCTGCTGACCATGTAGTACTGAGAATGTGATAACCTGTAAAGATGACTGCGTGAAAGTCCTGTACATACTACAATCCACTCCCCCGCCCGCGGTGATCGGAAATAGCGTTCTACATTTAACGGCATAAAATGTAGAACGACGATCGTAAGGAGACGTTACGCAAATAGGATAATACGAAAAGATCTCCAAAGCCTCATCAAAGGTTATATCGGTCAATCCGTTCAGTTCAAACAACTCAGTTGCCTCGTTGTAGCGCCCGTAGCTCCCGGCCGCCTTGTTCCACTTGACGATGAAACCGTTTCGGGCGTAGCGCGTCAACGCCTCGTCGAGACTCAACTCCTTGCCGTCTTCACCGATACGATAACTTCCGTTATCGAGTCTTTGACCACCAATGGATGCCCACAAATGTTCAAAAGCCAGCAGCTCGGACTTGGCCGATGCAATGGCTGCGTCGACTGCGGCGCTATCGACATAATCAACCAACACCCCCTCGGCGTCGTCGATGTCCATGGCGATGTAGCGATACAGCCGGGCGCCGCAGCGATATATCCGGTCAGTGCGGACAGCTCCGTCCTCGTTGTAGAACTCCGATGCTCGCGGCCACGTCTCCCAGGCGTCACCCCCGGGACACTCGTACGTCTGATCATGAACCTCGAATAAGAACCTGCCGCGACTACGGTCGAAGACGACGTGGGGCATCATTCCGCCCCACGGGTTGTATTCCTCGCCCTCCTCACCGCCGTCGCCCATGTCGGGAGCGCCGGTCAGGACGCTGTCGTGGCGGTCGACGACCGCCTCGAAATGGACGATGCCGACGTGTTCATAGTGGTCGGCGACAGCCTCGCCCAGGTCGGTCAGCTGCCGCTCGTGTTCTTTCAGCATCGCGTTGGCCGACTGCATCCCCACGGTCAGCATCTGGTCGGCCTGCTTGCGTGCCTCGACCTCGCCGGCGATGGACTGGCGAAGCCCGTCGAGTATCGACGCAAGCTTCGCATCGTCGGTCAACCCACGCAAAAAGTCGATAACCTCGTTGAAATTGTCGATGGCCGTCGACGCGTTCTCGCCGAGTAGCGCATCGATCCTCGCCGACATCATGCTACTCAGCGACGCGACAGCCTCCCGAAGCTCATCATCCGCCGCCTCGCGCGTCGTCACCTCGGCGCCCAGCTGCTCGACAAGGCCTTTCCCTTGACTATTGAGATAGCCCAGTATAAGACTCACCATCGTGTTGGTAACGCTCCCGGGGTCTTCGGCTTGATCGATTACGTCGATAAGCTGATCGACGTAATTTTGTGTAATATTTGTCATGTTTGATTAATTGAAATGTTCAGTAAATTGCTTTGAAAATACTCGCGGTTTACAGTAATCTGCTCCGTCAACTATGTCCTCCATAATATTTGTTTCCCGATCAGCAAATACCAGATTGATTGTACAATTTTCGGGGATCTCCGGTCGTTGATGATATTCGATCTCTGAACTTGACGGGATAACTTTAATCGGTAGTGGAGACAAACCGAGTAGATAAACTTCTTCGCTTGCCAGCATATCCATCAAAAACCGAACTTCCTCGGGTCGTTTTGGGCCGGTCGATATAGTGGCCGAAAGTTTACGCGGTACACGCTCCCGATCCGTCTGAAAATCGTCGATTGTTCGGTCGTAGCGTTGAAACGCGGAGTCTTCATCGTCCTCGAATGACGGAGAAAAGGTTAATTTACCTACCAGCTCGATAATTTCGAAAACGCCCAGAGAATTGCGGAACTTCACGCGATAACGATCGCGAGCTGCCAGGGCCGCCTCTATAACTATCCGACACGCAAAAACTTCATTAGTATAAATATCGAATTGCGAGGACAAAACATTAAACTCGTCGAAGAACTTCCGACGAAGGGCATCAATATCGAGCGCATACATCCCGTTTTCGTAACCTCCGAACTCAATGGCATTATTACCCACGAGTTCGGTAACCCTAATATCCTTTTCATCCTTAAGCATGAAGTAGAGCGGGGCCACCTCGGTCTCTTTGATGACGATCCGCCATCCGTTTGTCCTGGTCGTGAAAAAGATATTACCTTTGGAATTGAAAAATCGCGCCTTAAAAATATCGGTTCCCTGGCTTAACAAACGCCGAAAGTTCTGTTTAGATAATCCGCCCGGTATAGCGATAAATTCCGTGCGATCAGTGTCGTCCCCTTCTTGGTTCTCAATCCAGACACTCACCCCACGACAAGCCAGTTCGCCGGCATCTTCCACGATATAAATCGGGGCTTTATTATCCTCGGGAACTTCTGGAAACGCCTCAGCGTTAGCGTCGATAATCTCGGCCAGATTGACCCGTATGGGATTCGTTACGCGACCCTCGAAAATATTCACTCCGTTTTGCCTTACGAACAGACGGCCGACCTCGTCCCGGCTTAGAACGTCAGGTGTCCCGGAATAGATAATAGGGTTACGGGTAAAAGCATACCCCGAGAATATGTTATTAATCTTCATGCGTCCTTATAGAAGTAGCCGCTACAGCGCCGTTAAACGATGTTTCAAATATGCAAGTATTAATAAAGCTGTCACGCTCAACGCTCGGCGTTGTCATGAACCTGTAAAAGGTTGTTCTGTTCCCGAGTCGTGTACGTTTCCAGAACCCAAACAGGCTGTCAACATCGGCGATCTGAGGCGCCGTAACTATGTTGTTCGTTTCCATACCACAAATTTTGGACTTTTTGACTCAATGGCAAAGGACTAATCGCTTGTCCAAACCGCCACAAGTTCGACCGTATAATCGACATCG
>CAZXGU010000185.1:0-5220 GCA_964640375.1 uncultured Sangeribacter sp. | reverse complement strand
CAACGGGGAAATAGTCGGAAACTGTGTTGCCGGCATCCACTGTGCCGCGACGTTTTATAACTCCACACTCGTAGATCATAGATTCAGCGAGTGTGGTTTTTCCTGAGCCCTTGGATCCTAAGAGGGCAATGTTTTTGATTTCATTGGTCTTGTAAACCTTCATGCGGTAAAGATTTTAGATGGTTAACATTCTGACCCATACCTTCCAAATATTCCAGTCATCGTTTGCTGAAATTTATTTAATATGGAGGCATCGAGTTTTAAAGGTATTTAATTATGGAGAGAGGGGAGTAGCTTTGTAGGGAGAGGGGTATTTTTTAGACGTTGGAAAATTAGTAAAAAAATTCCGAATTGGAATCTCTTTTTTATATGTTTTGTAACATATTTATGATTTTTTCTTACTTTCTCCTATCAATTTGTTAAATTTGCAATATGAGTATGAAAAGTAAAGAGGATTTTGGGATATATATACATTTCCCTTTTTGCAAGCGGAAATGTGTTTATTGCGATTTTTATAGTGTTGGGGTTCAGCTGGCTGATTGGAGTCGGTTTGCGCAAGCTGTGGAAAATGAGTTTAAGGAAACAAAAATCGCCGGTTCTCCTTTTATCTCCTTATATATGGGAGGCGGCACGCCTTCCTTGGTACCTGTAGAGGTGATAAAGCGCTTCCGGGATATGATTCCTTATAAAGTTGGGGAATTTACACTTGAGGTGAATCCCGACGATGTCACTGAGGAGAAGGCACGAGGCTGGCGCGAGGCCGGGGTGAATAGGATAAGCATGGGTATTCAAACACTCAACGATGAGGAATTGAAACTTATAGGGCGTCGTCATTCAGCTTCTGATGCAATAAAGGCTTACAATATTCTTCAAAAATATTTTACCAATATCTCAATTGATTTGATTTTCGGCCTCCCGGGTCAAACACTAAAGACTTTAGGAGCGACTCTCGACTCATTCATAGGGATGCGTCCGCAGCATATTTCAGCATATTCTTTAATGTATGAAGAAAGAAGTGTACTGACCAAGCTCAGGGATATGGGGAAAGTTGAAGAAACGCCGGAGGAGGACAGCGTGGAGATGTTCCATCTGATAACCAACCGACTTCGTGAAGCCGGTTATCAAAGATATGAAATATCAAACTATTCTCTATCCGGTTTTCGGTCGCATCATAATTCAAATTATTGGAAAGAGATTCCATATTTGGGTTTGGGCCCGAGCGCGCACAGTTATGACGGACATAACCGGAGAAGGGTGAATATTGCCGACCTTCCATTATATATAAAGAGATATTACCAGCCAGACAAGAGTGAAGATAGAGCCGTGGTTTCCGAAATTGAGATTCTTACAGAGGATGAGTTGCGCGAAGAGATGATATTGACTCGCCTACGCACCATCGAAGGATTAAATCTTGAAGATTATAAAGCTCGATTCGGACTCGGAGCATATAGCCGGCTAAAGAAAAAGGCCCAGAGATATTTGGAATCAGGCGATCTGATTTTTAAAGAGGGTAGTATCTCTATTACAGATTCCGGAGTGATGATTTCCGATGAAATTATAGTGGATCTTTTCTAATGGATAAAGGTAAAACTTTGTTAAATTATCATTCATTCCATTCAACCCTACAAGGGGGATGAAGGGTTATTATTTTAGAAGATAAAAAAAGAAAAAGTATTATGAAAGATTTTGTTGGATCACACTTTATTTACACTTATGCCAATGGATGGATGTATGAACTTTATGTAAAAAACGAAAACACTGTTGACTATAGAATTCATAGCGGAATGGTCGGAGGCCGTTGGGTTCGCGACCAAAAGGCAGATATCGTAAAACTCACTGACGGGGTCTATAAGATCTCCTGGACAGAACCCACAGGCACAGACGTCAGTCTTAACTTTATGCCGAAAGAAAACAAGTTGCATGGAGTGATATTCTTCCCGAAATGGGTTCAGGAGCATCCTGAGATCACGGTATGTTATCAAAACGAGCATATACCCTTGATGGAGGAGAGCCGAGAAAAATATGAGACATATCCCAAGTATGTTGTTCCTGAATTCGGCGACATCTTCTATCAAAAAAACGAGGGTGCTAACAATGAGAAAGTAATCTCTGAGGCTCCCTACGAAGGAATGGTAGAGGATATGGTTAGCGGTAAGCTTTCCTTTACAGAATAAACCGTCACTTGCCTAAAAAGGATAGGGATATATTTTAATCAAAATAAATGAGAAGAAGTTATAGAGAATATCTATAGCTTCTTTTTTTCTTAGAATTTTAGGGCAGAATAGCAGAGAAGTGAAATTTTTTTCGTAACTTTGCAGCGGTAAAAAAGATTTACGGCTCAACATTAGAGTCATGTATTCCATAACAGAGTCATCGAAGACTCACTAACTGCTTGATATATGGAATCTTCTATGAAAACAATCCCGTTCACCAAGATGCATGGTGCGGGCAACGATTACATTTATATCGACGCCTTGACCGAGGTGCCCGATAATCTTCCCCTCCTTTCAAAACAGATAAGCGACCGACATTTTGGCATAGGGAGTGATGGCCTTGTGGCTATTTTGCCCTCTGATAAAGCCGATTTCCGAATGAGGATGTTTAATGCCGACGGAAGCGAAGCAGAGATGTGTGGGAATGCCTCCAGATGTATAGGGAAATATGTTTTCGACAAACATCTCACCGATAAAACCGACGTCACTCTCGAAACATTGGCAGGCATTCGTCATCTTCATCTCGATGTAGTGAATGGCGTCGTAAAAGAGGTGACAGTAGATATGGGAAGTCCCGAACTATCCCCTGAACGCATTCCTGTGAAAAGTGCATCCAAAGAGTCAAAAATCTCTGAAAAAGAGATTATCAACGGTATCGAATATAAAATCACAGCTGTCGGCATGGGCAATCCCCATGCCGTTGTTTTTGTGCCCGCACTTTTCGATAGGCTTGTGCTTGAGGAGGGCCCGAAGATGGAGGTGGCTGAGATTTTCCCTAATAAGTCGAATATTGAATTTATTAAGATCATAGATGCTCATCATCTTGAAATGAGGGTTTGGGAAAGAGGTTCAGGCGAGACTATGGCATGTGGCACAGGCGCGTGCGCAGCCGTTGTAGCCTCGGTGCTTAATGGATTCACCGACAGAGAAGTCTATGTTTCGCTCCCCGGAGGTGTCTTGAAAATCAAATGGGATGAAGAAACCAACCATGTGTTTCTCACAGGCCCGGCTGAATTTGTTGCCGACGGAATCTACTATATCCCATCTCGCAAAGAGGAGGAAGAGCAAGATTAATAATTCCTCTATTAATGGGGAAAGATAAAAAGAGTTTGTAATAAAGAAAAAGTAATACAGGTGTATATTAACGAAAACTTTATAAAGCTGCCGCAGTCTTACCTCTTTTCGACAGTGGCTTCAAAGCTGAAAGAATATAAAGCCTCTCATCCTGAAGCAGATCTTATCCGCATGGATATAGGGGATGTGACGCTTCCCATAGCACCATGCGTGGTTGAGGCCATGCACAAAGCTGTCGATGATATGGCGTCATCGGAAACATTCCATGGATATGGACCGGAGCAAGGTTATCTTTTCTTGAGAGAGGCGATTGCAAAGGGAGATTATCAGGAGAGAGGAATTGATATCTCTGCAGATGATATCTTCATTAGCGATGGAGCAAAGAGCGATCTGGGCAATTTAGGGAATATATATTCCAAAAAGAGTATTATCGGCGTTGCCGACCCTGGTTATCCTGTTTACGTTGATTCCAGCGTGATGGATGGTAGAGGGGGCGAGCTCCTGCCCGACGGAAGATGGAGCCGAATCCTTTATATGGATTGCCGCCCTGAAAATGGCTTTAAACCTTCGGTTCCCTCCCAGGGTGTGGATGTGTTATTCCTTTGTTCTCCTTGTAATCCCACAGGGACAGTGTTCACTCGTCAGGAACTTAAGGAATGGGTTGAATATGCAAAGAGAAATAAGGCTCTTATAATTTTCGATTCTGCTTACGAAGCTTTCGTAAACGATCCTGATGTTCCCCGTTCAATCTATGAGATAGAGGGAGCCAAGGAGGTTGCAATTGAAATCAGGAGCTTCTCTAAAACAGCAGGGTTTACAGGTCTTCGCTGCGGCTACACGGTTGTTCCTTCCGAGTTAAAAGGTATGGATAGGGAGGGAAATGAATACCCCCTTCGTCAACTATGGAACCGACGTCAGTCAACCAAGTTTAATGGTGCTTCATATATCATTCAGCGCGGTGCGGAGGCTTTATATACTAAGGAAGGTCGTCAATCTATCAAGAAAAATATAGATATCTATCTCTCGAATGCACGCTATATCCGTGAAGCCATGGAGAAAGCCGGTTTTGAAGTGTTCGGAGGTGAAAATTCACCTTACGTCTGGGTGCGTTGGCCCGGAGAAAGCGATTCCTGGAAACTCTTTGAGCGGATACTTAATGAGGCGGAGGTTTCTTCCACACCAGGAATAGGGTTTGGCGAAAGCGGGGCCGGCTATATCCGTCTCACCGGATTCAACACTCCCGAGAACACTCGTAAAGCAATGGAGAGAATATCCAAGATAAATTTGGGTGAGGATTCTCAAGGAGACGATGAGTTCAAGGCTCTTAACGACATTAAAGCCATTAAGGCGCTCGATGATCTCAATGTGCTCGACGATCTCACCGAGGCGATGGGAATTTAACCCCTAAAAGGATGGAACCTAAAACGGATTTGGAAAAAAGAAATAAAGAATGCCCGAAGCCGGGCGAAACAAAAAAATAAAAGATTATGTCAAAATTAAGATTCAAAAGTGTGGAGGAAGCTACCAACCGCAAAGCTGTGAAAGTGGAGCTTCCCGAAGAGAGAGTTGAGAAGTATTATGGCAAGCAGGTGTTCAATCGTCAGAAGATGTTCGAATACCTTCCCAAAGAGACTTACGATGCTCTCGTGAAGGCAATCGATAACCGTGAGCCCATTTCGCGCGAGACCGCCGACAGCGTGGCCGCCGGAATGAAGCGCTGGGCAATCGAAAGCGGAGCACGCCATTACACCCACTGGTTTCACCCTCTCACCGGAAGCACAGCCGAGAAGCATGATGCCTTCATTGAGCATGATGGAAAGGGCGGAGTGATAGAGAAATTCTCCGGAAAACTTCTCGTGCAGCAGGAACCCGATGCTTCAAGTTTCCCTAACGGTGGTATCCGTAACACATTCGAGGCCCGTGGGTATTCAGC
>CAZXGU010000184.1:0-5257 GCA_964640375.1 uncultured Sangeribacter sp. | reverse complement strand
AAAATTGCTTCTGTGGAAGCGTGAAGAGGAAGGGCGCACAGCCCTTCTAATAGAAGGTGCACGTCGTGTTGGTAAATCCACATTGGCAGAAGAATTCGGAAAAAACGAATATGAGAGTTACATTTTGATCGACTTTACAAAAGCATCGGCTAAAGTAATTGACCTCTTTGATGACATATCCAATCTTGATAGCCTTTTCATGCAGCTACAGTTTGAATATCGTGTGTCGTTAATTCCAAGAAAGTCGTTAATAATATTTGATGAGGTTCAGTTTTGTCCCAAAGCTCGTCAAGCCATAAAACATCTTGTAGCTGATGGGAGGTATGACTACATAGAAACCGGTTCGCTGATTTCAATAAGTAAGAACGTCAAGGGTATTTTGATTCCGAGCGAAGAAGATCAAGTGAAGATGTATCCCATGGATTTCGAGGAATTTTTATGGGCATTAGGAGATACGGTTACTCCCGATCTACTTCGACAAGCTCTCAGGGCAGGAATCGGTCTCCAAGGAGCCCATAGAAAACTCATGCAGACATTCCGCCTTTATCTATTGGTCGGAGGGATGCCTAAAGCAGTTTCAGAATATATTGAGACTAATGATTTGTTGAAAGTTGATAAAGCCAAACGCGCGATTATCAACTTATATCTTTCCGACCTTAAGAAGATAGATGAAACAGGCAGAATAAGCCGTATCTTTGAAGATGTTCCAGCTCAGCTTAACAGGAAACTCTCACGGTATATGCTCCATCCGGTAATCGGAGATACCGACCAGACTAAGGAAGATTCTTTGGTTTCGGAGCTCGCGGCCTCCATGATAGTTAATATGTGCTATCATACTGCGGATCCTGCCAACGGGCTCGCCATGGATTATGATAAAGACTATTTTAAAATCTATGTAGGAGACACGGGTTTGTTTGTGACCCTCGCATTCTGGGATAGGGATGTGGCGGAGAATGAAATATACTCAAAACTTCTTTCCGACAAACTGTCTGCAAATTTAGGATACGTGTATGAGAATGTAACTGCCCAAATTATAGTGAGTTCGGGCAGAAAACTATTCTATTATACTTTCCCATCAGAAAATCGCCATCTATACGAAGTGGATTTTCTTATTACCACGGGAAGCAAGATTTCCCCCATCGAAGTAAAATCTTCTGGCTATAAGACACATAAGTCGCTTGATGAGTTTATTCGCAAGTATCCGGCAAAAGTGAAAGACCCCCTTATTGTCTTTACAAAGGATTATCATAAAGAAGGCACAATAACTTTCTTGCCTATCTATATGCTTCCGTTCTATTTGGAATAAGTTTATTCCACAGAGAGACCGTCGTGGAGCATGCGCTGCATGTATTGCTGGATTAGGGCTTCGAGCTCACGTTGCATCTTCTTCTCCATTTCGGGATTGGAGCCGAGGAGGTTATGCTCCATTTTATGGTCGCCCAAACGGTAGAAACCTACCGGCTTTTTGCCATCGAATTGCAACACATATCCATATTTCACATATTGATACACGCCATTATAATTCACAGCCCAATCGTCGCCCGGAGAAGTGGCAAAGAGATCCTTTCCGAAAGCCACATAATCACTTTGGCTTCCGATGCGCCCTAAAATTGTAGGCATGATATCCGTCTGCTGCGCAATCCCTTCCTGCCGTCCACGGGGGAGCTGTCCTGAAGGGTCGAAGATAAGAATGGGTCCATAAAACGCGGAGATAGCCGAGCGGTATTCATCATGAGTACGCTCATTGGTGTGATCGTTGGTGATAACAAAAATTGTGTTGTCATACCATGGCTGCTTTTTAGCAGTATCGAAGAAGCGACGAAGGGCATTGTCGGTATAACCGATTGTCTGATGAATGGGGGCTGTGCCTTTCGGAAAATGGTCTTTATATTTCTCAGGCACATGGAAGGGGTGATGACTGGAAAGCGAGAAAAGTCCGGCCATGAAAGGCTGCGGGAGATCGGAAAGTTTGAGAGCAAAGAACTGCATGAAAGGCTCATCCCAGATGCCCCAGTAGCCGTCAAACTCCTCTTCGCCACCGGCGCGTCCATCCTCCAGGAACGACTCGCGTCCATAATACTCCTTAAACCCGATGCTTCGGGTGATTCCGTCGAATCCCATCGAGCCTTTACGCGCCCCATGGAAGAAAGCTGTGGCATAACCCTCTTCATCCAATATAGCAGGCAGACCTTTGAGGCGATTCATCGCGGCAGAGGTGAGCACAAAAGGTTTTACAAACGATGGAATGCCTGTCAGCACGCTCGGTATGGCCTCAATGCTCTTCTGACCATTGTCGAGACTCCACTGCCATGTGGCCGACACATTAACCAAAGAATCTATAAATGGAGCAAACCCCTTATAGTCAGGGCCGAGGATGTCATGATTGAGCGAACCGATATATTCTCTTCCAAAACTCTCCAAGATTATCACTACCACATTCTTTTTCCCGGTAGCCAACGAATCAGAAGGGACGCCGGCTTTATGAACCGGAGTGTAAAGAGCTGTCATCTCTGATTCGGTCATATATTGAGGGTCGGCAAAAGCGACAGCCCCTATCGTTCGAATCATCGTGAAGGGGGTGTTGAGAATGAGGGCTGCCTCATTGGGGCGATGAATATATTTGTTGGCGTTGGAGATAGCAATAGGTCGGATGTCGCGATGCCGCCATTCCTTTAGAGGAGCCAATATGATAAGCAGGAGGCCCCCCGCTATCAATATTCCCGAATAGAGTCTTTTTTGTTTATAGGATGTTGCCACATAGAGACGTCGGGCAGTATAAAGGAGGATGGCGGCGATGATATAATACCACCAATTCACCAGGAAGCCACCTCTTATCGCGCTCACAGCCGTTATCGCCCCGGCTCCCAAAGATAGAAAGGCAAAGAGATAATATCTTTGTAGAGGGCGCGTGTTAGCTCCCGGCGAAGGGGAGGCGTATAGTTTCCAGAGACCCCATATCATTGCCACCGCAAGAAGCACAAGATACCAATGTCTGACTAATTCAATGCCAACGATTTTACCCATGTTGTCATCGCCGGCAAATTCGGAAAAGAGGTCGAATGTGGTGCGTCGGAGCGTGTAACTGAAATAAATTGAATCAGCAATATTGGCTATCACACCGATTGCATTCACCAATACAAAGACCCATTTGCATGCGTTATAATATCCCTCCCTCTCCTTGAAATGTAGAGGGAAAAGCATCAATGCGATATAAAAGATATTCAAATAGAATAATCCCGGAGCGTCAAAAACGGGGCCTGCTAAAAGGAGGTTGAAAAGATGACCCTCTTTTATTGATTCTTGGAAGAGAGGGAGATTCTCAAGCAAAAATTCTATTCGCAGGAGGGTATAGAGGATGAAGAGCGTCACCATATTGATTGCCGTGGCAATCAGAGGCGACACCACCGATCGGCTTATTCCAATTTTCTTAAGAAGATTCATTCAACTATCATTTAGCTTCAGGTAGCGTTCGGCCACTAAATAATGGATAATGTTCTCACGTCGCTTATTGGAGAATTGCTCGGCCCATTCCTTTGAAGCTCGCGAAATGGCCTCCGCCTCCTCAGGATGAGTATTGTAGTATGCGATTTTATCAGCGGCATCGGAGAAATCGTCGGCAATCTCGATGTAATGCACACCCGGAATCATGGCGCCGTGCATCAGCCAACTCTCTACTGTTGGCCGTGTCATCACCGGCACGCAATTGCTGGCGCATATCCATTGCACTGCCGAGGCCACATCATGACCTTCGAGAGCCAGGATATAACGATAATTGAAATGGTCGGCAATCCCAACTCGCGGCTTATGCCATTCGGAGTCGGTGCGCGGTGAGGTGTCACCTAAATCGAATAGTGGATTTCCCCACCAGCGATTTAGAAAACGCTTCCGGTTTTCCTTTGCATCCACATCGCCTCGGAAAAAGAGCACAGGCTTTTTATCCAAGAAAGGAATTTGGTCGTTGATTTTGAGGAAATGACGTCGGCGGTCGAGGTTCATCAGCGCCACATTGTGAGCCTTCGAGTCAAGACGCCTTGCCTTCCCGAAAACTATCCCTTCCGGATTTACATGAGTGTCGCCATCGATGAATTCAATCTTTTTCCGCGAAGGGAAAGCCCGCAGATAGCGCATAAGGTCGAACCAGTAGGTGCTATGGCATTGGAGTAGCCTAATTTTTCTTATCTCCTTAGCTTCGGGTCCGGGAGTGAAGGGAGGGCGCTTAGGGAAATAATAATCCACTCGGCGCCTGATGTAATCGGCATCGGGGCGTTGCTCCCAATTTCTGAGGCATATCTTTTTTTGCAGCCTCCTTATGGCCCGGGGTAAAACCACCGTGCGCCATAAGGAGGCCACATTATAAAAGAATACGGGAGTTTTGATTACGCCACGCTTCATTCCGCTCCGAGATTTATCCCACTTGAGCGCCAGGCTGAACAGGACCTGTCGGCCCAACCACAGTCAGCGTGCCGTCGGGATTCACCGCACTCATTATCATTCCCTGGCTCTCTATACCCATCATCTTGCGCGGAGCAAAATTAGCCACGAAACATATCTCTTTCCCTACTAATACTGCAGGGTCTTCATAGCTTTGGGCAATGCCGCTGAGGATGGTGCGAGTGCCCATACCGTCTTCAATTAGGAATTGGAGAAGTTTCTTGGATTTCTTCACCTTCGAACATTCCAGCACCCTTCCGACGCGGATATCGATCTTTTCGAAAGTTTCGAAATCCACATTCTCTTTCACGGGCTCGGGCGTCCAGGCCTTGAGCTCGTTGGCTTTCTTGGTGTCTTCAAGTTTCTTCACCTGAGCTTCCACCACTGAATCCTCAATCTTCTCAAAGAGGAGTTCCGGTTTTCCGATTTTTGCTCCGGCAGGCACGAGGTCGAAGCAGCCGAGCATATCCCAAGTGATCTTATCACCACCCAACATCTTGACGAGCTTAGCCGACATGAAGGGGAGGAAGGGCTCGAAGGCGATGGCGAGGCTGGCACATGTCTGGATGGCGATGTTGAGGATAGTGGCGGTGCGGGCCATATCAGTTTTAGCCACTTTCCACGGTTCCGTTTCCTGAAGATATTTATTTCCTGCGCGAGCCATATCCATAGCCAAGCGGAGAGCCTCGCGGAAATGGAAATTATCAAGGGCGTCGCTCATCTCCTTCTTCAGAGCATGAATCTCCTCGATAAGCTTGTTTTCAGTTTCGGTGAGCTCGACGGCAGCAGGAAGGACACCGTCGAAATATTTATGGGTCAGCACCAC
>CAZXGU010000183.1:0-5263 GCA_964640375.1 uncultured Sangeribacter sp. | reverse complement strand
ACTGCTCGCCAATGACTGTTCGTGCCAACGAGAGCAGAGGTCAAACTTGTTTGAAACTATGCCGAGTGCAGCCGAACTTGGGTATAACCAATTCCCCACCGACAAAATCAAAACCTTAGGTTTAATCCAGTGGAGCGGCACTAAGGTTATAGGGGCGCCGAACAGCGGCTCATACCTGATCAAAAGAGGTAAAATCATTTACTGATGTCACCTTCTAATTCCATTCGATTAGCTGTTGGAGAGTCTCCTTAATTGAAAGAAGTGCTTGAAGAGGATGATTTATTGCTGAGCCAGAATATTTTGATGCACATTTAGCATAATTTAATAAGATTTTCTATTGTGGCAAAATATTATCTTATTGAATTTGGGTTCTGACAGGTGGTTTTATTCCCTGTTCCGCAAGTAGAGCAATCAAGGCGTTGTTCTTCTTGTACTGCTCACCCAAAGCTTGGGTCAGTGATTCAATCTTATCCAATAGCCGTTCGTTACGGTCATGCAAATCATCAATCCTTTTGCGAAGGGTTGTAATCTCCGAGGTGAATACCTCAAGTTGATTCTTGCCATCAGTATTGATAGAGGTGACCATCGAAAGGAGAGTTTTAAGAGCTTCTGGGTCATTGATGTGAATTTGGGAGTCACTATTGTTATTACCTAATTCATAACCAGTCTTCACTATATCGTCATCAATTAGGTAGGATTCCAAATCTGCAGTTGGAAAGATTTTTAAGTATCTCTACCTTATCAGCAGGGAAATTATTCTTGGCGGTCTCAATACTTGAAAGGAAGCCTTGGGATATTTTCAGGCGAGAAGCCAGTTCCTGTTGGGTCATCCCTTCGTCTTTTCTCAGCTGTGCGATATTGTATCTGGCCATAATCATTAGTTATTGCTCAATAGAATTATTGCAAATATTTGCAAAATATTTCACAATTATTACTAACTTTGTCTTTAAAAACCCTTTGAGGGTTAAAACAATAAGAATTGTTATTGATGCAAAGATCCAAATTATTGCTCAATAATAAAAATTATTGGTAATATTTTTGGAAATAACAAATATCCTGAGCTGATGACTTTAAGAGTAATCTACCATGCGGAAAAGAATAAGCCTACGCCTGGGCAAGTTTTCATTCAGAAATTGGCTGATGCTACTTGTCGAGAAGCCGCCACAGTCAGAATGTGGCTATCCGGTGTTCAGACACCTAATCCAAAGACTAAGGAGAGAATATCGATGGTATTGAATATCCCAGTTGAAATTCTCTTTCCGGAAGAAGAGCCAGAATGGAGAAAGGAGGATGAGATATGACATGTGAGAAACCCTGTGTCGTCCTCGATGGTCGCTATTCAATAAAGCAAACCTGTTCTATATTGGGAATATGTAGAGAGACCTTGTTCCGATATACCCATGTAACAGGTGATATAAGATGCGGACGTACAACCCGAGGTGGGCGTGAACGTAAGTTTTATACAGGTAAAGAGATCTTACGATTCTGGAACAAACAACGATAGAGATTGCTAACAGGTAACCATCACCTTCAGGGCAACGCTACAAAGCCCCTGACACTATAAATTGGAATCTAACAAATGACAGAATTGCCCCCAAAATGTGACCCCGAAGGAATATATTCGGTGAAACGAGCTTGTGCCGAACTTGGAGTTTGTCACAAGACATTCATAAAATACAAGGCTTTTGGACTGATTGCTCCCGAGAATCCTGACAATGCTCGCCGTCCGAAATATTCCGGAAAGGCAATCATCGACTGTTGGCATAAGGTAACTAAAATATGATTGACGATAGAACTCTTCAACAGGTACGGGACCTCAGTATAGAAACGATTCTGAAACCATACGTCCGGTTAACGAAGAAAGGATCATCGTTAATGGGGGTGTGTCCTTTTCACTCAGAACGTACCGGATCATTTTCAGTTTCTCCCGGTAAAAATTTGTTCCATTGCTTCAGTTGTGGCCGTGGTGGCGATGGAATAAGTTTTATAATGGAAAAGGAAAATCTTTCTTTCTCGGAGGCTGTCAAGAAGATAGCCTCTGACAATAATATTCAGTTGGAATACACCACTGATAAAATGTCAGATTCAGACCGTGAAGTCTATAAGCATAAAGAGTCGCTGTTAGCAACTCTTGAACTTATCCAGAGATTCTTTTTTGACCTCATGCGGACCGATATGTCTGACGAGATACGAAAGGCGCGGGATTACGCGTACAATCGATGGCCCAAAGAGTTTTGCGAAACTTATGGAATCGGCTATGCCCCCAAAGATAGCAAGCTCCTAATAGACTATTGTAAGAACAAAGGTATCGATGAAGAAACCCTCCTTGAATTAGGACTTCTTAGAAATGGTGATAGGGGAAGTTATGCTTTTTTCCGTGAACGTGTTATGATCCCTATTCGGAACCGGTGGGGACGAATCATTGCGTATACAGGACGATATATAGGGGACGGTGACAAAGCACCCAAGTATGTCAATTCACCAAATTCAGATATCTACTCAAAAGGAGAAACTATATTTGGTATTGACCGCGCTTTCAGAATAAAAACTCCCGATCATCTTATTGTGGTCGAAGGCGCCCCTGATGTGCTCCGTATGCAAAGCATAGGATACGAGAATACGGTAGCAAGCTTAGGCACATCATGGTCGGATACACAGTTTGACACATTGAAAAAATACACCGGCTCACTCTGTTTTATTCCTGACTCTGACTTGTCTGAAACCTCCCTATATGGCCCGGGCTTTGAGGCAGTGATGAAAAATGGAGCAATGGCTATCAAGAAAGGCTTTGATGTTACTGTTCGTGAAATTCCTTTTGGAGAAGAGTCAATCCTCGAAGAAGGGGAACCCGGTAACTCTGATCCAACCAAACTTCCAAAGGAAACCATAACGGTTAGACGATGCAAGAATGATCCTGACAGTTTCATAAAGACGCGAGAAGATTTTCTTTCCTTGCAAGAGAAGTATTTCGTAGTTTGGCTGGCAGAAAAGCGTTTTGTAGAAGCGGATTCTTTAAACAAAGAAAGGTCAATCATAGGTGAAGTTGCAGAGGTGCTTCAATATATGAAGGACCCTTTGATAGTGGGACAATGTATTGAGAAGCTGTCTAAAATTCATGGAAGAGTAAAGTTCTGGAAAGACGCTGTCAACGAGGCAAGAGAAAAGTGTCGCCGACGAAGAACACCTTCAGAAACACTGGATGAAAAGCAGCGCGAGGTAGAGGATTTACGTGCATTAGGAATATGCATACGCGACAACTCCTATTATACGCTTGGCAACGATGACGAAGATCCGGTAATGATTTCCAACTTTATTATGGAACCCCTTTTTCATATATGGGATGATAATAACGGAACGCGTATCTTCCGTATGAAAAATGATGCCGGGCAGAGTCGCTTGATGGAGATAAAAGAATCTGAGCTATGCTCCCTGAATGCCTTTCAGCAAAAGACAGGTACGCTTGGCAACTTCATTTGGTTGGCTAAACTCGATAAGCTAAACCGGATGAAGAGATTCCTATATGCCAGGACAGATACAGCAGAAAGAGTCTCAAAACTTGGTTGGAATCAGGCAAACGACTTCTTTGCATTCGGTAATGGGATTCATTATAATGATACTTTCCTCGCTGTCGATGACATGGGAATAGTACGCAGTGGTAATGGCAAGGCGTTCTATATCCCGGCAACATCCAAGATGTATAGCAATAATCCTGAAGTCTATCAGTTCGAACGACTGATGATTCATGAAAGTGGCAGTGGCATCTCCCTAAAGGACTTTGCAGAACGGCTTACCAATGTTTTTGGAGAGAATGCCCGGATCGCCCTATGCTATCTACTATCCACGCTGTTCAGGGATGTCGTATTTAGCAAGACCCATCATTTCCCGATACTCAACCTGTTTGGAGAAAAGGGAACCGGTAAAACAACCCTTGCCACAAGCCTTCAATCATTCTTCATTCATGGCATTGACCCTCCAAACCTTGGTGTAACCTCAATTCCAGCGATGAATGACAGGGTTTCACAGGCAGTGAATACCCTGGTAGTGCTTGATGAATACAAGAATGACCTTGACGTAAGGAAGATAGCCTACTTGAAAGGATTATGGGGTGGTGGTGGTCAGACAAAAAAGAATACCACCACCGATGGTATGGCTTCCCAGACCATTGTCAGCACAGGGATTGCATTATGCGGTCAGGATAAGCCTACTCAGGATATGGCACTTTATACCCGTGTAATATTCCTTGCATTTACAAAGACCTCATTCAGTCAAAGTGAGCGTTCAAGATATGAAGATCTTGTCACTGTATGT
Organism: uncultured Sangeribacter sp.; assembly: GCA_964640375.1. Classification (GTDB taxonomy): domain Bacteria; phylum Bacteroidota; class Bacteroidia; order Bacteroidales; family Muribaculaceae; genus Lepagella. Next base: position 955 of record CAZXGU010000183.1, on the reverse strand, counting down.
AATATGGGATTGACTCACCTGACGGTTGAGCTTTTGAAGCATCGGTCACTTTTTGAGAAGAACTTTTCAAGTGCCTATTCAATGTGTAAGAAGGAACTGGCTTCAAAACTAAGTGAAGTAACCGTACATGACCGTATTTTCGGGAATTGGGTTATTCCATTGGCTACTTTCCGAACATTGGAGTCGGTGGTAGAACTTCCATTCAGTTATGCAGAACTATTTGAAACTGCTGTAAAGGGATTGCTTAATCAGAATGAACTCGCACAGGAAAGCTCCGAGGTGGGCGATTTCTGGAATATGCTACAAGGACTGCAGACAGCCGGAAAATGTATAGACGGTGTTCATTACAATATCAAGTACCGCAGAACATTCCGACCTATCAATGCAGCGGAAGACATGGAATTTAAGGAGGCAAGACCTATATTATATATGAATGCGGCAGCCATCTCACCTCTTGTCAGTAGCCGGGGTGGAAACACAACGGCTGCTCGTTCTTATTGGTCCACGATACTCTCATATCTGAAATCCCATTATTCCTATCTTGGCTTGAAACAGGACAGGTTCTCTATCCTCCAGCCTAACGGAGAGAAGGATTATGTTATAGAAACCGTTGATGGTAAACAGGTAAAGAGACAGAAAGTTAACCGTCCAAAAGCCTTGTGCTTTGATTATATGGCACTGAAGGAATGTTTTGGCATTGATTTGGAAACCGAAGTATTGGCAGACGAGGAAGAACGTAACTAAACCATAGGTAATTATCTCACATCATTTAAGACTATCCAAGTGATAGTCTTTTTTATTTTCTCCGACTATTTCTTGATTATTAATGGTACCCATTTTGGCATTGATGCCATTGCCACTTCTTATCTGGCTTATACAGATTGTTTTATTCCGAAATATCTGCGTTGACAAACGTTGACAACAGGTGACAAATTTACAATCAATTGAAAATTGG
>CAZXGU010000182.1:0-5308 GCA_964640375.1 uncultured Sangeribacter sp. | reverse complement strand
TTAATATCTTCGTTCATCTGAAAATTCTTTAACTTCAACGCAAAGTTAATGAATTATTCTGATATTTCTAAGAATTAGTTGAAAAACTTAACTTCCAGACATATTTAGATTACTATGGAATGTGGGGCAATCTCAAGATCATGGCAAGCAAATGTATCAACACAATCTTCACTCATACTGATATCGCGAATCCATTTAAGCGATTCATGTGCTGCCTTTTTGTCTTCTACTATCCCAGGAAGTAGCATCTCCTTCCATGAACGGGTGGCATAACCTCCATCTGAAAAATAAAGCACTTTCTTACCATTATTTTGAACGAGAGTGGCAGCGAGACCTTTGCTGTGTCCCGGAATATGAACTAATTGAATAGTACCATCGCCCAGTAAATCATATGACTCTCCTACTGGTCCCAGACCGGTTCTTTTAAACTTGAACGTTTCGATACCCGTACCATCCCAAAGACGTGGAGTATAGCGCGAATGGCTGTTGACAAACTTAGTTGCGCTCTCCATCTCGGGCCCGGAGACAAGAATTTTCTTCGCACCCTTGAAATGAGAAAGACCACTTACATGGTCACAGTCGAGATGCGACAGAACTACATAATCAAGATACTCTACTTTGACCCCCATTTCTGCTAACTGCTCATCAGCAGTCTTACCAATCTCGACATAACCCTGGTTTACCTTGTAAAGCAGCAGGGATAAATGTTTGATCTGAGCCTCCTTATCAATAACTCCATTGGGTGACATATCACGGTTCCATCCTGTATCAACAAGGATTCTTGCCTTTGGGTGTTCGATATAGACGGCGGTCACAGGTAACCATATCTTTTCAGACTCTTTTTCGAAGAACCCAGAGGCCTTTATCAAGTTGCCGTCGCCGAATGGCAGATTGGGAGACACGAGAACATGGCCGCAATGGAGCAATTGTATTTTTACCTTATCCATAGAATATTTCCATAATTTGTGATAGAACAAATTTCAGAATTGAAAATTTTCTCCCTGGTGCTATGATTGAACGAGATAAAACCACGTCGCAGAGGCTCATTCACACGAGGTATTTTATTCTAATTATTTGCCCTTTGTTGATGCTAATTTTAGCATCAACAAAGGGCTGGATGTTGTGCGTGCAACTCCTGACTGGAGCCAATGGGGAGGATTAGGGAAGTACCTTAAGACTCAATTATTTTACAATTATTTTCGATGATTTATTCCCTTTCTTGATGATATATAAACCCGGAGTCAGATTATTGCCTCTAATTTCGATACCCTGCATGTTGAAATATCTTTTCTCATGCTCATCGGTATCCTCAATGACCTTTACCTCCGAGGGAGGGTTATTGTCAAGGTGAACAGGAGCAAAGTCAAGAATTTTATTGTTTTTATCCTTAAGTACAAGGTAAACCTCATCTTCGTCAATGTCTTCGGGTATAATCGTTGAGAACGAGATTTTTTGTTCTGAGCCCGCCGGAATGGTTGCCTCTACACTTCCATAGGTATGTTCAAACCACCACGAGCGGATAAATCTGTAAATACTGAGTTTAAATTCCTCATTTTTATCCTCCTCCGACTCATTATAGACCGTAACTGTCACTTCAGACAATTCATTCCTGTAAAGAGAAGAAGGATTGGGTTGAAATTCTCCGCATACAAGTTCTCCGTTGGGCAGAACTTTCACCATTTCCGAAGCGAGTGCTTTAGATCCTTCATACAACACAATATAATATGGACGCGCGTCCAAATTTTTTGAAAGCATTAAGGAGATGGGGATATCAACTTGAGAATTGGCCGGTATGATAATTGATTCACTTCCGACTGCGGCCTCTATGCTGAAACTGCCATAAGAGTTGGAGCAGAGATATGCTTTAAGCGAATATTTCTGGTCAAACTTTAAATCGTTTCGCATTGTTAGATGTCCTTCGTATTGGTTGTCCCTTTTAAACACTGCCGGAACTTCCCAATTCAAAAATATGAGTGTGCTGCCAATTGTAATTCCGTTTTCTGACACGTTGATGGTGAAATAGTCAACGGCATCATTTTTAAAACGGATTAATTTCCAATCCCCGTCATCAACCTTGTAGATTGGTCTCGCTTCATAGTCGCCAAACGGAAGTGTATCCGGAATATCCACCTTTAATGACTTGTACCCATGGTTTGCAGCCAATTCTTTAGTGAGTATAGTATATTGATAGGAGTCTCCGGTTTTTATGTCTTCAAGGTTCAGACCAAACGAGAAGGTAGCCGTCTCGTCTCCGATATTCCAGTATCCTCCATCATTGGTTGCCGCAATCGTAAGCTTCCGCCCGCTAATACTGGTAGTAATTGATGTGGAACATCCTATCGGAGGTTCAGGGGCTGTTGAATCGGCCTTCGGGGGACGAATTCCTAAAATGGCTTTTTGATTGGTACTGTAGTCGTGGTCACCGGGCGTGAGGGCGGAAAGAACGAAATATCCGTCGGATTTGCCGCCCCATCCCCAGTTCATGTGGAACATTCCGTTGCCATCGTATCCATCACATACGAAGGAATGACCTCCGCTACCTTGTCCATCATAAATGACGGGTCCGATATTGGCGAGATTGTCATATATTGCCTGTTCCCATTCCTCGGTGGAATAATAGTTCCGTTCAATATTGTATGCACCTATATCGTATCCGAATTTTTCAATTAATGCATTTCTGGCGTAGCGTTGTTGGGTGCTGGCCCCGTCATCTCTATAGTTCATTGAGACGGAATAACCGGCGAGCTGCATCAAGCGGGCCACGGCATCGGCTTGGGCTGTGGAGTAGGTGCCTTTATAAGAATTTAACATGTTTGGCCAGTCAAAGGTAGTGATTGGAGAAACCAGAGTCTCCCCGTTAAACTCATAAGAAATTGGGTCAACCGGCGACTTAGGCCATTCAAAATATTTCATCACCTGGGCCATAGAAGTTGCGACACAGCCGGTCGAAGCATGTTTCCCCCCTATAACAGGGCAATAATTATTGAACGGTTCCGACTGGCTCCAGGTGGTCTGAATCATTGGGGCGATACTGTTGCCGTTCAAACGGGAGGTGCCGGTTGATGACTCGGATTTAAGTCTGCCGGTGGATGGGGCAGTTTGTTTTAGCGCATGTCCGATTTCATTGGCATATTCGCTCAGCCACCATTTCAACCCCTCCGCCATATTTGCGGAATCGAAATTGCCACTATCGCAATACCCCAGTAGAGGAAGAGCAATATCATCGGCCGAAACAATTAAGGTCGATGAGTCATCGGTGAAAATGTAATAGGCAGGGTTGCCATCCGACGTGGTGCCTGTCATTGCCAGTTGTGGCGATGAGTGCAGCCCTCTCAGATTATATCTGCCTCGCCCTGATTCTGTGGCTCTCTGCAATGCTTCCTGTGGAGTCAGTGACGCGGAAAAACACGATAATCCGGTTGCAAATGCAATTAGTAAGGTGTAGAATTGTTTCATTTTAGATTAATTGAAGTAATTAGAATCCAAATTTTCTATAATCAAATACTCGTTTCTCCAGGTCTATCTCTCTTTCTAATTCTTTGATAAAGGAGATATTCCAAGTAGAAAGATACTCAATAAAGGATATAAAAAAGCGTGGCAACGGACACTCCGCCCGTTCCACGTCTTGAGTCTTCGAATTGCCCTGCATCAAAGGACAAGCAAAATAGACTGCCCACACTATCTGTATATTTTCCTACAAGGCCTCATTTGGAAGGCTATTTATAAGAAAATATACATATATGCGCCACTGCCTTTGCTTCATCCCGACGATGCTATGAGAAGTTGCGAAGTTCCAAGACATCAGAATCGAAGCGTCATAGTTACGCTTTTATAAAATCTTAATGGCTAACGTCTCTCTTGAAAAACGCCAGCAATGCAAATTTATAATATTTCTTTTGAACATCAAAAAGAAATATTGATAATTTAATCATTTTCAACCATCCACTTCATCCATTCCTTCTGAAAGGCGACTTAATGCTGAATCAACCCTGAATCAACCCTGAATCAACCACTTTAGGTAAAATTTTTGTTATAACAATGGTATTACTTACATCTTTACCATATTCCTATTAAATAAGACTTCACAGATAGAGAATCATTTTTTATATTATTAAAAAAACACCAAATGGAAATCAAACTCACAAAAGCGCAGATTCGTAAAGCCGTAGAAGAAGCGTATGATGAATGCAAAGATATTAAGGGAGGAGAGAATGCCCATTATATCCCTTACTTGGCCAATATTAATCCGGAGCTTTTCGCAATCAGCCTCACCCTGCTTGACGGTACGACCATAAGCGTGGGCGACACCGATTACAAATTCGGTATAGAGTCTGTATCGAAAGTACTAACAGCCATATTGATTCTTAAGCAATGGGGAGCTGAGGAGGTGCTCAAACAGATCGGCGCCGACGCCACAGGGCTGCCCTTTAACTCCATCTTCGCAATCCTTCTGGAAAAGGATCATCCTTCGACACCGTTGGTAAACGCGGGCGCCATCACTGCTTGCTCAATGGTTAAACCGCAGGGGGATACCTGGGGCAAATGGGAGAATATCATCAATAACTTTGAGGCTCTTTGCGGAAGCCGGTCGGAAGTGATCGATGAACTCTACCGTTCCGAATCAGAGACCAATTTTGAAAACCGCTCGATAGCGTGGCTTCTGAAGGACTATGGCCGCATCTACGATGACGTGCCGATGAGTCTTGACCTCTATACACGTCAGTGTTCTGTGGGTATTACGGCTAACCAATTGTCAATCTGCGCGTCCACGATAGCCAATGGAGGAGTGAATCCCATAACTAAGGAGGAAGTATTTCCACGTGAGTTGGCACCAAAAATCACCACCCTCATCTCATCTGTAGGATTTTATCAAAATACCGGCGATTGGATGTACACCTCCGGTATCCCCGCCAAGAGTGGAGTGGGAGGCGGGGTATTAGGTGTTATGCCCGGGCTCTTTGGGGTTGCTTCCTTTGCGCCTCCATTGGATGCTGCCGGAAACTCCGTAAAGGCTCAGGCTGCCATAAAGTCAATCATAAGTAAACTCGGAATAGGAGTATTTAATGGTGATACGGTCTCTATCACAGAGTGATCGGTTCCTAAACTTTTGGAAATTACGTCGGGCAATTACCGTAACAATCAAAGAAATTCTTAACGAGAATTTCAGAATCTCAAACAGAGGATCTCTTTATGGTCGCTATTAAAGAGGTGCTCGACGTGAACTTTGGAATGGAGGAAAAACTATTGACCAGATAAAACAAGACTTTCTTCATCGGGTTGTTATCGGGTCTGTCACGCATCAATCAAG
>CAZXGU010000181.1:0-5309 GCA_964640375.1 uncultured Sangeribacter sp. | reverse complement strand
GAAATGATACGCATCTTGAATGAAGATCGCGCGGAAGATTAATTCTATCGGATAATCATAACTTTAACGGGAGCGGAGACATTTAGCCTTCGCTCCCATTCCACGATTATTAAGAGTTGTATTTTTAGGTCTAATTTTAAAAAGGAGGAAGAGTGGATAAGGATAAGGAAGAGATGGATTTTGACCCGCTGTTTAACTTAGAAGAAGATGACTCGGATAATTTATATAGATTGCCTGATGATTTTGATTCTGATGATGAAGAAGAGTCAGCCCACGAGCGGGATGAAGAAAACACCTCTCATCATAGTCTGAGAAATAACAGCGAGGATGATGAAGAAGATGGGGAAGAGGATGATGAAGAAAATGAGGATGAGGAAGATGAAGAAAAAGAGAAGAAAGGAAGTCCGTTCGCTCTGATGTTTAAGATTTTATCCACTCCAGTGGAGGGATGGAAAGAATTAAAACGCCGACGTTACACTCCGGAGCAAATTGCTTCCGGGATGTTTTTTCCAACCATAGCCATTGCAGCCATATCGGAATTTGCAGCTAAGATTTACACTACAGTTGGACTCAATGAGTGTTTGATGAATGCTTTAAAAGCTTTCATTTCCTTCTTTTTTGGATATTTCACCGTGTTGCTTATCTCAGGTGTTATTTTGCCGAAAGCCTCAAAAAAGGCGATGAAAGAGTCGATTGGAAGGATATTTGTAATGGTAAATATGTCAACCCTTGCTCTTTTCTTTTCGACTCTCAACCTCTTTCCAATGATAGATGCTGTATTGGTGTTTTTACCTATCTGGACCATCTATTTGATATATAAGGGCGTTAGAATATTAAGGGTGCCGGAAGGGGTTGAGACAAGGACAAAGATATTATTGGCTTTCTTAATCATCGGATGTCCTTTTCTATGGAGTTATTTGATGGATTTATTCTTTAAATTATCAATATGAAAGCGGAACAAGTAAATATAAAAAACAAACGTGCAAGATTTGATTATGAAATTTCCGACACATATATTGCCGGAATCGTACTCACGGGCACGGAAATCAAATCAATACGCGATGGAAAGGCCTCTCTTGTTGACACCTATTGTATGGTAGAAAACGGAGAGGTTTGGGTGAAGGGGATGAATATATCGGAATATTTTTATGGCTCCTATAATAATCATGTTGCCCGACGCGACCGCAAGCTTCTTTTAAATAAAAAGGAGATAGCCAAACTTCAGAAGGCTTCGGAAGATGCGGGATTCACGATCGTTCCTTTAAAAGTTTTTATCAATGAAAGAGGATTAGCTAAGATGCAAATCGGTGTTGGTCGTGGTAAGAAACAATATGATAAGCGTCAGTCGATTCGTGAAAGAGAAGATAAGAGAAACATCGACCGAATGTTTAAGAAGTGATTTGATTCATAAAAACTAAATCCAAAGCCTCTCTAATTAACACGATATGCGTAAACTTGAATTGCTCTCTCCCGCTGCGAATAAGGAAGTGGCTCGCCAGGCTATATTGCATGGTGCCGACGCGGTGTATATAGGCGCCACCAGCCATGGCGCACGACATAAAGCTTCCAACTCCTTGGAGGATATAGAATGGATAGTGAAGTTTGCGCATCAGTATAGGGTGAAGGTTTATGTTACGGTCAACACTCTTGTTTATGAAAATGAAATTGAAAGTGTTGAGAAATTAGTTTGGAATTTATATCAGATAGGGGTTGACGCATTGATTGTGCAGGACCTGTCTTTGCTTCGGATGAGCCTCCCACCCATTCAATTGCATGCAAGCACCCAATGCGACACCAGAACTGTAGAAAAAGCCCGGTTCTTAGAGAATGTTGGCTTTTCGCAGCTTGTTCTTGCCAGAGAGCTTTCGCTTGAGGAGATAAAAGAAATATGTAAGAATGTTTCTGTGCCTGTGGAATGTTTTATCCATGGAGCGTTATGTGTAAGCTATTCCGGCAGATGTCAGGCGAGCGAAGTGTGCTTGGGAAGAAGTGCCAACAGAGGAGAGTGCGGACAGATGTGCAGGATGCCTTACACATTGAAGAATGGGAAAGGTGAAGTAATAATACAAAATAGATTCCTTCTCTCGCTTGCAGATTTTAATGCCTCTAAACATATTGGTGAGCTTATCGAAGCCGGAGTGTCATCATTTAAGATAGAGGGAAGGCTAAAAGATGCCGACTATGTAAAAAATGTGACAGCGGCCTACCGAAAAATTATTGATTCTTATATAGCTTCTCATCCCGAGCAATATTGCAGGTCTTCTTTCGGAGAGTCTAAAGTGAAATTTATTCCGACCCTTGAAAAAAGCTTTAACCGCGGATTCACAGATTATTTTCTGAATGGAAGAGGTTCACAGAAAATGGCTTCCTTGATCACACCCAAAGCATTAGGGGAGAAAATCAATAATATTTATGAGCTTCATAACGGGGATGGGATAAGTTATTTTAATAAGATCTCCGGAAAATACGAAGGCCTAAAAGTGAATAAGATTGAGAACGGGCTCATTAAAAGTTTGAAGTCTGTTAAGATTCCTAAAGGAGCTGAGATAAGGCGCACATTTGATATAGAATGGCAGAAGAAACTCGCCGGAGAAACAGCCGAAAGAAGGATTAAGGTTGATATTTCAATAGATGAGACGGGAATTAATGCTCATGACGAACGAGGAGTAAAAGTAAGAATACCCTTGGAAGTTGAGAAGTTTCCGGCACAAAAGCCAATGGATGTGAAGCGGATATTTGAAAAATTAGGAGGTACGCTCTACTACTTGGGAGACTTTAAGAATCAATTGTCACCCTCAACTTTCATTCCCGCATCAGTCTTAACTATTCTGAGAAGAAAATTAATTGAACACCTTAATCAGGCCAACAACACCGTTTATCCGTTTGAGTATCGGAGAAGAGAGGATATCGACGCGCAATTTCCGGTTGAAAGGCTTTCTTCGCAAGACAATGTTGCCAACAGTCTGGCTGAGAAGTTTTATCGGCAACATGGTGTGAAGCAAATGGAAAAAGCTGTGGAAGTGGATAAGGTTTCCAAGAAAAAGGAGAACTCTCGTGAGGTGATGCGCACACGTTACTGTCTTCGTCGAGAGCTTGGTTGCTGTAAAAAAGCGCCCGAAAACAAAAAATTATTCGGGCAACTGAAAGAACCGTTAACGATTACTACAGGCCCGAATACATTTCTTCTTGATTTTGATTGTAAGAATTGCGAAATGAGGGTTCTATATCATAAATAGGCTTCCTCTCGAAAAAAAACTTAGTTGGCTTGAGGAGAAGAAGGGTCGGAAAGAGAGGCAGTGTCGAAACCTATAGGATTATTATGAAGGGTGCGGTCGTGAGGGTCGTCTTTAAGCCGAGCAATTTCACGATGCAAGCTGTTCTTTAGTGCAAAGAATGCATCCAAAATAGCTGTTATATATCCCTTTGCATCTCTCATTTCTGCCACAAATGGAATGTCCATTCTGCTGCTGAATATTATATTCCCATTTTCATCCGGAGAATGAAGCACGATTGTCGGTCCAAAAGAGAAGTTGGCATAATTGGTTGCGTCTTTGAGAAGTGTATAATTATCATCAGTAGGTTTCACACTATGCCATGATAAATCCCATATTCTAATAAAAGCACCGTTGAACATTATAAGAAAGTTTTCTCCCTGATAAGAGAAAGATAGATGACCCTCCTCATTCACAGAGGGATTGCACCCCATGCCATCGAATATTTCCACTAAAACTTCCCGGTTGGCTTTCTCTCTTGCGTCGGGATTATGCTCTGGTGCGGACTGTTCTGAAGTCGGGTTCTCAGATTGCTCCACTGTCTCTTCCCTTTCTTCCGTCTCCTCAGAGTCTTCCTTGGAAAGGAGATTTTTAAGGAGTGTGGCAGATTGTTGACTCTTTATGAGATTATATATCGTGATGCCAAGCACAATTAAAATGCCTATTAAAATTATAACTTCCATAATCATATAATTACTATTTTATTGCTTGCTCCTGAGGAATAGAATCCATGGTTAAGGAATCGGTTTCTACCGGATGAGCATAGAGGTAAAGAAGGGAATCACGAAGAGAAATGATCTTTTCGGTAAGGTTGGTAAGGGTATCGTTTTGCCCTTCAGAAATCTCCAGACAAGTTTCCGACGGATATTTGAAATTTAAAGCCGTTAATGCGCTCGAAAACCTGTCGTTGAGATCTAAAAGAGTAGCCGAATCCTTGGCATTGGCAAAGCTATCGGTGTAGAGGCGGATTAACTTCACGCTCTTGCTGTAAAGATCGGAAGCATTGAGGCGTTTTGTATTATCCACCGGCTTCTGGCAGGCGCAAAGAATAAGGAGTGAGATAGGGAAGGAGACAGCCAAAACACTTTTGAGAAAGCGCTTAAATTTTGAATACTCAACTTTCATCATTTTGTAAGCTTATTCTTTAAAAATTTACCAGTATATGATTTTTCACATTCAGCGATAGCTTCCGGAGTTCCTTCAGCTACGATATATCCCCCTTCATCGCCTCCCTCGGGGCCAATGTCGATGATCCAGTCGGCCGACTTAATCACGTCCATGTTATGTTCGATAATAATCACGGAATGGCCCTTGTCGATTAATTGATTGAGAGACTTCAAAAGGGTAGAAATGTCATGGAAGTGAAGTCCGGTTGTCGGCTCGTCAAAGATGAATAACGTATGGTCAGTCTTATCGAGAGAGAGATAATAGGCTAACTTTACGCGCTGATTCTCACCCCCTGAAAGAGTGGATGACGATTGCCCAAGTTTGATATATCCAAGCCCGACATCCTGAAGAGGACGAAGTTTTTTGATTATCTTCTTTTCCTGCGACCCATTAGTTTCGCTTAGAAATTCGATTGCCTGATTCACGGTCATTTCCAGGAAATCATAAATATTCTTTCCCCGATACTCCACATCAAGCACTTCCTGCTTAAAGCGTTTACCATGACATGCTTCACACACAATCTCAATGTCGGCCATAAATTGCATAGGAATAGTAATCGTGCCTTCTCCTTTACATTCCTCGCAGCGACCTCCATCAGTATTGAAAGAGAAGAAAGCAGGCGTGAATCCCATCTGCTTTGAGAGCTGTTGGTCGGCGAAGAGTTTGCGAATCTCATCGTATGCCTTAAGGTAGGTGGCTGGATTGGAACGGGAGGAAGTGCCGATAGGGTTCTGATCTACAAATTCCACAGAATGAATGCTCCTAATATCACCGGCTAATTTCTTATGAGCCCCAGGAATATCTCCTGCTTCACCAATAGCTCTGATTAAAGCTTTATATAAAACCTCTTTAACCAAAGTAGATTTGCCG
>CAZXGU010000180.1:0-5502 GCA_964640375.1 uncultured Sangeribacter sp. | reverse complement strand
GAACCTGTTTTCTTCGCTTTCCCCGATAACGAGGAGCTTGAGAAAGTGATTCGTGAGGTGTCGGCTAAAGAACCGGAATATGATTTCGTAGCTCCCGATGGCTTCGGCCACACTCTTTGGGTGATCGACGACCCGGAAACTATTGCTAAGGTTACAGAGGAATTTGAGAAGATTCCTAATCTATATATCGCCGACGGCCATCATCGTTCGGCAGCTGCCGCTCTTGTCGGAGCTGAAAAAGCAGCCGGTAATCCCGACCATAAAGGCGATGAGGAATACAACTATTTTATGGCTGTGGCTTTCCCGGCTTCTCATCTCCGCATCATCGACTATAACCGAGTGGTGAAAGATCTTAATGGACTCACTCCCGCAGAGTTTTTGAAGAAATTGGAGGATAATTTCATTGTCGAAGATAAGGGCACGGAGATTTATCAGCCCCAAGGCCTTCATAACTTCTCGCTATATCTTGATGGTCGCTGGTATTCATTGACTGCTAAGGAGGGCACATTCAATGATCAGGATCCTATCGGAGTGCTCGACGTCACCGTTTCTTCAGATCTTATTCTTCGGGATATCCTCGGCATTCATGATTTGAGAAGCGACAAACGCATTGATTTCGTGGGTGGTATCCGGGGACTTGGCGAATTGAAGCGCAGAGTTGATAGCGGAGAGATGGCTATGGCGTTAGCTCTTTATCCTGTGACAATGGACCAGCTGATGAATATTGCCGACACCGGCAACATCATGCCGCCCAAAACTACTTGGTTTGAACCTAAATTGCGCTCAGGATTAGTGATTCATAAGCTCGATTAAATTTAAAATTAACTCTGAAAGAGAGTAAGATTTTGCAATAAAGGAAATATTTCATAATTTTACAGAGGGAAACAAAACGTTTCCCTCTGTATTTGTAAAATGATGAATGGAATAAAAAAAATTATATTGTCAACAACTCTCCTCTTCTCTTTAATTTTTAACGCAGCGGAGAGCATCGGGTGTACCTCAGCTATTATCGGTGCTGAATTGAATCCCTACGGGCGTCCGATTTTATGGAAGCATCGCGACACAAGCACCACGGATAATAAGGTGGAATATATTCCCTCCGAGAACGGCAATTTTGCTTACGTGGCTTTATATAATGCTGCTGATAAAAAATTGCAGGAGGCTTGGATGGGTATGAATGAGGCTGGTTTTGCCGTGATGAATACGGCCTCTTATAATATAAAGGATGACAAAGTTCCGGCTAAGAAAATGGATAAGGAGGGGTTTGTAATGACTAAAGCTCTTCGCAGTTGCCGCACAGTCGATGATTTCGCCAATCTCCTCGACACTCTTCCTCGACCCATGGGCGTGGAAGCTAATTTCGGAGTGATCGACGCATACGGGGATGGCGCTTATTTTGAGACCAACAATCATTCCTTTGTCAGATACGACCTTAAGGATGCCCCGGAGGGGATGTTGGTACGCACAAATTATAGTCATTCCGGTCGTCCTAATGAGGGTTACGGTTTCGTAAGGGAGGCAAATGCCGAGTGCCTACTCACTCCTTACGGTGAGCAGAAGAATGTTACTTCTGAATTGTTAACCGAGACTCTCAGCCGCACTTTCTATCATGAGGGTAAGAATCAAGATTACACCTTGACAGAGAACAAAGCTCTCTTGGATGAAGATTTTATTCCACGTTATAAGTCAACTGCTACTATTGCTATTGAAGGGTGTAAGCCTTTGGAAAAGGGTGAGAAGGTAGATCCTGATTTAGTTAAGAACCAGTATATCATGTGGACTGGAATTGGGTATCCTCCGGTTTCGCGCATCCGGGCCGTTCGCTGCAGTGAGAAGGGGGTTGATGAAGGTCTGAGGGGATCAAAGGCCAACGGTCATTGTCCTTTGGGAGACGAAGCTGTGAAAAAAAGAGCAGATGTTTTTACAATAAAAGGGAAAAAACCATTTATCGACCTTTCCAAGCTATATAATGCGCAAGGGACCGGGTATGCCCAAAAAGCAATGGAAGAAAACAGAGCAACATATAAGAGAGAAATTGAACTCAGGGATGGTGTCTATCCTGAAAGCATGAGTGAAGTTAGCTCTTCTCAAAGCAGAAGTACTTCGGAAGTTAATGTGGAATGATAGCTACAACGATTTTCAAAGCTGATAAAAGAGAGTTTGCCCGTCTCCTTTTTGAAATGCATGGACAAGGATGGCTATATGGGGGAGCTTTCCTGTTTATCATGGCTTTACTTTTGGGAGTAGTTATCGACTACCGATTGCTGATCCTTGCCGTGATATTGGTCTGTCTCATAGCCCCCGCTCTTCTATTGCTTCTATATTATAATTACGGGATGAAAGGGGAGAATTTCCTCAATGTGCTCGATCATAGGATAGAACTCTATTCAGATAAGCTGATTCTTTTTTTGAAGGTAAAAGGAGAAAATGAAGAGAGTGGCAAAGAGGAGTCGGAGATGTCTGAGCCTGTTAACATGAATAGGGCGTCTGAACCGACTGAGAAAGAATGGAGGATATATGAATATCCCTATTCCTGTTTCGGCTCTTATTCGGTAGGAAAAGACTATGTGGTGTTTCCGTTGAAAACGCCTAAAGAGGGATTCTTGTATCTTCCGGTCAGCGCATTCGACGACAAAGTCAGCTTTTCAGAGGCTGTTAAAATGATTAATAAGGATAATAATGAGAATAATAAAGGATAAGAATCGACGATATTGCTTCATAATGGATATGGAGGTAAGGGATTATGAGCTTGATTGTGAGCAGATTGTGAATAATGCCAACTATCTTCATTATATGGAGCATACCCGTCACCGCTTTTGCAAAGATGCCGGACTCTCCTTCATTGAGATGCATAATAGAGGCATAGATGCTGTGGTGCGGAAAATTGAAGTGGAATATAAAACTTCTCTCCGTGGAGGCGACAGCTTCATTTCCTGCCTCCGTCTTGAGCGCAAGGGTCCGCGTTTCATTTTTCATCAGGATATAATTCGCAGTGATGGGGAAGTGTGCGCTGAGGGAATTGTCACTGTTGTGGTGCTTATTGACGGCAAACTTTCACGTGGCGACGAACTCGCTGCCGTTTTTAGTAAATATATATGATGAGCGAGCGTGAGGCCACAATATTAAGGATGGGCGTTTCATTCACTCCCGGAATATCAGCGGAATTGGTGCGTCGCATTGAGGAAGCCGGCATTGCCTTGGATGAATTTTTTGAATATGAAACTTCCGAACTTTCCGCAGCTCTTGGTATATCAGGACAATACCGTCTGGAAAAACTCCATAGGGAGGAAGCTCTTTTCAGGGCTCGCAAGGAGATGGAATTTGTGGAGAAACATGGAATCCGAGTGTCTTATCTGAATGATCCGGATTATCCTATGTTGCTACGTGAAGCTCCAGATGCGCCGGTTGTGCTTTATCAATTGGGCGATACTGACCTTGATGCCGAACATATCCTTAACATTGTTGGCACACGGCGAAACACTGCCTATGCAGTAGCTTTTTGCGATAAATTCATTAAAGACCTTGCAGAGTATTTCCCCGATACGGTTGTCGTTTCCGGTCTGGCCTACGGGATTGACGGGTTGGCTCATAAAGGAGCCTTGGAGCATGGATTGAAAACTGTTGCTGTTGTGGCTCATGGTCTTGATACTATATATCCTGCAGCTCATCGCGATCTTGCAAAAAGAATCTTGAAAAGCGGCGGATCCATTATTACAGAATACCCTTCCGGCACTACCCCGTTTCAGAAAAGATTCCTGGAGAGAAATAGAATTGTGGCAGGTCTCAGCGAACTGACTCTCGTGGTGGAATCGCCCATTAAGGGAGGAGCCATGAGCACGGCCAATATTGCGTTCTCCTATTCGCGAGAGGTGGGGGCTGTCCCCGGCCGAATTTCCGACCCCATGAGCGAGGGGTGCAACCTTCTTATCAGAAAACAGAAAGCAAGCCTTGTCACTTCAGTGGCTGATATTATTGAATTGTTAGGCTGGTGTCCGGCCGGTGTCTCTGTTAAACCTAAACAAAGAAATCTTTTCCCCGAGCTCGATGGTGAAGCAAAAGAATTATACAATTTGCTCAAATTTGCTTCCGAACCGTTGTCGGTCGATACCTTATATCAAAAGACCAAGATACACATCCCAAGCCTCACGGCTACTTTAACTGAAATGGAGTTTGACGGGATTGTGGTTCGGTTGCCAGGGAATCGTTACAGTTTGGCTTAATTAACATCAGGCGGCACTATTTCCTCAATAAAAAGCGACACTATTTACTCAATAAAAAAGTAAAGAGGAGAATCATTTGATCCCCTCTTTTTCATTGATATTATTCAATCTTTTTACGCTCTCAGAATCTTTCGAGCACTGTCTCTATAAGTTTTTTTACCTTTGGTTTATAATCAGTATTGGCATTGTTGGCCCGACGCTCTGCTATGATGCAGCATACGGTCATCGCCTTATGCCCCAACATCTTTGCCATTCCTTGCAGACATCCGGATTCCATCTCAAAATTAGTTACCGGACGACCACGATAACGGAAACTTTCGATTTTTTCGTTTAAATCTGGGTCGGCAAGGCGCAGACGCACCATTCTACCTTGTGGTGCATAAAATCCTACGGCAGATATGGTATAACCTCTTGTCATGTCGTCACGCCCGATTCTTTCAACGAGTTCAGGATCGGCATCAACGGTGTAAGGTGCAGCCCAGGTGGGATCCCAGTCGGTGTGAATGCAGAATTGTTTCTCGAATTCAAGATCGCAAACTTCATTGCGGTCGGCATAGAAGTTGAGGATTCCATCGGTGCCTGTACCTTTCTCCGCGATTACGAAATCTCCGATATGAAGGTCATCCTGAAGCGAGCCTGAAGTGCCGACTCTCACTATCTGAAGAGTGCGGTGTTCAGGTTTAATGGTTCGAGTCTTGAAATCCACATTGGCAAGCGCATCGAGTTCGGTCATAACAATCTCTATATTGTCCGACCCTATTCCGTGGGAAATAACCATAAGCGGCTTCCCTTTATAAGTTCCACCGATGGCATGAAATTCACGAGAACTCACATTATAATCAATTGTGTCGAAATATGAAGCAACCATATCCACGCGACCAGGGTCGCCGACAAAAATAATTTTGTCGCGAAGCTGGTCAGGTTTGAGATGAATATGGAAAGCAGAGCCATCCTCATTGATAATAAGTTCGGAAGGGGGTATAATTCTTTTTGCAGTCATAGTAAAAGATTTTAAAGTTTATATTTTTTGTTATTCAATCTGAAATCGGTATATGCAACAATAGATGTTTCTCACCGATAATTAGTTGCAGGTTTCTGGCGTCCCAATCCCTCCAGCTTGGCAGGGGTGGGTAGCTATAGTTATAACAAAAAAACTAAAAAAAGAGTGAAAAAATTTTGAAGATATGCTAAAAAAGTTGTAATTTTGTGGGCTATCAAAAACGACCGGGGAAAGATGCCGGAGTGGTCGAACGGGACGGTCTCGAAAACCGTTGTACCCTTA
>CAZXGU010000179.1:0-5503 GCA_964640375.1 uncultured Sangeribacter sp. | reverse complement strand
TCTTTACAGATTTGCGGAAGCTGGAAAGCTCCCGCCCCGGCCATCCGGATGAAGGTTGAGACCGATTATTAATGCTATTGGAGGGAGCTTTATATGTTTGTAATATTGGATGGTAGGGTTAGATTATTGACTTATTACCGGGCGGATAGGCCAAGCAAATTTTATGTGAGAAATATAGTCAATAAACTCCGTGCCTCCCTTCCCGTCTTCGATTTCTATACTGATGAAGCTATCCTTATGTCTTTTATCTTTTTCCCCCTTATAGTTCGTATATACATCATAGAGGCAATTGGCCCCCACTCGATGCACCTTATTCGTATGAGAATATACGCTTTTAAAATAGATTTTATTCCCATTAGGTCCAATCAACCAATATCCTTTTTCCCCATCACTCCTTATTTTACAATTTTTTATTAGTTCTACTATTTCTTTTTCTGTGGGAATATGCCATGAACCTCCCCACTGAGCAGTCGCAGCATCATATTTAGGATCCCCGGATATATTATAAATTCCTTTTTTAATGATACTGTTTGCTTGTTTCTCGTTGGCCTTATAACGTTTCTCTATGTCCTCTAATGTGTGCCCCTCCTTTTTACTTTCATTTATGTTTCCCCAGCCATATTCGGGACCACAATAAAATGGAGAACTGGCTCCAAGGTCGCAAGTTGCCCAGAGGGTTCCGCTGGGGAGGCCGAGGTCAACATAGTCGTGGCCGTTTCTTTTCCCACTTACGGAGGGCACCATGTCGCCAGTGTTTATGGCTGCGGAGGAGTTGTTGCTATGAGAGGAGCTATTGCTGCTATTTGAAGCATACGAGGAGGAAGTTGAGGTAGGCCTGCTGGTCTTCTTCTCCGTCAATGTCCCATTTAGTGTGGCTACTTCCCCTTCGGTGATTTTGACGGTGGTGGTGTAGGTGTCGTAGCCGGGTTTAGAGATGGTGACTTTATGAGAGCCGACGAGGAGGTCGTTGAAGATGCCGGGTGTCGAACCCACGTTTTTGCCGTCTATCGCCACTTGCGCATCTATCGGTTTGTAGCCCACGTTCAAACCTCCATAAATGGGGGTGAGAGCCGACACATTGAGCCACTTTGTCTCACTCGCGCCTAATTCTATTGTCTCGGTATAGGGACGATAACCCTCCTTGGCTACCTCTATGCGATAGATGCCCGGATTCAGTTGACCGGTATAGCTCCCTTTCCCAACATTTTTATCGTTAATGGAGATGGAGGTCTCGGGAGTTTCGGGCGAGATAGAGAATGTGGCGCGAATGGAACGGAGAGCCACACGCACCTTTGTCTTGTCACCCTTTCCGATAGTCACCGTCCCTTTTTCGGGTGCATAGCCTTCGGCCTCAATATCGTAGGTGTGCTGACCATATTTGAGGAAAGGCATCGCCTGACCATCCTCCACGCTTTGGGGAATGTCGTCAACCTTCACATATATGCCGTTTTTGGGAGTGATGTCGAGTATCAAATAATTGCCACCGGCATCAGCTTTATTCTGAGCCACGGGAGCGATCAGGTCCTCATAACCGGAAAGGTCTAAGCCGTAGGTGACGCCCGATTTGAGAGCCTGGATATTTGCATTCGAGGCTTCATTAAAATTTATGTCGAGAGCGGACATGTGGGGGCATTTGATGCGAAGGAGTTTGGTGCCGGGAGTAAGGTAAACGAGATACTCATTCACATCGAAATCAGTTTTTACCACATTCCCTTCAAACTTGCAGCCCTCCACAGGAAGCGCCACTCTGACTAAGGCGCACAGTTCCTGGTTGCCGTCGCGCACGTTAGCGCTGCGGGCCGAAATATCCACCGGCCGCTCCTCAAAGCGATCCACCTTCAGCGAATCCGCATTAGCAGATATAGCCAAGAGAACTAATATCAGTAATAGAAAAGATTTTATTATTCGTTTCATAATTACTTGCAAATGTAGATAAAAATTCTGAGATTATTACAACGGAAGAGTGAAGAATCCATTAATAATGCAAAGTTTTAACCTCTCGCAGAGAAAAAGAGGAAAGGAGGGTAGCAGCATCTTACATCCGGACGGCAATATTAAAAGTACAACCGCTCCGCGAATGTTCTAATTCGGGGAGCGGTTATCATATATTATCAGACAAATACCAAAGGGTATCATCAGATAATTCCCAAAGGGTTGTCGTGTTTTATCGGATAGTTACGGTCAGGTTATCGTATTGGTAGGGGAAACGGACATAGAGAGTCTTTGCTTTGGCATCGTAGTGCCAGCCGTAGAGGCGGATGGCTTTGAGCGATACCTGCGACTCCATGCGGATACCATTCGACATGATAACCTCCTTCGGCTGCTTATCCATCGGAATCTCAAAAGTGAGATTGCGACCCTCCGGCATACCGGCATATCTACCCTCGGCAGAGAGCTGAATCTCAGTCACCCCATTGGCCTGACGACCCTTGAAGGTGGTGAGCTGATAATCATTCTCCTGCAACGATACAGGCGACTTGCGGTTGTCGTCGAAGAGAGTGAAGCTCGTTTCCTCAGCAGAGGGGAAATAACGCACGGTGAGGAACGCCGGGTTGTAATCACCCACATTTTTCATCGGCAACGCATATTGAGGAATGAAGCTACCAGCCTTCACGAAGAGAGGGAGCTCAGAGAGGGGTGCCTTCACAGTAGCCGTTGTGCCACCCTTATATTTGAGTGAGGGATTATTCCAGTTGACCCACTCGCCAGCCGGGAAGAGCACCTTGCGGGAAGTCTGGCCAGCCTTCATTACGGGAGCCACCAACACCTCATCACCCCAGAGATACTCATCCTGAACATTGGCATATTTTGCGCTGCGGTTCTCCTCGCGGAAATTGAGCGGACGCACCAAGGGGAGACCCTCGGCCGCATTCTGATAGGCAAGAGTGTAGTTATAGGGGAGCCACTCATAACGCATATTGATAAACTTCTTCAGGATATCCTGCTGAGCGGCATAGTGATAAGGTTCGGGTTTTGCCTGAGCGTGAGTTCGTAGCACGGGAGTGAATACACCCATCTGTAGCCAGCGCACATAAAGCTCGGGATTAGTAGGATTCTTCTCATCCACGGCAAAACCGCCGATATCCGAACTCATATATCCGAGTCCTGAAAGACCCGAATTGAGCATGATAGGAATCTGCGCCTGCAAGCCTTCCCAAGAACGGCCTACATCTCCCGACCATGGGAACACCGAATAACGTTGCAGACCCGATGTGCCTCCACGCATCAGAAGCATCGGACGCATATCGGGGAAATCCTTGCGCAATCCTTCATAAACGAGGCGCGACCATTCATTGCCATACACATTATGATATTCCGAAGCCTTCTCGCCATTGTTATGCACGATAGTGAGAGGATGAACTTCGGGTTCACCAAGATCGCCCCACCATCCTGCCAGACCCTCATCGGTAAGCCCCTTCAGACGATTCCAGAGCCATTCGCGGGTCTCGGGATTGGAGATATCAAACATACCGGCCTCACCAACCCATGTGGTCACATCGTTGGTTTTCCCATCGGCATCCTTGGTGAGGAGATTGGCGGCATCGAGGAGGTTATAATTATCTATAGCACCCTGCTTGTTGATATAAGGCTGATGAATGAGGATAGTGTTCACACCCATGGCATTGAGCGAATCGAGCATGGCCTTATGGTCGGGGAATTTCTCCTTATTCCATTCAAGGCGCCCCATATCCTGCTCCACGCCATACCAATAGAGGTCGAACACCAATCCATCCACCGGATAGCCGGCCGTCTTGAGCGAATCGATCACGCCAAGAGCCTCATCCTGCGACTTATATCCATACTTGGAAGTGATATAACCCAAAGTCCAGAAGGGGGGTAGGTCCTGACGCCCGGTAAGGTTGGCATAATTGGCAGCCGCTCCGGCCAAAGAGCCGTCGCCATTGATGAAATAATAGGAGAGAGGCTTGGCTGTCTCCGACTGATATTTGATAGTATCGGTGATAGAAAGCGATGCCTGGTTGTAATCATCGAAAAGGAGAGCGAATCCATTCTCAGCCAAAACCACCGGCATGGTGATATTCATCTGGTTGATGCGACCGTCGCCGGCACCGTACCCGTAAGTAGGGCGGTTCCACATCGGAAGGGAATCGCCGTTAAGACGGAGTGAATGACCGCGCTCGCCGGCCCCATAGAACGACACGTTGGAAGGAGTGACGAAAGTAACGGTCTTGGTAGCGCCTGAGTTATCGACGCCCCCGGCTTCAGTGAGGAGGGTCTGCCCCTCGGCATTCTCGAATGAGATTTTACCAGTGGTGCGGTTCACTCTCAACACGGTGGAGGGAGTGGAGATCACATATTCCGTGGCAGTGGCGAAAGATGAAACCGGGAAATCCTGTTCGGGCATAATAGCCGACTGAGATTTTGGGAAACTCATGGCTGCCACGCCCGGGGGGAGCTGTGACACCCGGAAGATGTCGGGCGACACGGGAGTGACCATCACCGTCCCCTTTGGGGTGGAGATGAGGGTGCTTCTCCCTTCAGTTGACATCGAGCCGGGCATAGGAGCCGTCACGGCGAAAGCTCCGGCCGCAATCAGAGATAAGGAAATGAATGATAAAGCTTTCATGGCCGAAGAGGTTTATTCTACTGTGAATTCAAGATCTTCATTGATAATCACGCTCCAAGGAAGACCAGATACCGCCAATTTCTCAAGGAACGGATCCGGATCAAACTCCTCAACATTATGCACTCCGGGCATCACCCATTTCCCTGTGAGGAACATATATGCTCCTACCATTGCCGGCACGCCGGTGGTGTAGCTAACGGCCTGAGCGCCTGTCTCTTTATAGGCAGCCTCATGAGAGCAGTTATTGTAGATGTAATAAGTGGATTCCTTGCCCTCCTTGTCGAGACCGCTGATTCGGCAACCGATAGAAGTTTCGCCAGTGTAGTTTTCTCCGAGCGAACCGGGATCGGGAAGGACAGCCTTAAGGAACTGTATAGGCACGATTTCGCGACCCTCATACATCACAGGGTCGATGCGGGCCATACCTATATCCTGAATCACGCGAAGATGAGTGAGATATTCTTGGCCGAAAGTCATCCAGAAACGGGCGCGACGGATAGAGGGGAAGTTTTGCACGAGCGATTCCAACTCTTCATGATAGAGGAGGTAGGATTCGCGCTCACCGATATTGGGATATGTGAGAGGCTGATGAATCTCAAGGTTTTCTGTTTCAACCCATTTGCCATCCTGCCAGTATTTCCCTTTCTGGGTGATTTCGCGGATATTGATTTCCGGGTTGAAGTTGGTGGCGAAAGCTTTGCCGTGGTTTCCGGCGTTGCAGTCAACGATATCGAGGTAACGCATCTCTGAGAAATGATGCTTAGCAGCGTAAGCCACAAAGACAGCCGATACTCCAGGGTCGAAACCGCAGCCGAGGATGGCGGTGAGGCCGGCCTTTTCAAAGCGTTCGCGGTAGGCCCACTGCCAGGAGTATTCAAAGTGGGCCTCATCCTTGGGTTCATAATTGGCTGTGTC
>CAZXGU010000178.1:0-5547 GCA_964640375.1 uncultured Sangeribacter sp. | reverse complement strand
AAATATCGTGTGAAAGACCTCAGAATGTTCAGCGAGAACGACGTGCGGTTCCTTCGCGAATTTGAGGCCGCGAAATAATATTGATATGACTATAAAGGAAAGATATGCGGGCGTCATCTCCACATTTCAGGAGGTGATGCCCGACCCTAAAACGGAGTTGCACTATGACACTCCGTTTCATCTTTTATTAGCAGTTATTCTTTCGGCTCAGTGCACCGACAAAAGGATAAATATGGTAACGCCAGCTCTTTTTGAGCGCTTCCCGGAACCAGCAGATTTGGCTGCTTCATCAGAAGAGGAGGTATATGAATTTATCAAGAGTGTTACGTTCCCCAATAACAAGACCCGACATCTTCTAAAAGCAGCTCGCCTTTTGGTTGACGAATTTGAGGGGGAGATGCCCACAGATATAGATAATCTGATGAAGTTGCCGGGAGTGGGCCGAAAAACTGCTAATGTAATGCTGTCGGTGGTTTGGAACAAAGCGGCAATGGCTGTGGATACGCATGTGTTCAGAGTAAGCAATAGGATAGGATTGACCAATAATTCCAAAACTCCTTTAGAGACGGAGAAAACTTTGGTTAAATATATTCCCGATGATTTAATTGCAAAAGCTCATCATTGGTTAATTCTACATGGGCGATATGTTTGCAAGGCTCGAAAGCCAGAATGTATGGAATGTGTAATCAAGCAATATTGCAAACTGTATTCATCAAAAAAGTTCTAATCGCATTTGCGATTAGAACTTTTTATATTCTTATAAATAAAATCAAAATTACATATATCTCATCGCGCGATAGGAGAGACGATTTTCAGCAAGCTTGATAGCTTTAGCGCGAGCGCGAGTCTTGGAATATTTGTAGAGGTTTCTGCGCATTATCTGGTCTGAACTGAATTTGCCTGGACCGACAAGCATAAATAATAAAGATAAAATTGCCGGCGCCAATGAATAAATATCAATGCTTCCCGACGTCATGAAAGCCAACGTAGAAACAACGCTGAAGTATCCAAAAGATAAAAGGGATGTCATTCTTGTAAAGAATCCACAGAGAAGCGAAATTCCAAAAGAAAGCATCACCCATGCAGGAGAGAAAGCTGTCATGCTTAATCCCTGATAAAATGCAAAACCGATTAATCCGCTTCCAGCAAGAGTGCGAGCCGCAAGAAGATTAAAAGACATCGAACGAGAAATACGTTTATTGATTCCAAAAATAAAATTAATAGTTTTCTTTGCCGAGAGGTTGAGCTTCGTCATCTCGGTGTCAACTCTATATTCGCGTGCAAGACGTTCAAACACTTCTGGATGAAGCGCACTCTTGGCGCTCTGTGCCGGATTGATTGAAATGACGTTTATACTGCTCATAGCAAAATCTCCTATTGATTAGTTCTATGAAATTTATTATTCTCGTTAAATTTGGGCACACCTTTCTGAGGCTTTCTAACCCGTTTGATGTATTTGTAACAATAAATGTTTACAAATTGTTCTTAATTCTTCAAAATTTTTTAAATATTTTTTTAATTTATCATCTATTTCATTCAAAATCCAATTCCTCCTAAAGAAATTCGCCATAATTTTGATAGTTAAAATTCTATTTTTAGCAATAATATTTAAAAAAATCTTACTAAATTCGCATTAATATTTTCTAAGAACAGATACTTACTAATTTGCGCTGACTAAGACCATGGGAAGACTTGGTAAACTATATTTCAAATATGGCACTATGGGTTCTGCCAAAACTGCCATGCTACTCACAACTGCATATAATTTCGAGGAAAGAAATATGCCTTATCTCTGTTTCAAACCGGTTGTTGATACTCGCGATAAGAAAAATGTGATCAGGAGCCGTATCGGTATTGAAAGAGAGTGTGGGTGGATATATCCTGAAACTAATCTTTATGAGATGATCCACGAGAAGGTTAGAGCCAAGCTGCCTCATGCTGAGTGGATTCTTGTGGATGAAGCTCAGTTCCTTTCTCCGGAACAAGTGGACCAATTGGCTCGTTTGGTTGACGATTATGGAATCAATGTGTTGTGTTATGGTTTGCGCACGGATTTCAAAACTCATCTTTTCGAAGGCTCACGACGACTTTTTGAGATTGCCGATTCTATAGATGAAATAAAGTCAACTTGCTCTTGCGGTCGTAAAACGATTGTAAATGCGCGTATCGATGGAAGAGGGGAGATTATAACTGAAGGTGAGGTGGTGGAAATTGGAGGTAACGAACGTTATATGTCGGTTTGCCGCAAATGTTGGAGGAATAAGAAAATTGAAAAAAGCAAGCAGGGTCGCCTGCCTTTATAAAAAACCTTATACCATGAAAAAAGAGACAAGAGAAAAGATTATTAAAATGATACGCAGGGAGGTGGTGCCCGCTATGGGGTGTACCGAACCGGTAGCCGTGGCCCTGTGCGTGGCGAAGGCTGTCGAAACTCTTGGAGAGATTCCTGATTCTATCGAGCTCGGTTTAAGCGGTAATATTATTAAGAATGCTATGGGTGTAGGCATTCCGGGCACCGGGATGATAGGCCTTCCTATCGCTGTGGCTCTCGGAGCATTGATCGGAAAATCGGAATATGGTTTGGAAGTGCTTCGCGATGTAACCCCCGATGCTATTGAGAAGGGTCGTAAATTCATAAACGATGGAAAAATACAAATTAGACATCTGCCTTGCACCCCCTCTAATCTTCACATCGAGGTTGTGGTCCATAAGAATGTCTCCGACAATGAAGAGATAAAAGCGGAGGCTGTTATCTCCGGAGCGCATACTAATTTTATCCTGATCCGATGCAATGATGAGGTGTTGTATGTGGAGGAGCAAGGAGCTGTTTCTTCTGATGCAGACGAGGATGTGGAATTAACCATGTCTATGGTTCATGATTTCGCCACTGAAGCTCCTTTGGATGAAATCGAATTTATTCTTGAGGCAGGAAGAATCAATAAAGCAGCTGCCGACACTGCACTTTCCGGTGATTACGGCCATTCTTTAGGAGCAACCATCCGCCGCAATGGCCGACATCTTTTCGGAGATACCCCACTTGAACATATCATTTGTCTCACTTCGGCTGCTTGCGATGCCAGAATGGGAGGCGCTCCCATCTCGGTTATGTCAAACTCCGGGAGCGGTAATCAAGGAATCACATGCACTCTTCCCGTAATCTCTTATGCGGAGGATATGCATGCATCTGAGGAGGAGACCACACGCGCTCTTATTTTAAGTCACCTCACAAGCATTTATATTAAGCAGAGCCTTGGAAGATTGTCGGCTCTTTGTGGTTGCGTTGTGGCTTCAACGGGCGCTTCGGCAGGTCTGGTCTATCTTATGGGTGGTGATTTCAACCGAATTTGTGCCGCAATTAAAAATATGGTGGCCAATCTTACCGGAATGATTTGCGATGGAGCTAAACCGGCTTGTGCAATGAAGATTTCCTCTGGTGTGTCAACAGCGGTTATGTCGGCTATGCTCGCCATGAACGGTAAATGTGTTACTGAAGCTGAAGGAATAGTGGCAGCTGATATCGACCGAACAATTCATAACCTTACCATGATCGGACGTGAAGCTATGCAGGAAACCGACAGGCTTGTTCTTAAAATTATGGTGGAAAAATAATCTTTCGAGCGCTCTCTTAAACCTCTTTCTTTTTTGAAATGTTATAACAATGAGACGGAACTTTTCCGCCTCATTGTTCTGCTTATATACACTATATCGCATCCCTGATGCACAAAGACTAAACGCTATGAAAGAGAAGAAAAACGATAATTCACTGAATGCGATTATTCAGGAATCCATAAAAAAGAATTGGGATAAGATGGCTCTCTCTGATATGGGAGGAATAAATTACCAATATAAGGACCTTGCCGAACAAATTGCCAAACTTCATATAATCTTTGAAGCTGCCGGAGTCAAAAAAGGTGACCGCGTGGCTATATGCGGTAAAAATTCATCTAATTGGGCAGTGGTTTTTCTTTCATGCCTCACTTCCGGGGTTGTAGCCGTGCCTATTCTGCATGAGTTCAAGCCAGATACTATTCATCACCTCATTAACCACAGCGAGGCTAAGTTGCTTTTTGTGGATGCTGCGATCTGGGAGAATCTGGATGAAAAGAATTTGCCCGACATTGTTGGTGCTATTTTTATTAGCGAGTTTGGAATGCCTCTCTCCCGAAGTAAGAAACTCACCGATACTCGCAATAACATAAATGAATTTTTTGGTAAGGCTTATCCATATAGCTTCACAAAAGATAGTCTCGATTATTTCCACGATACTCCCGAAGATCTTGCGCTTATTAATTACACTGCCGGCTCTACAGGAATGTCGAAAGGCGTGATGCTCCCTTATCGAAGCATCTGGAGTAATATCCGATTCTGTATTGACAATCTCGACTGGTTTAAGGCAGGCGACGGAATCGTTAATATGCTTCCGTTGGCCCACCTTTATGGTATGACAATTGAAATGTTACACCCAATCTGTAAGGGTTGTCATTGTTATTTCCTCACGAAGCTCCCTTCTCCTAAAATCATTCTCAAGGCTTTCGCTGAAGTGCGTCCAAAGCTCATTATTACGGTGCCTCTCATCATAGAGAAGATTATCAGAAGCAAGGTGTTCCCAGTGATTCAGAAACCTCTGATGAAGTTCCTCTTGAAAGTTCCTTATATAGATGAGATGATTCTGAAAAAGATTCGAGCACAGCTCATGGAAGCCTTCGGTGGAAACTTGCATGAGATAATCGTGGGAGGTGCACCCCTGAACGCGGATGTGGAACAATTCCTCACCAGAATCAAATTCCCTCTAACTGTAGGATATGGAATGACCGAATGTGGTCCCCTTATTTCTTATGCTTCTTCCGATATTACAAAGCCCCATTCAGTAGGTAAGATTGTAGATAGGATGGAGATTCGAGTAGATTCCCCAGATCCTGCTCATGAACCGGGAAATATCCAGGTTAAAGGCATGAATGTGATGCAAGGATATTATAAAAATCCTAAAGCCACCGAGGAGGTGATGAAGAAAGATGGTTGGATGGATACCGGCGACCGTGGGATTATTGATGACGACGGTTTCATTTATATTCTTGGCCGTTCCAAGACAATGATTCTCGGCCCCTCAGGCCAAAACATTTATCCCGAAGAGATAGAAGCCAAGCTTAATAATCTTCCTTTCGTGAATGAGTCGCTGATTATTGAGAAAGATGGTCAAATTGTGGCTCTTATTCATCCCGATTTCGATGCTGCAATGAAAGCAGGACTCGATAGGGAAAAACTGGAAAAGACGATGGCACAGAATGTTGATGTTCTTAACAAAGATATTCCGGCATATTCCAAAGTTAAAGACTTCAAAATTTTCGATGAAGAGTTTGAAAAGACTCCAAAACGAAGCATCAAACGCTTTCTTTATTCTTAATAAATATAAACATATTTTAACATTTGTTGATAGGGCTAACAATTAATAAGTTAGCCCTAAATATTTACAATCATTCAATTTTTTTTTGAACAAAAACTTGCACAGGGCGAAAACTTGTAGTAATTTTGCAACCGCAAACGGGGAAA
>CAZXGU010000177.1:0-5593 GCA_964640375.1 uncultured Sangeribacter sp. | reverse complement strand
CAGAAGAATATTCTCACCGGGGAGACATTTAAAAGCTGGGAAGTAAAGAGAGGCAGCAAGTATTCAAGTGTGTCGGTTCCAATGTTTCCGGTAGAGGAGGGAGAGGTGGCGGAAGTAGCCATCAGCAATCCTCCCTTCAATCTGAAAGTTCCTATATCGGAACCTTTGACCAATGGTTTCAACAATATGACTTGCAATTTCGCTTTCGTTGAAAGATGCCTCAACTGTACTAATGGCAAGGCTGCACTAATACTTCCAATGGGTGTGCTGACAAGCAAAGCTGAGGAAGAGTTCCGTCGTAGTCTGGTGGAAAGAGGTTGGCTTGTTGCGGCAATCTCCCTTCCGGAGCGGATGTTTGAAAGTACTCCTGTATCTACTTGCATCTTGCTTCTTGACAAGAGGTCAAATCACCAGGATGTAATGTTGGTCGATGCTATGACGCTCGGGAGTGTTGAGGAGCGTAAGCAGAGAGGCGAAGGTGATGCTTCGCATTACAACCGTATCTACACCAAGAAATTCAACACATTCAGCGAGAGTCAGATTCTTGCCGTATGTGAGTTGACCCATAAAGAGCAGAAGGATGTCTCCAAGAGGGTATCATTTCAGGAGCTATCGGAACATAAGTTTTCCCTTGCTTTGGGTCAATATAAAGAGATTGACCCTATTCCCAACACGACTCACCGGGATTTCAACGAGGTTATTCGCGATATAAACCGAGTGATAAGGGAGAGGAATGTCCTGCGGATCTCCATAAACAAAGTATGGGCTAAGGAGCTTGGACTTACGGAACTTATAGAGCAATGCAAGCAATCGGCTGAAATTGCCAAGAGCATTAACTCTTCGTTGAAATTCAAGAATTACGAAGTCAAGGAGCCTATATTGGAGGATTCTTACATTAGGGAATCTAACAGCAAGGTGTTTTGCATTGAGAATGTTGACAAGACGGGGCTATCATCCATAATGCCATTCTTCATGAACATGTGGAAACAGCATATCCACTTTCTCAACAGCGAAGAAAACCGATTGCTCGCTGAATTGCGGGATACCATGCTTCCCTATCTAATGAGTGGAGACCTTGAAATCGCGTCTGCAATATGAAGATTATATTATTACTCTTAATGTGTTACACCATTCCCATTCTCAAGACCGAAGACGAGTTCTGGGCAGATGATTCGGAAAACTCGACCGAATCAGTTAATGAAGTCTCTGATGTCCCTGACAATTTCAAAGAGTGGAGTCGGGATAATAAGCATCGCATTGAGAAAGCTGAGAAAAGGGTAATATGAGATTATGGATGCATCCATTGCTTATTCATGTACTAATGACTAAATATATGAGAAAAATAAGGCAGTCTATGATGTGAATTAAGTAGATTTTGGTTAAACCTATAGGTATTCCGGTAATAAATATGGAATTATTTTTTAAGCTTCTTATAAAAAGACTTAATATTTTGCTACAATCACAATTTTGATTATTTTTGTGGAAGAAATTTCCAAGAATGACCTGAAATAAATCTGAAATTTAAATGGTATGAAACTAAGGTTTTTCAAATTTTCAACATCAGAGTGGTATTTGGATGGGCTGTGTTTCGCTGATGCGAATTTAATTGTCGGCAAAAACTCTGCCGGGAAAAGCCGAGCCTTAAGTGCTTTGAATAGTACGGCTAAAATCATTGCACAAGGTTCCTCCAAGAAACGGCCCCATTCTTTTCGGTCAGAGTTAACTTTTGTTGATAAGAAAGGAAGAAAAATATCTTATACTTTCAGTTTGAACGGAAAGAAAGTTGCTGAAGAGTATCTTTTTGTAGATAATAAACAATTAATTGAAAGATCGTTAATATCTGCCACCATACAAGAAATAAGCGTCAATCCTCCCGAAGAGATGCTGTTGCTTCATGTCCAACGAGATGTTGAAAAATATCCAGTTTTTGAAGAAATTATAAAATGGGCCGAGGAATCAGTCGTGCGCAGCTTTATTGATAAAGAGAAAGGCTCGCAGGAAAAGATATATAGTATTATATCCGGGTTCTCACAAGAGATGAAGCACCATTTAGTTGAAATGACTAATAAAATAGGCTTTCCTCTCACTAATTTAACTACTATGGAGGGATTAGTTGAAGAAATGGATATCCAATCTCCTTTGTTGAAGGAGGAATTGAAAAAATTGCATGCTATTGTCATCAGGGAACAGGGCATAGGAGTACCTCTCTTCCTTAAAGATCTTTCCTCAGGAATGTTCCGCACCATTTTGCTCTTAGTTCTGATAGAACAAATGATTAATCTAAATCAACCTGTTCTTCTTGCTATAGACGACCTTGGGGAAGGATTAGATTATTCCAGAGCAAAAAAATTAGGCGAACTATTATTTGATATTTGTTCTATGCACAATATTCAATTAATAGCTACCAGCAATGAGGAGTTCATGATGAATATTGTGGATATTGACAGATGGAATATACTGGTAAGGAAAGGAAATCATGTAAAATCTTTGAGTGCTTCTACTTGTCCAGATGAATTTGAAGTGTTTAAATATTCAGGTTTAAGTAATTTTGATTTTTTTACATCAGATTTCTTAAACAATATGTCTTCAAAAATATTTGATGAAAATAAATGAAAATAGCCGTATATGTGGAGGGTCAGACCGAACTGATATTTGTACGAGACTTTTTACTTAAATGGTTTAACTATGATACGTCCAAGGTAGGGATTAGATGTTTTGAACTGCGTAGTGCGAATTCTTTTCCTGTTCCGTTTGAATTTTTAGAAGGGGAACCTGAAAGAGAATACACAATTATAAATGTTGGAGGAGATGAAAGAGCCTTGTCAAAGGCCCTTTCTAATGCTTGCTCACACCGTAACAGTAATTTTAAAAAAGTTGTAGTGTTACGTGATATGTTCAGTGAGGCTTATAAGCGTTTGAATCCCGAGCATATTATAGACAAAAACATCAATGATAAATTCATTAACGGTGCTCAGACGTCAATTGCCATGACAGGTAATGAAAATTTTGTTTTTTGTCACTTCGCTGTCATGGAAGTTGAGGCATGGCTACTCGGGATGGGATGGTTTTTAATAAAGCACGATAAAAGGTTAACACAGGATTATCTTCAAACAGAGCTTAACTTCGATTTGGAGAAGGATCCCGAACTCGAGATATTTCATCCGGCAGTCACATTAAAGAAGATTTACCAGCATATCGGTGCTGATTACAGAAAACATAGTTCGGAAGTTGAAGCCATAATGAGTAAGCTTATGAAATCGGATTTTGAGCTTTTGCTTGAAATGAATAAGTGTGATTCTTTTCAGAGGTTTGCCGAGTGTCTGATTCAATAAAGATATAACATTAATTACAGCGGGTTGTCGTAGGATAATCAGGTTTTTTACAAGTGTATTTTAGTATTTGAATATTAAATACTTTTTAGTATCTTTGTAAGTGTTTTATACACTTGGAATTGTCGTGGGAAGCTAAGAAAGCAAGAGAAACCATGAGCAACGTATAGCTAATTCATAATTCATAATTTACAATTCACTATTACTCATCACATAGATGAAATGAAACCTAAGATTCCGAATAGCCGTAAAGCCAATATCGAGCATAAGAAGCGCACCGAGAGATACGCCCAAATTATTCAGGAGATTTACGACCGCGTGGCACAGCAGGCTGCGCGGAAGGCCTCTTTAATAGGATATGACCCGGGCAAGCCATTCTCCTTTGAGGATTATCCCATGACGCGGAGGGAGATTGTGAAGCTCCAGATGCAAATGATTTCAGATGTAACCGCTGTGATAATGGCTGGCACCTCCAACGAATGGAAGGAGTCCAATCTCGTTCAAGACCTTGTGGCGCGGAAGGTTCTGACCGCTTACACAGACACTGACAAGCTTGGAGAGGAATACACTCGCTATTTCCAAACTAATCCCGATGCCCTCAAGGCCTTCCAGCAGCGCAAGGCGGAGGGGATGAATCTTGCGCAGCGAGTGTGGAAGCTTTCGGAGCAATACAGGGCTGAGCTGGAGGAATCAATTTCGGCCGCCATAGCTCCCGGCACTTCGGCAATGGAATTGGCTGCCGAAGTTAAGAAATATCTCAAGGAGCCTGACAAGCGATTCCGTCGTATCAAGGAGAAGATGGAGGATGGTACATTCAAATGGCATCTGTCGAAGAATGCCAAGGCCTATCATCCGGGGCGCGGTGTTTACCGCTCGTCGGCTCGCAACGCACAGCGTCTTGCTCGCACTGAAATCAACATGGCATACCGCACGGCCGAGCAGACCCGTTGGAGGCAGTTTGACTTCGTGGTGGGCTATGAGGTTAAGACCACGCAGAACGGGATGCACATCGAGGATATTTGCGACCAGTTGGCAGGGAAGTATCCTAAGGATTTTGTCTTTACCGGGTGGCATCCCCAGTGTATGTGTTACACCATACCTATCCTGAAAACCGAGGATGAGTTCTGGGAACTCTATGGCGATAAGCCTTCTGTCAACGAGGTGACGGACGTGCCGGATAACTTCAAGGAATGGATTCGTGAGAACTCTGGGCGTATTGCCGAAGCGGAGAAGCGCGGAGGGCTTCCTTACTTTATCAAGGATAACATGGGGCATGTCGATGAGGCGAGAAAGAGTGATCACGAGAGAAGTAAAGGTGTACAGTTATCTCCTCACTATGGAGCTGCCATGAAACTTGGTCGTTCTGCTACGAAGGAAGCAATGAAGGTTGTGGAAAATATTGGTATGCCTGAGTTAACTGAAGTTCAGAAAGCAAATATCCGAGAATTGGCACAATCTCTTGGAATATCGAGAAAAGATATTAAGCCGATGTCTTTCTTGGATGCAGACCAAGGGGCGAGCAATCCGATGAAAGATATAGAGAACTGCCAATCAGTGGTTGTGGCTTTTGAGGCTCGCAGAAGGGGATTGAATGTATATGCGCTTCCTTATTCATCTGACCCTCATAGCGCAAGTTATGCTCTTGGGGAACGCTTCCAAGATGCGTGGCTTAATCCTAAGACAGGGAAGGTAATGGAACCAACTATTATAAAAGGGAAGAATGATGAAGAGATAATCTCCAAATTGAAGAAACAACTTAATGCTGATGGACGGTATATACTTGGTATTAACTCAAAGGATGGGAGTGGTCACGTAGTTTCATTAGATCGCATAGATGGGCATTTAATCCTGAAGGATGAACAGGAGAATACTTTCTCAAAAATTGAATCTCTTGAGAAGGTGTCTTATCTTGAAATTTTAAGGATTGACAAAGCAATACTGAATATCTCAAAGGTAAAGTCAATTTTTGCTTTTTAGATACAGCTCGTAGGCTTTTCCTACAACTCTATATCGTGCATCTCCGGCTACCACTTCAATTTCTCCTTTACTCTTGACACGGATAGCCAAAGGCATACTGCTATACTTCGGCCTTCCCTCGCGGGTACAACTGAAATAATGCCAACCGTCCTCTTCTCCGGCTGGTAGTACTATATCGAAACGCCAATGCTTCATGGCATATTCTTTAGCGAGTTGTAGATAATCTTTTTTTTCCATACCGCAAATTTAATAAAAACTAAAGAAATTAAAAAAACAATGAAATACGG
>CAZXGU010000176.1:0-5670 GCA_964640375.1 uncultured Sangeribacter sp. | reverse complement strand
TGCTCCGCGCCATGCTTCAGTATAGCACCGGCTTAACTCGCAACGGTTGGGCTTTCTCCGCTTCACTTATCGGGCGTTATGCCAACGAAGGTGTGATTGAGGGCACATTCTATAACTCGTTCGGTTACTCGATGAGCCTTCAGAAAATATTTAACGACAAACATTCTCTTAACCTCACAACATGGGGTGCGCCCACAGAGCGTGCCACTCCGGGCACTTCCGTTCAGGAGGCTTACGACCTTGCCGGCAGCAACCTCTATAATCCCGGCTGGGGTTATTTCAACGGAAAGAAGCGTTCTGCCCGCGTGGTGAAAACTTTTGATCCGGCAGCTACGCTCAACTGGATTTTCAAACCCAAGCAGGGAACAATCCTGAACACTGCTATCGGCTTCCGCCACAATGCTTATGCACAGAGCCGTCTGAACTATTACGGTCAGAATCCCGCTCCGGATTATTACAGCAAGCTTCCCTCTTACTGGCTCCCTACTGCCGACCCCGGCACTGAAGTATATGACGCTCAATTGGAGCAATATAATCTGCTCACCGATCTCTGGCGCAACGACGAGTCGATTCGTCAGCTCGACTGGGATGCCATATATCAGTCGAATATGCTCAATCGGGAAAACTTCGACCGCAATCCCGAATATAAAGGCCAGTCAACAACCATACTTGAATATAACCACACCAACACAATGCAGTGGATATTCAATTCCTATATCAACCATCGTCTCAACGATGTGATGACTCTGCAGGGTGGTTTGACAGTAAACTATGCCGATGCTCATTATTTCAAGACAGTTGGCGATCTTCTCGGAGGCCTTTTCTGGCGCGATGTTGACACTTATTCAGAGCGCGACTTCGGAGGCTCGACCGATAAACTTCAGAACGATATGCGCAATCCCAACCGTCTCGTAACAGATGGCGACGTCTTCGGTTATGATTACAACATCCGTCATCTTATGGTGCGCGCATGGTTGCAGAATCAGATTGTGACAACCCATTGGAATGTGAACTATGGAGGTGAAATCAATTATGTCAACTTCCTGCGTCATGGCAACATGCAGAACGGCCGTGCTCCCGAAAATTCATACGGTGCAGGCGAGCGTCACACATTCGACAATGCTTCAATCAAGGCCGGCGCAACCTATAAACTCAACGGACGTAACTACTTTGTGGCTCATGCCACCTACGGCACACGCGCTCCCCGTCCCTACGATGCTTACGTTTCTCCACGCACAAAGGATGATGCAGTGCCCGGTCTCAAATCAGAGCGTTTCCTCAGCGGCGATATAGCCTACGTTTGGAATTATAAGAATTTCCGTGGCTCCGTAACAGGATTCTATACTCACATTTGGGATGCCATGAAACACACCTCCTTCTATGATTACGACCTCAACAGCTTCATGAACTACAGCATATCAGATGTTGAAACTGAATATAAGGGTGTAGAAATCGGTTTGGAATATAAGATTATGACCGGTCTTAGCGTGCGCGCTGCCGGAACATTCTCTCGTTATCAATATAAGAACAATCCGATGGGTGTGCGCAACTACGACAACGGTTCGCAAGAGGATATCTACCGTCAGGTGTTCCTCAAAAACTATTTCATCGGATGTGCTCCCCAGCAGGCATATAGCTTGGCAGTGAACTATAACATCAAGAACTGGTTCTTCGAGATTAACGCCAATTATCTTGCCGACAACTACTATGACCTCTCATTCGCACGCCATGAAGAGATGCCCGGTCTTTGGAAGATTTGTCAGAGCGAGGAGGAATACGATCAGCGTCGTCGCGAGATTATCGCCCAGGATAAGCTCAAAAACGCTTTCGTGATGAATCTCTCGATTGGAAAGGTGCTCTATATGAAGTGGGGTTCGCTCAACTTCAATCTCTCGGTGAATAATCTTCTCAACAACCGCAACATCCAGATGCGTGGATGGCAGGATGGTAAGTTCGACTTCACCAACTATACCACAACAAAGTTCCCCAACAAGGTGGCATACGCTCAGGGAATCCGTGTATTCTTCAATGTGGGTGTGAGATTCTAAGGACCTTAACGACCTTAAGGACCCTAAGGACCTTAACGACTTTAACGACCCTTAACAACATTAAAATAGAAAAGCAATGAAATATATAAAAAGCATATTAATGGGAGCATTGGCTTTGGTTAGCTTCACGGCATGTACGGGCGACCAAGCTCTACCTCCCATCAACAAGCCTGAAGCTCTTGGCAATGCCAATTTGGGCAACGGCGACTGGGACACTCCAATGGCTGCATATCAGGCTGCCTTGGGAACTGTTCCACACGATGATTTCGGTTATGACAAGACAGAATGCTGGGTCACCGGTTATATTGTGGGCTGGGTGAATGTTGATATCAGCAACTCTAATCTTGCATTGGCGGCTGATTTCACTGTTCCGGCATCTGTGAACACCAACATAATGATTGCGTCCACTCCCGACGAAAAAGACCCGGCAAATATTGCCACAGTCCAGCTTCCGAGTGGAGATGTCCGCAAGGCGCTCAACCTTGCCGATCATCCTGAGAACTTAGGAGAACTCGTCACAGTCTATGGCACTGTCGGTATCAAATATTGCGGTCAATATGGTGTGCGCTCCGTCAGCGATTATGTATGGGGAGATGAGGGAAAAGAACCCGATCCCAATATGGTCCTCCCGGCAGGTGCTCGCGAATTCTTCAGCGTGGA
Source organism: uncultured Sangeribacter sp. (assembly GCA_964640375.1). Lineage (GTDB taxonomy): Bacteria > Bacteroidota > Bacteroidia > Bacteroidales > Muribaculaceae > Lepagella. Next base: position 2,962 of record CAZXGU010000176.1, on the reverse strand, counting down.
TCTCACAAAGGGGATGGAAGGATTCACATTCGACCAAGGCGATCCTTCACAATCCGGTTTTGAAACATGGAAGCATAGCAGCCAATACGGTTTGGTGGCAACGGGAGGCAAAACTCCGGCGGTTGTGACCGATGCAATGGCTATTTCTCCCGAGATTGATCTTTCCGGCTATACGCAGATACGCATGATGGTGCATCAGGCTGGAAACTATTTCAATAATTCCGACAACTTCCTGCAGATGACGTCAACGCTTGTTCGCGAAGTAGGAGGCGAATGGCAACAACTTGAAGTGCCTTATCCGCCGGCAGGCAACTCATGGACTTTCTCAAATTCCGGATATATGATACTTGACGACTATGCCGGAAAGAAAGTGGAGATAGGCTTCCGTTACACCTCTACAAGCTCACTCTCCGGAACGTGGGAGATCGACAAGGTGACATTGGCAGGGGTGTATTCAAAGTGACTCAGTCGCTGCGATGACACCCTAAAAGAATAATCAATAAATTCAGAAACAAAAATGAAAATCAAATATATATTCCGGGCACTACTCGCACTCCTCCCCTTGGGGGCAATGACATCGTGCCAGAACAGTTTTGATGATCCGGGACTCGTGGTGCCTGTGGCCAAGAACAGGGCCAACACCACCATTGCCGAGTTCAAGGATAAGTTTGCCGAGGAGAATATGCAGCTCTGTCCCTATAAGGATGAGGATAGCAAGACTCCATACATTGTAAAAGGACGTGTTATTTCATCCGATGCTACAGGCAATATCTATCAGACACTCTGCATCCAGGATGAAACCTCAGCCATGACATTTGCCATTCGCCGTGCCGGCCTTTATGATTTCTATCATGTGGGCCAGGAAGTAGTGGTTGACCTCACCGGTCTCTGGGTTGGTAAATATAACTATCTTCTTCAGATTGGCTGGCTCAATGAAGACAACTATGGCGATCCCTCAATGGGACGTGTTGACTTCAACGTGTTCCGTCAGCATATCGAGCTGAATGGTATTCCCGAAACAAAGGTGAGCTACATCACTCCGCAAGATGCCAAGCCGGCCGACAATATGTATTGCATAGTTGAGAATATCGATCAGCTTCCCTCAAGCCCGGGCGAGGATTTCTATAACCTTCAGGGTCAACTTGTGGAGTTCCGCAACGTGAAATTTGAAGGGGGTGGCGAACTTCCCTACGCTCCCTATCAGGAATCTGTGAACCGCTACATCACACAGACAGGGAATAGCTCCAAGCTTACTGTGAGAACCTCCGGTTATGCCACATTCTATAGCGATATCCTTCCTGAAGGAACAGGCACAATACGTGGTATCCTCTCTTATTACGCTTCCGACCCCAGCTATGCCACAACCGACGGTTCGGTCAACGGCTGGCAACTTCTCATCCGTTCGCTCGAAGATGTTGATTTTGACCAGAAAGGACAGAAGGATGATCCCTTCAGCATTACTGAAGCAACAGCTCTTCAGAATCAAGACCGTCAGGGTTGGGTGAAGGGTTATATTGTAGGGTCGGTGAAAGCCGGCGTCTCCACTGTTACTTCCAACGATGATATTATCTTTGGTCAGGAAGCAGAGATGGATAATAACCTTGTGATAGCAGCTTCCCAGAACGAAACCGATTGGAGCAAGTGTATGACTGTGGCGTTGCCGCAGGGAAGTGCGGTCCGTCAATATGGCAACCTTGCCGACAACCCGGTGGTCTATAAGAAATCGATACTTGTTCAAGGCTCATTCGACACTTATCTTGGTCTCCCCGGCGTGCAGGGCACAGGTGCAAGCGATTCCTTCGAGATCGACGGCGTTGTTATCGGAGGTGACACTCCGGTAGAGGAGGGTGATGGAACGGAGGATTCTCCTTTCACAGTGGAACAAATTGCGGCGATGAGTACGTCAAATGGCCAGAATCTTTATACGGATGTTTGGGCAATGGGATATATTGTTGGGTCGGTTACTACAGGTACAATTAATTATGCTTCTGACGAGAATGTTAATTTCGAGGTGCCCGCTTTAGTAGCTACAAACATCCTTTTGGCCGGATCTCCCGACGAAAGAGATTGGAACAAGTGCATCAGTGTCAACTTGCCTGCTAAAACCGATATACGTTCCGAACTTAATCTTTTGGACAATCCAGGTAATCTTGGCAAGGAATTGAGAATCAAAGGTAATATTACAAAATACGTTGGACTATCAGGTATTAAAGAACCAACTGCCTTTATTCTTGGAGAAGGAGGTGGTGGTGATACTCCAGTGACCCCTCCCTCTACTGAGACTTCTATTTATGCTGGACTAGTTTCTGATGCTGAGGGATGGACCTTCGAGAATATTACGGTTCCATCGGCTGTGACAAAAGGAATATGGCAATGGGATAGCCAGTATAAAGTGTTGAAGGGGTCAGCTTATGTGGGGGGCACTAATTACGAGGCTCTCTCTTATGCAGTTTCACCTCAAATTGATTTATCAGGATATGCTTCTGCAAGTGTAACTTTTGAACAGGCGGCCAAATTCCAGACAACCCTCACGACTCTCTGTGGGTTCGTTGTTAGAGAAGTTGGCACTACGACTTGGACATCGCTTACCGTTCCTATTTGGCCGGCAAAAGATACGTGGAATGCAACTAACTCCGGTACTATTGATTTGACTCCGTATGTAGGGAAGAAGATTCAGGTGGCGTTTAAGTATGCTTCATCTAAAGAGGGAGCAGATACATGGCAGATAAAAAATATTAAAGTCACTGGAAAGAAATAAAATCATCTGTAGCGAACAAAGAGGCTCCCGTCAGGATTCACTTCCGGGGAGCCTCTAATATATACAATGAAGATTGTAATTAGAAAGCCTATGAGAAATAAATATCTTTTGATTCTATTGTTGCAAAATATCACCATTAATGCTTTTGGCGGCTACACAGAGAGCTATTACAAAGCGATGGATGGAAAAAAAGGACGCGATTTG
>CAZXGU010000175.1:0-5684 GCA_964640375.1 uncultured Sangeribacter sp. | reverse complement strand
TCTTCTTCACAGCCTTGCGGATGGTGGGGAAGTTGGTGAGCATACCGCCGGGCCAACGCTCGATCACGTAAGGCATGTTGATTTCTTTGGCTTTGTTGGCGATAGCTTCTTTGGCCTGTTTTTTAGTAGCCACGAAGAGAACCTTCTTGCCGCTCTTAGCGATCTGACGGAGAGCCTGAGAAGCCTCTTCAATCTTGGCTGCTGTCTTATAAAGATCTATGATGTGGATACCATTACGCTCCATGAAGATATAGGGAGCCATTGCGGGATTCCATTTGCGTTTGAGGTGGCCGAAATGACATCCTGCCTCAAGGAGCTGATTGAATGTTGGTGTTGCCATTCTTTTACTTTTTCTTTTTTTGTTTACGTTCTTCTGATTTTACAATCCGCGGGTAGGGAACGTGTCCATCTCGAGGATTTAGATACTAAACACTGAGGAGAGCCTTACGGGGAGAGAGAAAAAAATGTTCAGTGCCGATAATCGTGAAGATAAAACCTTTAAAACGATTAACGTTTGCTGAACTGGAAGCGTTTACGAGCCTTGGGCTGACCGGGTTTCTTACGCTCTACGGCACGAGGGTCGCGAGTCATGAAACCTTCAGCACGAAGCGCGGGTTTGTCTTCGGGATTGATTTTAACGAGGGCGCGGGCGATAGCGAGACGAAGAGCCTCAGCCTGACCTTTATAACCGCCACCATCGAGATGAGCCATGATATCATACTTCTCAACGCAGTCGAGAGTGATGAGGGGCTGTTTCACAACATACTGAAGGATTGAAGAGGGAAAATAAGCCTCAAGCGGACGCTTGTCGATAACGATGTTACCGCTACCCTCAGTGAGATAAACACGGGCTACAGCAGCCTTACGGCGGCCAATTGCATTAATTTTTTCCATCTTCTTTATTTCTTAATTTTGAGATCTACTACTGTGGGATTCATTGCCTCGAAAGGATGCTCACCGCCATTATAAACATAGAGGTTGTTGAGCTGAGCTGCACCAAGTTTTGTCTTGGGGAGCATACCTTTTACCACCTTAATGAAAAGGGGATGACGACCGGGCTTGATGGTCTTTTTAAAACTCTTCTCCATGAGGTCGCCGGGAGTGTAGCTGCGCTGACCGCCGGGATAGCCTGTATAACGGAGATATTCACGCTTCGACATTTTGTCGCCGTTGAGGACAACTTTATCGGCGTTGATAACGATTACGTTGTCGCCGCAGTCGAGGTTTGGAGTGAATGAAGGTTTGTTTTTGCCACGGAGAATCTTAGCGATCTCAGAGCATACGCGGCCGAGCACAAGGCCCTCCGCATCGATAACCACCCAATTCTTCTGGATTGTTTCAGGGGTGGCTGATAGCGTTTTATAGCTTAATGTATCCACTTTAAATTATTGATTAAATGTTAGTTATTTTCCGCCGGAACTACCTTCAGGGTCGGCCAAAACCCTTTCCGGGATCTCGCGCGGTGATTAAAACTGGATATAATCGGCTCGCAAAATTAATAATTTTTCCCGACATGGCAAAATTTTATCCCCACCACTCTGATTTTTAACTATTTTTTATCCTCTTCCCCTTCTTTCATACCCTTCGTCACCTCTATTTTTTCTGTAAGATTAATTTTTTTGTCACAAAATTTCCCACTCTTCGTTATCTTTGTGAAAATCGATTTAAAGTAAACTATCCGAGGTGAAAGAGTCTATATTGACATCCACATTTCTGCATGTTCGCGACCGGCTTCGCAGCATGGCAGCCGGCATTGTCGGCAATGCCGATGATGCGGAAGATGTGCTTCACGACGCTTTCTGCAAGTTATGGCTTTCTCACCCGGAAGTTGCCGGAGAAACAGAGGCTGCAAAACTCTCTTATACCACCGTGCGCAACACGGCTATCGATTCCTTCAGGCGCTCTCGCGCTCATCTCTCCTCCTCATTAGAAATGATTCCGGAGCCTCTTTCCGATATGGATTCCGATGAGGAGATTGAAAGGAAAACAGTCTGTGAGGCCCTTCTTAAACTTAGCCGACGGGTATTGCCCGACCGACAATATAAAGTTTTTATCCTTCACGACGTTGAGGGGCTCCCCTATCCCGAAATTGCCGAGCAATTGGCCCTCTCCCAAGATAATGTAAGAACCATCCTTAGCCGGGCAAGGAAAGCAATCAGGGAAGAATATAGAAAAAGAAGAAATCATTAAAGTTGAGAATATGGAAAAAAAGAAAAAACATATCAAACCTTCTGCGGAACTTCTTAGGGCCATCGAGCTCTACTTTGAGTGTTCTCTTTCCGAAGAGGAGGAATTCCGGCTTCGCCAAGAGCTCGCATCCTTAGATTCCTCTCATCCCACTGTGGAAGAAGCAAAGGCTCTGATGGGCTTCTCCACAATAAAGAGAGTTAAACCTAAAGCAGCCTCAGACACCTCCACCGGAAGGAAAAATATCTTCCATCGTAGAGTTGCATGGGCAGCGGCGTCGGTTGCAATTCTTTTCTCTGCCGGGATGTTCCTTTTCCCCAATCAGGGATTAAAGGGAGATCAGAACGGTTGCATAGCCTACGCCAACGGGGAGAAGATAACAGATGAAGAAGAAGTCTTGAATCTTCTCTATGAAAACATCTCAGAGCTTGACCGAGCTTCCGAGGAGGCCCAGGAGCTTTTTATAGATGACCTCGATGATTTGATTCCACTCACCGACGGGAATCTTCCCCCGAAGGAATCAAACCAAACTAAAGAAGAATGATAAGCCACAAAATGTATGTTAAGAGATGAAACACTTCCTATCCCTACTCATTATTATGATATGGTCGTTTGTTCCGGCTTCTGCTCAGACCGGTTTGGAAATCAATTCCATTTTCAATGGGCGCTACGCCTCCGACCCTAATGTGACAGAAGCTATAATTTCAGGAAAAAATAAATTTCTGCAAGACCATAAGCTTTCAGTGCTTGCCACATTCAAAGGGCCGGCAGCCACCTACCGTCCGACCATCGAAAAAATGGTGCTTGCCGACGCTGCTAAGGCTATTGGCAAGAATGTGAGGTATAAAGATGGCAAACTATATTTTGGACTTTTCATTCTTAAGCCTGTTACTTCGGGCAACGAAAAGATTAACCGATACCTCTATTATCTGGATAATTCCTCAAAAGCGAAAGCAACCGTTATGGTGGTTTATCTTGAGGGAACCCTCAATGAGCAGCAGGTGTCGGAATTTATCCAATCCTTCACAAAAAAGAATAAATAACTTATCAGCATCCTATTCTTTCCTCATTATAAACATTATAAACTATGAATATCAAAAAACTATTCCTCATTCTTTCCCTGTTCTCGCTTTTCACAATGGGAGCAACAGCTCAGCGCGACACACTCTTCACAGCCACGAAAGCAGAATTACTTTATATCATTGCCGACCCATCTTCAATTTCGGTAACGGTTAAGAAATTCAACGATACCGACCAAAACTATTATTATGACAGTTCGCGGTCGGAGTCATACGTGCCGGATGAAACGAACTCATCAAAATTTCGAAATGTAAAAGATATCACCATCGTAGAAATCGATAGCCGACAAATAGAAGTAAACTTCACCGGGGCCACAGATATTCCGAACGCTCTCTCATTTGAGATTCCGGATCCTTCCAATAGGGTTGTTAAATCATTCGTGGGCACCAACCGCAATAGCTTTGGTCTCACCCTTTCTGAATCGAGCAAGCATCGACTCGATCTGATCAGCTCCGGCTTCGGCATCGGGTGGGTGACACCGGTGAATGCCTCTCCCGCCTTTGACACTTCCATGGGTCGCAGTCTTGAATTCACATGGGCCATGGTTTTAGGAGCCCGCTACTATTTTGGTTCCAATTCGATAGTGGCCGGCTTAGGACTCGACTGGAGAAATTATTCTCTAAAACGGGAGTTCTATTATAATAAGGAGGAGGATGGCACAATATCAGTAAGGCCATTTGAGCTCGGCTTAGACAATAGGAGCTCGCGTCTGCAAACATTCAGTCTGCAAATCCCGGTATTCTTTCATCATTATTTCGGGAAAAAGACCCGACTCTCCATCTATGGAGGACCGATATTGAACTTCAACACCGGCGCCCACATCACCACCAAATATAAGAATGGCGACAAGAAAGAGACAATCACCACCAAGGGGATTAATCAATCGCCTGTGACAGTTGATGTGATGGCCGGGATCAGTTGGCGAGGCATTGGCATATATGCCCGTTACGCCCCAATGAGGGTGCTTCGCTCCTCGACCGGACTTGATTTCCGCTCATTCTCCACAGGTATCATTCTCTATATTTAACTCCGATTTTTTAAGCACCCAATATTATCCCGCCATCCGAAAATTTAGGAGGCGGGATTTTAACATTAATAATTCCAAATTTATGCATAAAATTTATTAACTTTGCAGCGTCTTAACTAACGCAGTTGATAAATCAACTCAACAAAAATAAAAGTTTCTATGGGAGGTTTCTTTGGAACCGTGTCTAAAGAGTCATGTGTCAATGATTTATTCTACGGCACCGACTACAATTCACATCTTGGCACACGCCGTGGCGGCATGGCCACATATAATGAGGCGACAGGACGCTTCGCCCGTTCAATCCATAATCTGCAATCGACCTATTTCCGCACAAAATTCGAGCCCGACCTCGATAAATTCAGCGGCAATTCAGGCATTGGAATAATCAGCGATACGGATGCACAACCCATCATGATTAATTCACATTTGGGACGTTTCGCTATAGTTACCGTTGCCAAAATCCTAAATCTTGAGGAGCTTGAGAAGGAACTTCTCGATAGCAACCAGCATTTCGCCGAGCTCTCTTCAGGGAATACAAACCAGACAGAGCTTGTGGCAATGCTCATCAATCAGAAAAAGACATTCCGCGAAGGGATTGAGAATGTGTATAATAAAGTGAAGGGCTCCTGCTCGATGCTCATTCTCACCACCGATGGAATCATCGCGGCCCGCGATCGTTACGGACGCACTCCGATAATAATAGGAAAAAAAGAGGGAGCAATGGCAGCCACTTCCGAAACCACTGCTTTCCCAAATCTTGATTTCAAAATAGTAAGAGATCTCGGCCCGGGTGAAATTGTTCGTCTTCATGCCGATGGGATGGATGTGTTGAAAGAACCGGGAGAGGAGATGCAAGTTTGTTCCTTCCTTTGGGTCTATTATGGCTTCCCCACTTCGACCTACGAAGGGCGAAACGTTGAAGATGCCCGTTTCCGTTTCGGGTTTGAGATGGGCAAGCACGACACAGCAGAAGTTGACTGCGCCTGCGGCATTCCGGATTCGGGTGTCGGCATGGCCTTAGGTTATGCCTGCGGCAAGGGAGTGCCTTATAAAAGAGCGATTTCAAAATATACCCCCACATGGCCTCGCAGCTTCACTCCCCCACGCCAGGATATGCGTGAACTTGTGGCTAAAATGAAGCTTATTCCGAATGCCTCCATGCTTAAAGATAACCGTGTGTTGCTCTGCGACGACTCTATTGTGAGAGGCACTCAGTTGCGCGACAACACTCGCGTGCTTTATGATTATGGAGCAAAAGAGGTGCATATACGTATCGCCTGCCCTCCCTTGATTTATAGCTGTCCTTTTGTCAATTTTACGGCTTCAAAAAGCGACCTTGAGCTCATCACCCGGCGCATAATCAAAGATCTTGAAGGCGATCCCAACAAGA
>CAZXGU010000174.1:0-5793 GCA_964640375.1 uncultured Sangeribacter sp. | reverse complement strand
AGTCGAGTGCATTCTCAGAGCCTGCCAAACGTCTCCAGCGTGAAGAGCAATTCCCAAAAGATTTGCAGGCAGCCTTCGATACAGGAGTGAAAGTGGCAGCAGAAATCCAGGATCCAACCGTCAAAGGAGAACCCATTGACCATACCGTACGATTTTAACTGAGTGTTCTCCCAGACATTGGGCGTCCGGGAGCTAAACATAAACCGAGCCTGGCTATTGGAGCCAGGCTCGTACTTTTTGGGGCAATAGTTTCTTTTATTTCTTCAGCGTTATGTAGATTTTGGCTTTGCTGTCGTCGGTTTTATCCACTCTCATCGATTCTACCTTGGCAGAGGGGATATCATTCAGATTCCCGTCATATTTCTTGCCATTAACAAAGACTTCATAATCTGCCCCCTCTTTTTTATCAGAGGTGATCGATACTGACATGTTATTGTTCTCTCCGTCATTTATGGAAATCACGGTTTTCGTTTCCTTCTTTCCTGAAGAATTGGTAGAAGTTGAGACCGAGGTCATGACATTAGAGGAAGAAGAAGTGGTAGATGTGGTTGTTGAGGTAGATGTGGAAGAGGATTTCAAGGGAGCTCCTTTCTCATTGGAATTGCTACCGTCGGGCAATACAAAGAGATGAGTGTTCTCTCCCTCCGCAATATAGCTCACAGGCAACACATATTTGGAAGCCACGGAGTGCCCGTCAACTTCAGCAGGAATCCATTTTGGCATCGAGCGGACCACTCTCAATGCCTCTGCATCCATCGATGGAGAGAGTCCTTTCACAATCTCCGCCGGCCCAATTTCGCCATTGGCTTCAACAACAAACCTTACGATCACACGCCCTGTTGGAGTGTCATCATTGGGCGCTTGAATATGGGATGCCAGATAGCTGAACAGAGCCTGCATTCCACCGGGGAATTCCGCGGTCTTATCCACAGCTATAGCAGGCTCGGATTCATTCTCTTTTACATCAGGGGTTGCAACCGTAGTTTTCTCCTGGCTGCTCGTAGGGGAGGGGGTTGCGACTGTCTCCGTTGATTTTCCGGCTTCATTTGTGGCTTTTTCTGCCGGGAATTTTGTAACTTTGTCTTTTGATAAGCCTGGAAGGGTGAGGGAGGAAGCCGTGAAGGAGTCGATCACCGATGCTACGACGGGAAGACGGGTTAACCACACAGCCACTCCTAAGACAGGCACTAAAATCAAGGGCCGAAGAATTCGGCTCGCACGAGATGAATTTTGTTTACACATCATAAGTATACGTTTTTTAAGTTTACTGTGATTCAGGCTGTTGGCGAGTGACGGGAATCTCGCGCCGACAGCCTTCCTTATTAATAATAATTGATAATCGCGTATGTTTGCCACGGAAGTTATTACCCGGCGGTCGGCCTGATATTCGTGGATAGTCTTAAATTCTTCTCTCATCAGCCATGCCGTGGGATTATACCATTGAAAAATGCAGATGGCTTGCGCAAAAAGCAGGTCGAGCCAATGATGAAGTGCTATATGTGATTTTTCATGCAAAAGAATCATGGAGATGTTCTCCGGGGTTTCATTCTCGGGGATTACAATGTAAGTGCCGAAGCTGAATGGTGCGATGCCTTTCGTTGAGGTTAAAATCACTTTTTGACCGGTGATTTCCTCTCTTCTTCCTCTCCTGATGATGCGATAGATTCTGATGAAATTGATGGCAGTTAAAACCGCCGCCACCCCCATTCCTATAAAATATACCCATAAAATGATGGAGGGTAGAGGATTAGGGTGGGTAGCCGGTGCCACAACAAGGGTGTTGCTGATTCCTTCCAAGTTGATTGCTATATTGGCTGGGCCCGAGGAGGAGAGGAGACGATTCACCATTGCATAAGCCGGGACAGCAGTAAGGGAGACAATATAGATTGTCCAGAGTAATCCCCGATTGAGGGAGTGGAAGTTTTCCGATGCCAACACCCATTTATAAATGAGGTAAAGGAGTGTCAGAACCAATGAAGAACTCAATGAATATGCGAATAGATCACCCATTTTAACAGAAAATTAAGGGATTAATAAGATGATTTTGGTGCCTCCTTCTTATTTCTCAGAAGAGGTTTGCGATTTCTCTTCAACGAGCTTTATAATCTCACGGAGTTCGCTAATAGAAATCTTTTCTTCCTCCACCAATGCCGAGACAGCAGAGCGGTAGGAATTATTGAAGAAAGTCCCGATTAATTCCTTGAAAGAGCGGTCGCGAAATTGTTGCTCTTGTGCTACGGCATAATACCTATGTGAAGCACCGATACATTCATGCGAAATATAGCCTTTATCTTCAAGAATACGCACAGTGGTAGAGACTGTATTGAAATGAGGTTTGGGGTCGGGATAAAACTCCAACATTTCGCGGACAAATAATGGTCCGTTATGCCAGAGGAGTTTCATGATTTCCATCTCTTTTTCAGTTATCGCTACGGGCTTACGTCCCCCTTTTTTTATTGCCATAATTTCGACATTTTATTTCTTGATCAATATGATTGGAGAGAAGTTCCATTCGTTTGCCACAAAGATATAACTAATTATTTAGTTATGCAACTAATTTTTTAGTTTTTATAAAATTTAGTTTATAATAACGTCAATTCTTTATTGGTGTGTAACCTATCACTTGATTTAAGTAACCCAAAAATGATTTAAGCCATCCCTAAAAACAAGATAAGATTGACTTTGACAACTCGTTACGATCTGTAAAATTTTTATGTATTGAATAAAAAGTGGTATAAGATTAAGGTAATTTCAAATATTTACCTTAACTTTGTACCATGAACAGAAACTTTGTACCATGAACAGACAGGAAAGCTCAGTTTACAAGGTGCTTCGTCCTCAACAAATGACCAGGTCGCAGTATCGTAAAATACTAACCGATGTTGACAGAGGGGAAGTAATCAGACTCAGGAGGGGCTTATACGCATCTCCGGAGGCAATCATGTCATCTGTCATCGACATAGACGGGATAGTTCCCGGCGGCATACTCTGTCTCTACTCAGCCTGGGCTATTCATAAACTTACCACACAGATACCGGATGCCTGGTATGTAGGTGTAAAAAATAATCGTAGAATTGCATTGCCTGAGCTGCCAAGAATCAATCTTACCTATATTTCCGATAGCCTTCTGAATCTTGGGGTTGAAACCATCGAGATAGAGGGAATAAAAAATAAGGTCTATGATGTGGAGAGGAGTGTATGCGATGCAATCAAATATCGCAACAAGATAGGACTGGACGTGATGGCAGAAATCCTGACCAACTATCTGAACCGCAATGACCGAAATATCAGGAAACTCCTCGAATACGCAGATAAGCTCCGGGTAAGAAAAATCCTTAATAATTATCTCGACATTAGATTATGATTAAAAATATAGCTCATTCAGTACAAGCACGGTTGCTTAACCTGTCTAAATCTTCGGGCGTAGGCCATCAGCAGATAGTGACACGCTATTTTCAGGAACGCTTGCTGAGCCGTCTTTCTCACAGCCGGTTCGTGGAAAACTTCATCTTGAAGGGCGGGGCTTTATTGTATGCACATAACCGGGACGGCGCACGGCCGACATTGGATCTTGATTTCATGGGGGAACATATAAGCAGGGAGAAAGATACAATGATAAATGCTTTCAATGAGATCTATAATATAGATGAAGGTGATGGAGTGGTGTTTGTAGCCGAAACACTGACAACCGATGAAATTGCTGTGGAGAAAAAATATCCCGGTGTTAGGCTCTCTATTCTTGCCACTCTCGGCTCTATCAGGCAGGTTGTCTCTATGGATATAGGATTCGGTGATGTCATTGTGCCTTCTCCTGTGGATTTGGAATATCCAGTAATGCTGGAAGAAGATTCCAACATTCTGATAAAAGCCTATTCGATAGAAACTGTCATAGCTGAGAAACTCCAGACAATGGTTGACCGCTATGTCAGAAACAGCAGAATGAAAGATTTTTATGATGTGTGGTCGTTGCTGAACAGTAAAGATATAAATGAGGAGATATTAAAGGATGCTCTTCAAGCAACATTCACCAACAGAGCAACCCCCATTGAGGACTTGCCTACAATATTTGAGGAAAAGTTTGTAAACGACAAAGACATGGATTTGCGCTGGAAAGCATATATCCGAAAGACGAAATTAGAGCTACTTTCATTCTCTGAGATTATGAACTTCATAAAGAGCCGCATTATTTGAAGTATTGTCTTTATTTTTAGATCAAACACATTTTGTGGAGTTGATTAAAAGTTGTAACTTTGAAAAAAATCAAAGGTTATGACAGATAAACTTATTGCTCGGCATAAAGGATGCGAACTACTGCAAAGATGCTTATTTTTAATTTGCCTACTGTTTTCTATGTTGCCGGTGTTGGCGTGGGATAAATCAGAAGTAACTCTCAATGCGCTTGAGGGCCGTACTGTGGATGGTACTCCTCAACTTAATCTTAGGCCGGTGGAAGCTGAGGTAGAAGTGGATGCATCAAAAGGGAAGATTAATGATGTTTGGACTCTGTCGGTCTCTGAACTTGAAGCACGCTCGATTAAAGGAAATGAGGAAGCCACAATTGAAAATCTGAAATCTTACGGTATATTTAAGTCATCAGAAAAAAATAATTGTGACGTAATTGTTAGTCCCCTTTTTGATATTTCAATCACTTCCACAGGAGCCATTATAAAAGTTATAGGGTATCCGGGATATTTCAAAAATTGGAATAATACTAAAAATAAGGATGAGAAAAGGGAGATAAAAGATAAGCGTCGCCAATGGTTCTCGGTTAATGGAGGGGCAGGGATATTTTTTAATTCTGACGATTGGTTTGATAAAATAGACTTTTCTTATGATATCTGGTTTGGATTTCAAAGACGCTGCACACAAACTTCTAATCTTTATTATGGGGGAGATATAGGGACATCGACTTTTTGGGGACATCACTGGGACTATCACTATGTAATAAATGATATTGATCCTACGCTTTATGTTATGCCCAAATTAGGAATAAATATTCCATTATCAAACATCGAACTCGATATGTGTTTAGGGGTAGGGTTTGAATTGGGCTTAAGAAATTGGGTCTACAATGATACTTATACTGGTCAATATGATAACGGACATGCCTACGGCATAAGATTAAAGTATGATATAGGTATTTGGTATAAGAAGTTTGGGGTATCTCTTAGTTATGCTCCTACTCCCATACTTGGCGACAGTGTTGGGTGTGTTAGCCGCGATAATGCTTTAATTCACAGAATTCTAATGAATTTCTCTTATAGATTTTAATTTATAATTCAAGTTTTCTAAATTGAAGTTACTTCCCCAGGTTTCTGGTATATATTTATTTTTGAATAATTTAAAGGAACAACTATATGAGAATTTCGGAATAGGTGTTAATCCATTGTTGAGATAAATAAAGAAACTTTTTCGGTACTGGGTTTTCCAATGATTGAAATATACACTGATAGTGTGGAAATATCTTCCCCTGGACAGCCTCTTATAAATCCGGATCGGTTTATTGACGAATATCAATCCAGAAATGAGGAATTAGCTGACGTTATGCGTCGAATGGGTTTTTGTGAGGAAAAAGGTAGTGGCATGGATAAAGCTCTTGCCGCTATAGAAAAATACCAGTTACCTCCTATTAAATATATGATATCTGATATTCGTACAACAATTATCCTATCTGCGTATAAAACATGGCCGGAGATTTCAAAGGAAGAGCGTGTTCAGGCGTGTTATCAGCATGCTTGTTTAAAGTATCTTTCAAATGAAATGCTTACCAACAAGTCTTTGCGTGAGAGACTT
>CAZXGU010000173.1:0-5807 GCA_964640375.1 uncultured Sangeribacter sp. | reverse complement strand
CCACTCTCAGTCTTGCCGAATTTGCCGCCGTCGGCCTTGGTGATAAGCGGACAAGTAAGGGCGAATACTTCACCACCATTCTTGCGACGGATGAGTTCGGCGCCAGTAGTGATGTTGCCCCATTGGTCGGAACCACCGAGCTGCAATTTGCAATTCTTCGCTTCATAGAGGTGGAGGAAATCAAAGCCCTGGAGAAGTTGATAAGTGAACTCCGTAAAGCTCAAGCCATCGCGTGCCTCGCCGTTAAGACGCTTCTGCACGCTGTCCTTGGCCATCATATAGTTAACCGTGATATGCTTTCCTATCTCGCGGGCGAAATCGAGGAAAGTGATATCTTTGGTCCAGTCGTAGTTGTTCACCAACTCAGCCTTATTGGGGGCATCGCTTTCAAAATCAAGAAATTTGGCAAGCTGCTTCTTGATACATTCCTGATTATGACGCAACGTCTCCTCGTCGAGAAGGTTTCGCTCGGCTGATTTGCCGGACGGGTCGCCGATCATACCGGTGGCGCCTCCTACGAGAGCCAAGGGCTTATGGCCGCAACGCTGGAAATGGCGGAGCATCATCACGCCGCAGAGATGTCCGATATGGAGGGAATCGGCGGTAGGGTCGATTCCGAGGTAAGCAGTGGTCATCTCTTTCTTCAACTGCTCATCGGTGCCCGGCATCATGGTGTGGATCATGCCGCGCCAGGTAAGTTCTTCTATGAAATCCATATATCTTTCTTTTTTATAATTATTTCTTGTTTTGGGGCACAGCCCCTGGCGGAAACAGCTTCGCGCTAATTAATTTGCTTTGGTAGGCACACCTCCGCGCTATTTTTGCTCCGAGAGGAATTGCATAAGCGACTCGCCAACTGCCCCGAGTGTCTCCTTCGATATATTATCGAGATTATCCGTGGTGGTGTGCCAATGGGGATTGAATCCGGAGGCGGAGTTATATTCAATAATGTCGATAGCCGGTATGCCTACCTTTATCAGCTCTACATGGTCGTCGGTCACCGCACCCCCCATTTTATTGGGGAATCGGGAGGCATGACCAGCCTTATGCGCCGCGTTCCAGAAGGCGTCGTTAAGATAGGCGGCATTCTGTTGGGAAAAATATTCGCGAGGGAATTGGGCATCCTTACCTCCCACCATATCTAAAAGGATAGCGAATGAAGGGGCATATCCCTCCACAGGGGGATTCTCGGCAAAATAGCGGGTCCCCATTGCCCAGGAATCGTCATCGCCGTCAGTGCCCCAGTCTTCGGCATCGACGAATAGGAAGTCCACTCCCAAACCAGAGCCGGAAGCCTTTAGCTGCCTGGCTGTTTCAAGAATCACCGCCACTCCGCTTGCTCCGTCGTTGGCACCATCCACAGGTTTCTTCCTATTGGCTTCCTCCGGGTCTTGGTCAGCCCAGGGGCGGCAATCATAATGGGCAAGAAGTAGGATGCGAGAGGATGCTTCCGGATTAATCTGTCCGAAAATATTGCGAGCATGAAGCACAGTGCCGTCGAAGGCCTTTAGGTCGGTCTTCTGCTCAGTCACTATCGCCCCATGGCGCTTCAGCTCCTGCACAAGCCAATCGCCGGCAAGACGGTGTGCATCCGTATTAGGAACACGGGGGCCAAACTCCACCTGCCTTGCAAGATATGAATAAGCGCTATCGGCAGAGAAAGCCGCTGCCGATTCCGTCTCATTTTCCGGCATCGAATCAGCCACCGCCACCGCAGATGTCTTGCCGCCGCAAGATATCAAAAGCAGCGACGCCCCAAGCAATATATGTTGAATCGACATTCTTTTCATCTTTTGAATTGCAAAATTAACTATAATAATCCACAATTCATAATTACTTCTGATAAGCTCCCAAAGTCGGATTCCCATCCGAGAGCCTGTTCACTCCATCCATATCTATAAGACACTCCGAATTAACATATCCCGGATTCCCCTGCCCTATCACCGGAGAATCCTCTTTGACATGATAATTGAAATAATATTCCGGTCGGTCGGTGAGGAACAGCGGGTCAGTATCCCAAAGACAATTGATGAAATGGTCATCATCATCCCCTTTTGATTTTAGAGACACGTATCGGAAAAACACATCTGAGTCGTTAAGGTCGCCCTCATTAAGGTCGGCCACCAACCCATAAATAATGGAATTCTCGAAAGAAGCCTTCATCAGTGGCAGATTATTGTCATTTGTATGCTCGGGCAAGAGATGATATAGCGAGACGATAGGATTAGCAATAGCGGAGAAGAGATAGTTATTGGCAAATGTGCATTGCACGAATTTCAAGTCGCCTCCCGTTAGACTCACCACTGCATCGCCGGCCTCCGAGAAACAGCAACCGTAGGCCTCCACTTTAGCATACTTAACTGAAAGCACAGAACTTTGGGAATTATGCAGCCATGAATTGCGAAGCAAAATCTTTGTTCGCGATAAATCGGCACAGGAATCGAGCGCGAGTCCGACAGAGGTGGAGCGCATATCCACATATTCAAGCCTGTTGTCGAAAGAACCGGCCGATATTCTCAATCCTCGCCATTGGCCGGCAAGGATATCATACCCCACATCAGGAAGGACATTGTCGAGGCGGTCGCCACGCATCTGAATCATTTTCCCGGGCTCGCCGACAGCCTCGATATTGCCATGCACAATGAGCTCCGCCCCATCATGAAAGAGAAGCCGTGTGTCGGGAAGGACGCGCAACGTGGCGCCTTTCTCCACCACCAAGGAATCGAACACCACAATAGGTTGCTCAGGACCAAGGGTAAAATCGGAGGTGATGCGCTCCCCCTTAAGCCTGGTCACATTCTGTCCGTAGGCCTCCAAGCGAACGCTCTGTGTCACCCCGTTGGTAACAAAGACCAATTCATCCTCAACAAGCGCAGGCTCTCTACCTGCATTTTCAGGGATAAAACATTCTATAAAGACATATATCGAATCGTTACCCCTCACTTCAACATTATTGAACACCTTCCCGCTTTTTCCGTCAACATTGATTGAAAAGTTGGAATCATCCTTACGGAGTCGAATTGACGAAATATCCAACCCCTTCTTATTGCGGTTGAACACGATAAGACGCGCCGTGGGAGTGCCCAAATCGGTGAAAACGGTGTCAAAATTCACCGTGTCGCGCGAAAATGTGAGCCTGTCGGTGGAGGAAGTTGAAACCGCGTCGGAAATGCACGAAGAGAGCATTAAACCAACGAAAGCGGCTATGGTCAAAAATAGGGGAAAAAGATTTTTTATTTTCATATACGAAAAACGCTCTGAAAAGCGTAAATATTATATTAGCAACCGCGTGAGCGGATAAAAGCAACCCCGGAATTTTAACCGGAGGTTCCTTAAATTTTATTGAAACATATATGAAATATATGATAGTAGCCGGCGAGGCATCAGGCGATCTGCACGCCTCGCAACTGATAAAGGCTTTGAAGGAGGCTGACCCGGATTTTGAATTGCGCTATTTCGGTGGCGACTTCATGGAAAAGGAATCGCGCCGGCGTCCCGACCTCCATTATAAAGAGATGAATGTGATGGGCTTCAGCGAAGTGTTGCGGAAGCTCCCCTCGCTGTGGCGTAACCTTAAATAAGCTAACCTCCTGATTGATGTCTATAAGCCGGATGCGCTTATTTTGGTGGATTATCCCGGATTCAACCTAAAACTGGCAAAGTATGCCGCAAAGAAAGGAATCCCTGTCCATTATTTCATTTCTCCAAAAGTATGGGCCTGGAAGGAATATAGAGTCAAGAGGATAAAAAAATATGTCAACCAGCTCTATTCAATCCTCCCTTTTGAAGTGCCTTTCTATAAGAAACATGGTTATGATGTCACATACGTCGGCAATCCCTCTGTCCAGGAGATAGCCCACTCTATGAAGCATATCCCCCCTCGCCGCCATTTCTTGGAGCGTCAGGGTCTTTCCGACGACAAACCAATCATCGCCCTTCTTCCAGGCTCGCGCAAGGGAGAGATTCGCAACAACCTTCCACTGATGATTCAGGCTGTGAAGCGTTTCCCAGATTTTCAATATGTTGTTGGTGCCGCTCCCTCAATCCCGGAAAAGTTCTATCGCGAGGTGGCTCAGGATCCGGGCCTGAAGGTGGTATTCGGTGTGACCCATACCCTCCTGAAATATTCTCAGGCTGCCGTGGTCACTTCAGGCACCGCCACTCTCGAAACTGCTCTTATCGGCACGCCGCAGGTCGTGGCCTACCGCGCAAACGGAATGAAAATTTCATATAAGATTATGGAGAAACTCCTAAAAGTAAAATATGTGTCGCTCCCTAATCTGATTGTCAATAATAATGTGGTGCCGGAGCTGTTGGTGCATAATTGCACGGCCGATGCCATAGCACGCGAGCTGACTCCTCTTCTTCAACCCTCTCCGCGCCGCGACTGGCAGATTGCCGGCTATCGCAACATGCAGCGACGCCTTGGAAATTATGTGGCGTCCGAATATGTGGCCGAGCTTATCACCGACAGTCTTTTGAAGGATAAGGCCCCGACCGCCCACCAGTCAGCCCCCGGCAATGAGGACTCAGCTTCCATTTCTGATTCCGATGCACCTGCAGCTCCACGCAAGAGAAAAAAACGCAAGAAGAAACCAAATAATCCGGATGTATCCAATAATCCGGATACATCCAATAATCCGGCTTCCTCCGATAATTCCAACCCATCGGATAATTCTAATAACTCAAATCCCGCAGAGGTCTCCAATAATTCCGATTCCCCGGATGCCAAGCCGCGTCCTAAGCGTCGCCGAAAGAAAAAACCGGCTGCTCAAAGCCCCGAAAATGGAGTGAAAGAAGCCTAAACAAGAAATTTTCTCTCACTTTTCCACGAATTAACATAATTAAAGAAAAATTTATTTAATTAGATATGTTATTTCAAATAAAATGATTACCTTTGCATTCAGAAAAATAGGTCATGTCAAAACATTGATTCTTGATTTTATAGGTCATGTAAAAAACATTGATTTTCTAAGTTAAGGTAATAATTTTAAACCCAAAATAATATTTATTTACTATGGCACAGATAGATTTGTCCCAGTATGGCATCAAAGATGTCAAAGAGGTAATCTACAATCCCTCCTACGAGGAATTATTCAAAGCTGAAACCGATCCTTCTCTCGAAGGCTTCGAAAAAGGCACTGTTACCGAGCTCGGCGCCGTTAACGTGATGACTGGCGTTTACACAGGCCGTTCCCCAAAAGATAAATTCATCGTCCTCGACGATAACTCTAAAGATAAAGTTTGGTGGACAACTGAAGAATACAAAAACGACAACAAGCCCGTCACTGAAGAAGCTTGGAAAGAGATCAAAGAGATCGCTATCAAGGAGCTCTCAGGCAAAAAGCTTTATGTTGTTGACCGTTTCTGCGGTGCCAACAAGGACACCCGCATGGCTGTTCGCTTCATCATGGAAGTGGCTTGGCAGGCTCACTTCGTGACTAACATGTTCATCGCTCCTACTGCTGAGGAGCTCAAAGACTTCAAGCCCGACTTCGTGGTTTACAACGCTTCTAAGGCTAAAGTTGAAAATTATAAAGAACTCGGCCTCAACTCTGAGACTGCCGTTGTGTTCAACACTACTTCTAAAGAGCAGGTGATCATCAACACTTGGTATGGCGGCGAAATGAAGAAAGGTATGTTCTCTATGATGAACTACTTCCTTCCCCAGAGCGGCATCGCTTCAATGCACTGCTCTGCAAACACCGACAAAGAGGGTAAGAACACTGCAATCTTCTTCGGTCTTTCAGGAACAGGTAAGACTACTCTTTCTACCGACCCGAAACGTCTCCTCATCGGTGACGACG
>CAZXGU010000172.1:0-5842 GCA_964640375.1 uncultured Sangeribacter sp. | reverse complement strand
ATCACAATCATCATTATTATATTAATTATATTTATTATCAAGATGTTATGTTTTTATTTTTTAATGTATGTCCCAGTGTAGATGTGTGATTGTGCAATATATTTTTTTGAACCCCAATCGAAAAAAATAAAAAAAATTTTTGTGGGTCGCATGTTTTAAAACGAGGTCTGGCGCGTCGCAATCCCCCGTACCCCTTTGCTGTTTTGCCCTCCATTCAGGAATTTGAGGGTAAATATCCCCTCTTTGTAAGGAGGTTAGTTGTGTGTGGTTAGAGCCTTATTCCGTTAACACCATTTCGGTGAACGATTTTTCACCCCAAAAATTGGCTTTACTCGTCTAACTTGTTGAAAATTAGAGGAAAAAGCCTTAATTTTCTCCTCTTTTTTCTTGCAAAATTCAACAATTTTTGTTACCTTTGCAAAGAGAAAAGGAAAGAGCCCGGTTACTTGTCCTCTCGGATTTTTGCCGGGTTAATTCAAATAAAAATCGCTGCAAAGATAGCATAAATTCAAATAAAAATCAAAAGATATGGAAACTTATTTAAACACAACTTCCACACAGAGAGAAATCGCGGATCTTCTTTCACGCATTCTTCAAACATCATTCGGTTACGTTACAATCCCCTGTTACGCTGTCGATAGCATTGTTAAAATGGCTGCTTTGATTGGCGTAAACATAGAGGTGGTAACATTCTTAAACGAATACTGGGCAAAAGTAGCATAACGCTGTTGCTCTTCCTCTCTCAAAAAACAAAGATGTTCAATTCAAATAAAAATCAAGAATCATGTTAGTAAAAGAAATTTCATTCAAAAGATGCTTTGTTAATGGCAAAAAGTCAGGAGTTGCAAGTTATGACAATCAAACAAGCTTGTTGTTATTCTTCGGATCTGCGTTAGGTGCTGGAGATCTCAACCCGGTTGAACTTCAAAAAGAGGTTGCCGCCGCCGGTGGATCTCTCTCCCTCCATCAATTCAACAACGCATGGCGGTTGTCAAGCGGTGACGAAAAAGGGATAAAGGAAATTATTTCTAACGCCGTTATTGACTGGGAGGGCTCGGAGGAATATGAGGCACGAAAGGCCGCCGCACGCGGTTCTCGTGGTGGTTCCTCCACTTCAAGCACTGCAACCACTTCAACCGCTGCCAGTGCTGCAACCGCAACAAAGAAAGAGGACGATGTTATAACAGAATACATTGCGCCGGATCCCTCGGAACTTGTCTCACTGGGTAAGCTCTTTGCCGTGCTCCCAATACAAAAAGACGTTGAACAATACGGAAAAGAGTTTGCAACCTCGCTTGTGAATGAGACAGACGCACCTCAATGGTCTGCAAATATGTTAACCTTTGCTGTTGTGCCTGGTCTTAAAGATGCTATTTCAGAATATGAAAAGATTATCCGGATCGGTGTGGAATACTGGAAAAGCGAGAAAGTAAGGTTACAGAAAGAGAAAGAGGAAAAAGAGAAGAAAGAAAGAGAAGAAAAAGAACGCAAAGAGAAAGAGGCTGCGGCCGCGTTAGAAGCTGCACGCAACGGCAAAACACTTGTAACACTCGCCGATGGTTCAAGCGTTGGCGTTACCGGTCGTGTTCATCGTGAATTTGCAAAGATATTCCAATTACAGAAGCTCGGCCGCAACGTGTACGCTTATGGCCCTGCCGGCACTGGCAAAAGTGTTCTTGCCTCCCAACTTTGCGAAGCGTGGGGATTGGATTTTTACCCCTTTGGAAAGATAGACGACATCTATACAACCCTTTTGGGCAATCCGGACGTGAATGGCAATTACGTTGAATCCCCCTTTTACAAAGCATATACAAAGGGCGGTTTCGCGTTTTTCGATGAAATTGATGCCTCCGATCCTTCGGCCGTTACTTGGCTTAATGGAGCAATCGAAAATGGCTTTGCCACATTCCCTGTTGTTGGTCGTGTTGACATGCACCCTAATTTCAGATGCTTTGCAGCCGGTAACACTATAGGATTAGGCGCGGATTGCGACTATACCGGCCGCAATCAACTTGATCAAGCTTTTAGGCGTCGTTTCGCTTTCGTGTTGGTCGATTACGATCCCGAAATAGATGCCTTGAACGCTGCCGGGGATAAGGATTTATTAAACTTTGTTCTCGCTGTTCGTAAGGCTGTCAAGTCCTCCGGTGTTTCGCTCGTTGTCTCTTCAGCTGAAATAAAATGGCTGAAGAAAAGCGATGGACTATTCTCTAAAGCGCAAAATTTAGAATACAACCTATTTAAAGGGTTAGACAAAACGAATCTTAATTCCATTCTGGGTGCGTACGATGGCCCCGTAAATGAATGGTTTGAAGCATTTAAAGAGTTAGCCGCGTAAATTGTTTCACCCTCCCCGGGGATTATCCCCCGGGGGTTAAATACCCTTAGATATGGCAAATAATAAGATATATGCTAAACGGTTCGATTCCGTTTGCTCGTTTGAAAATTGGCTTACTTCAACCCCTGCAACGTGGCCGGCGTCGCAATGTGCTTCTATTAAAGGAGATAAGAAATTCACCCTTACAAAAAACATGGATGAGGCAAACAATTTGCTTCGGTTTGGTTGGAATGAGGGCGCAAAAGAGATCAGAAATATTATGGATTTGAGTGCCGCCGCGTCTTCCTCTTCATCTTATTATAAGCTTTCACCGGTCGGATTCCTGCCAATGGTCGGGCCGGCGTTGTCTGGTTCGCCTCGCAACATGTTGCGAAAAGTTGTTACACGGCAACCGGCGCGCGTTGTTACCATAGCTTATAATATGGCTGTGGGTTCCTGCATACCTGCAAAATGGATTAAAGAGACAGCCGCAAAACTCTTTAATGTTATAAACTCTTTTGAGCGTTCGGGGATCCGCGTTGAACTTTGGGCGGTTGATCTAACCTCGGATTATTACCAAAGAGACGATACTGTTTTAGCCGTAAGAGTTAAGACAGCTTCACAGCCGTTTAACCTCCTTTCAATGTGTTACCCGATTGTGCACCCCTCGATGTTGCGCCGCCATCAGTTCGCTTTTATAGAGCGGTTAGGTGTAAAAAAATCCAACTGGCATGGATACGGCACGATTATAACCGAAAAAGAAAAGAGCCGGGAATTATTAAAAACGGTTCGGATTGATACGGAAAATATTTTCTCTTATTACGATTTATCCGGCAAAACTGAAACCGAAATTGCAAAGATGATTAAATAAAAGAGTCACCGGGGCGGTAAATAAGCCGCTCCGGGGCTTCCTCTCCGCGTTTCTCAACCGAAATAATATAAACATATAGACCGCGTAAAAATACGCGGTTACAACCCTTATTTTATCATGAAATCAATATTAACAAAATATCTCCCTTTCTCCTCCCTTATTCCACGATTAGAAACCATTCTTATATGGTTGCTTGTTTCGGTCGCTTTTACGGCCGTGTGGTTCGTGGTCTGGGCGTTCCTGTGGCTCTGTAATGATATGGGGTTAGTAATGTAACATAATAAAGAGAATAAGCCGTCAACGGCCTTAAAACGGCTTATTCTCTTACTTCTCCTTACTGCTTTAGCTGGTTTGGATCTACCGACTAAAGCACTAATATAAACCAACAAGCATATTTATATTATGGATGACGAAAGATTATATTTTAAGCTGGTTAATTACTCCGAGAAGTCGATTGCGCTCTTGATTGAGCGAGACGGGGTGTTAACGGATTATCTGACCGACATCGGGGGCAAATATAATTACAGGCTCCAGTGTGGCCCGGGGTTCATATTCCCACGGAAAAAGAGTTATGACGAGCTTATAAGACTGCTTGATTATTTTGAGATAATGTATAAGACCTATGAGCTTGCCGACCTTGATTGCAGCAATCGTTGTGGCTCCTCGAACAATCGGAATAACTCGCATACAGGACGCAACCGAACTCCCGAATTTATTCTTACCGACGACGAGCGGAAACAATGGATTGAAAACAGCGACCTCCCGGATTGGTATTACAAAGAATACCCGATTGTAGTCAGGTTGTCGGGCGGCGAGGTTGTTGCGATTGAGAGCGATAGACTTCAAACCGAATTTTGGCATCACGACGAGGGTCCCGATTATGACGAACACTGTAGCGTGACCGAGAACGAGCAAACACAACGCGCTTATTTCATAGCTGAAAATACATCTAAGTTGCAGGGCGTTTTAGACCGGCTTAAAGGGGTGTGCCAATCAAGTTATAAATATCTGTGGCTGATAAAATTCAGAGCGAGGAATGAGGGCGATTTCTGGCAACTTCAAAAATCAAGCGTCTGCCCCGATGCAACAAACGCGGTCGATTATCTTGACGAGTACGAGCGCGGATTGTATGACAAGGGATTCTACAAACCACTTAGCGACGATGACAAGCAGCGGTTAATAACCGCGTATGAACTTGCAATCGAAAAGCAGACAAAACGCTGTAATACTTGGCTCAAACGATACGGAACCGAAAAACTAAGTTTCAGAACCTACTGGGCTGACCGGTAAAAATAATCATCTCTCCTCCTTTATATTTAATTATTTCTGAAAAATATGCTGAAAAACATGTAAAATTATTTGCATATCTAAGAAATTATTATAAGACTACGATATAACAAGTTATTAACCAATTAAATACAATCAATTATGGAGATTAATGTAATAAGTTCTGACGAGAACGGACAGCGACAGGAAAGCACGCTTAAAATGCCGAAGCTCCCGAAGTGGGGGATGGCTGACGAGATTGGCTACGAGCCAAAGACAACGTTCTGGGATGATTTCAGCATAGCTGATCTGTACGGGCTTGAAGCGATTGTCGATACATTCAGACGCGCTTTCGCGGAATGGCGGCACGATGTTGTCTATCTTGCAGAGCTCGCGCTTGTGCTCAATCACAAAGGGTGCTTTTATTACAGCGCGGCCGAGCAGCACGACCACGACAAGACGCTTGAAACCCTGAGCCAGCTCTATTTTACAATGTGGTCTTTTGTCAACGACTGGGCGAAAACAAACCTTAATGAAAAGGATTTTGCTTACTACTTCAAAATAACCGACTGACCCCGTTTTCTCTCCTCTCTCCTCGCTTTTCTCCTCCTCAATAATAGAAAGTATTAACCCGGCGGAAACAGGCCGCTACAAAGCAAACAAGACAATGAGAACAAAACTAAATAATTTCTTAATTGATGATGTTCGCGCCTTCCTGAACATGATTGAAACAAGCCCCGAAATGGCAACCATTCCCGGCGGTAATTTTGAAACACTGGGAGACTTTGCAAATTATTGGAAAATCCACTTAAACAAAATAGAAGCATGAGAACAAAAAGCATTAACGACATATTAAGACAGGCCGACAGGATCCGCGCCGGCTATGGCTGGAAGGCACGCCGCGAAAAATGGGATTATGACCGATATATGGAAATAGGTTGCAAAGTTGATGAAATCCAAGGTCGTTATCTCTTCAACATCGGGAGTTATATGAGAACAGCGGAGGGCATGACAAAGGATTTTATTGCACGCAATTTCCTCACCCTTTCAAATATCTCCTATAAAATGGAGATTTACACCAACACCAACAACCGATAACACCCAACGACATGAGAACAAAGACACCACACCAAATTAACGAGCAAGCGCGGATCTTGATGAAAAGACTTGCAAAGGCAAGCTGGAACGGTCAGGAATACGCCAACGAACATTATAATAAAATGTTTGATTGCGTTTTCGATGCAAGCGAGAAATATATAGCAGCCATCTTCAATCATAATGGAGTTGACGAACGCAATTGCAGCGCGGCAATAAGCAATAAAATCTATTTCACCGCCGCCACTCCTGCAAGCATCTACACAAAGTAAAACCCACAAACACAACCGACA
>CAZXGU010000171.1:0-5896 GCA_964640375.1 uncultured Sangeribacter sp. | reverse complement strand
AAGTATTTCATCGGAGATGTCCGCAATAAGGAATCGGTCGATATCGCCATGCGCGGTGTCGACTATGTTTTTTCTGCGGCTGCCCTCAAACAGGTGCCAAGCTGTGAGTTCTTCCCTATGGAGGCTACCCGAACCAATGTGGAGGGTACAAATAATGTGCTTCTCTCAGCTATCGAGCATGGGGTGAAGAATGTTGTGGTGCTTTCTACTGATAAAGCTGCCTATCCTATTAATGCTATGGGTATCTCCAAGGCTCTTATGGAGAAGGTGGCAATCGCTAAGGGTCGTGAACTTGGAGAAGATGGTGCCACAACTATCTGTTGCACTCGCTATGGTAACGTTATGGCGAGCCGTGGTTCGGTTATCCCTTTGTGGGTTGAGCAGATGATGGATGGTAAGCCTATCACCATCACCGACCCGGAGATGACACGCTTCATGATGACTCTTGATGATGCTGTGGATTTGGTGATTTATGCCTTTACTCATGGCCATAACGGTGACCTCTTCGTGCAAAAAGCTCCGGCAGCCACTCTTTCCACTCTCGCAGAGGCTCTTAAGCAGATATATGCAAAGGTTGACCCTAAATATGGAGAGACTGAGGTGAAGGTGATAGGGACTCGTCACGGTGAAAAACTATATGAGACTCTTGTCACCCGTGAGGAGATGGCCAAGGCTATCGACATGGGTAACTATTATAGGATTCCCTGCGATACTCGCGATTTAAATTATGATAAGTTCTTCACAGAGGGCGATGAGGAGGTGAGCAAGATTGAAGATTACCACAGCCATAACACGGCTCGTCTCGACGTAGAAGGAATGAAGGAACAGCTGATGCGTCTCCGCTTTATTCAAGCAGACCTTGGACTGATCGAGAATGAACAGGCTCGCGAAATCAGAAGTGAGTGATTAGAGTTTAAAATTTTATATTTAAAATTAAAATCTTTATATTTTGAAAATTCTCGTTACTGGCGCTAAGGGTTTTGTGGGTAAGAATCTTTGTGCCCGTCTGAATAATATCAAGGAGGGGAAAATTAGAAATTGTCCTGTGAAGATTGAAGAGGTGTATGAATATGATATTGATACCTCTCTCGAGGATCTTGAATTTTATTGTCGTGAGGCCGATTTTGTGTTCAATCTTGCAGGAGTGAATCGTCCCGATAATCCAGAGGATTTTAAGAAAGGAAATTTCGGATTTGCCTCAACTCTTTTGCAGACTCTTAAAAAATATGACAACCGGTGCCCAGTGATGTTATCAAGTTCTATACAGGCAACTCTCTTAGGTCGCTATGCCGGCCATCCTTATGGGGAAAGCAAGAAGGCCGGGGAAGAACTCTTCTTTGAATATTCCAAAGAGACGGGGGCAAAAGTGTTGGTCTATCGCTTCCCTAATATATTCGGAAAGTGGTGCCTTCCCAATTACAATTCTGCCGTGGCCACTTTCTGCAATAATATTGCTAACGATCTCCCCATTCAGGTTAATGATCCTTCAGTAGAGCTGGAACTCCTCTATATTGACGACCTTGTGGATGAAATGATTCTTGCCTTGCAAGGGAAGGAACATCATTGTGAGTTTGAAGGAGTGGAGACTATCATCAGTGAAGACGGAAGATACTGTGCGGTGCCTTTCTCTTTCAAAGCAACTCTCGGGGAGATTGTTGACTTGCTCAATCAGTTTGCAGAGATGCCTAAAACTCTCATGATCCCAGAAATCCCTTCAGATAGTTTCTCAAAGCGCCTTTTTTCAACCTATCTCTCTTATCTTCCAAAGGAAAAAGCAGTGTTCGACTTGAAAATGAACGAGGATGACCGTGGAAGTTTTACTGAGTTGCTGCACACTCCGAAGTGCGGCCAAGTGAGTATCAATATATCAAAGCCCGGTATAACTAAGGGCCAGCACTGGCATGACTCCAAGTGGGAGCAGTTTATCGTAGTTAAGGGTCATGGCCTTATTCAGATGCGCAAGGAGGGAACCGATGAAGTGCTTGAATTTGAGGTGAGCGGTGATAAGATCCAGTCGGTGATAATGCTTCCGGGTTACACCCACAATATTATTAATCTTTCTGAAAAGGAAGATTTGGTGACGGTGATGTATTGCAATGAGGTTTTTGATCCCGAGCGACCGGACACTTTCTTTGATTCAGTAGTATAATTCTTAAGTTGATTTTATTGTGAAGACAGATTATAAAGATATAAAGTTTGCTAATAACGGTAAGCTTAAACTTCTGATTATCGTTGGTACCCGACCTGAAATTATTCGCCTCGCTGCCACTATCAATAAATGCCGTAAATATTTCGATGTAATTTTAGCTCATACAGGTCAAAACTATGATTACAACCTTAACGGCATTTTCTTCCGGGACCTCAAGCTTGATGATCCAGAAGTTTATATGGATGCAGTTGGCGACGATTTGGGAGCAACTGTGGGTAATATTATAAATTGCTCTTATAAGCTGATGGTTGATGTAAGGCCTGATGCGCTTCTGATATTAGGTGATACCAATTCATGCCTCAGTGCAATTTCGGCAAAGCGTCTGCACATACCCATATTCCATATGGAGGCAGGTAATCGGTGTAAGGATGAGTGTCTGCCAGAGGAGACCAACCGACGGATTGTGGATATTATTTCAGATGTGAATCTCTGCTATTCGGAACATGCCCGCCGGTATTTAGCTGATAACGGACTGCCAAAGGAGCGCACATATGTCACTGGCTCACCAATGGCGGAGGTGCTTCACGCCAATCTTAAAGATATTGAGACCAGCGACATTCATAGTCGGCTTAATTTGGAGAAGGGAAAATACATATTGCTGTCTGCTCACCGCGAGGAGAATATTGACACAGAAAAGAATTTCCTCTCACTTTTCAATGCCATCAATGCCATAGCAGATAAATATGACATGCCTATTCTGTACAGTTGTCACCCGCGGAGTCGTAAAAGACTGGAACAATCTGGCTTCAAACTTGATAGGAGGGTGATACAGCATGAGCCGCTCGGCTTTCACGACTATAATTGTCTCCAGATGAATGCTGCTGCTGTAATTTCTGATTCAGGAACTCTTCCGGAGGAATCAAGTTTCTTTACATCTATTGGTCATCCTTTCCCAGCAATATGTATCCGAACGTCCACTGAGCGTCCCGAGTCGCTTGACAGCGCAGGATTCATTCTTGCCGGTATTGATGAAAAATCGCTCATACAGGCAGTAGAGACAGCGATTGAGATGAATCGTAACCAAGATCACGGCACCCCAGTGGATGTATATATCGGGGAGAACGTCAGCAACATTGTGGTGAAAATCATCCAGTCGTATGTGACTGTTGTCAATAAAATGGTTTGGAGAAAGGATTAAGTATGAAAAAGAAAATACTTATTCATAGCATTGCGTTTAATCCTGATGGCGTTTCTACTGGGTATCTTTATAGTGACATAGCAACGGCACTAAGAGATGCAGGTAATGAGGTGGTCGTGCTAACCACTACTCCTCACTTCAATAAAGTGGATGCTCAATTAAAGGCTCAACCTTTAAAATGGAAGATTTGGGGATTATTGAAGAAAAGTGATTATAAGGGCATCAAAGTATATCATGTCCCTCAAAAGAAGTTTAAATCTACTCTTCTTCGTTTGATTGGATTTGTTTATTGGCACTTGGTCTCTTTTTTTTCAGCTCTTTTTATTAAAAAGATTGACGTAATTATATCTCCCTCACCCCCACTTACTATAGGTATGGTGAATTTATGGCTCGGGAAGATAAAGGGCGCCAAGGTGATTTATAATGTGCAAGAGGTGTACCCAGATATATTGGGAAAAAAATCTGGTTTAGTTTACAGAGTGTTAAGTAAGTTGGAGCGTACAATTTATAATCAATCGGATGCCATCACGACTATAGATAAAATTTTTTATAATAATATCGTGGGAAGATTCAAAAATAAGGATAAATTGCATATAATCCCTAATTTTGTTGATACTTCAATCTACCGGCCGGTTCAAAAAGGTTCTAATTTAAATGAGGCTCTATTCGTAGATAATGATCATCTTAAACTTCTTTACGCAGGAAATATTGGAATGGCTCAAGAATGGAATACCCTAATTGAGTTAGCAAAAAAAACTAAAGGGATGCCGATTGACTATTATGTGATAGGAGAAGGGGTTATGCATAAATACGTTGCAGATAAGATTGCGGAATTCTCTCTTGAGAATGTCTTTTTGCTTCCCTATCAGCCTCGAGAATGTATGCCCGATATATTAGCTTTTTCAGACATTCAATTTATTTTTATGGAACCCCAGATTGCTGCACAAGGCTTTCCCTCAAAAGTATATACCATTATGGCAAGTGCAAAGCCATTATTGGTATGTTCGCCAGAAAATTCTCCAATAGTGAATTTTCTGGATAAAAAAGAATGCGCTAAAATAGTCACAGTTTCTGAAGTGAATAGAAAGGTTGAGGAAATTTACGCATGGCTCATGGCAATTACTCCAGAAGAATTAAATAGAATGGGTGCAAATGGCCTAGTGGAAATAGAGAGGAATTATTCAAAGGAGAAAGTAACAAAGCAATATTGCGATTTAGTAGATGCCCTTTAACCATAAACGTCCCAAAAGTAAATGTCCCAAAATGACGTATTGGATAAAACGGGGAATAAAGAAGACCTTTGCAATCGTTAACCAAAACGAACAGCAAATATACTCAACATAAGATTTCGAGCGGTTCTATATCCGCTCCATATTCCATTCCAATGATCGCTACGGAGCTGAGGACGACTCCGCTCCATAGGTTGTCTATACGCAGTGCGCCTTCGGCGTGCTGATTAATCCTCATTATAAATGAAAATCCTTATCACCGGAATCCATGGCTTCGTGGGTTCCAATCTTGTTAAGGCCCTTAAAGATCAACATGAGATTTATGGGCTCGATATCGTTGCGCCCCAAAAAGAGGGAGTGGTCAAAACTTTCTCTTGGGAGGAGCTTGATAACAACGCTCTCCCTGAGGTGGATGCAATCATCCATCTGGCTGGAAAAGCCCACGATACAAAGAATAAATCGGGTGCCGATGTCTATTTCAAAGTCAACACCGGCCTGACCAAGAAAATCTTCGATTATTTCTCCTCCCATCCGGCAATAAAGAAATTCATCTTCTTCAGCTCGGTGAAGGCTGCCGTGGATAAAGTGCCGGGTGCAATCCTTACGGAGGAGGTAGAACCCTCTCCGGTCGGGCCTTACGGCGAAAGCAAGGTGAAGGCCGAGGAATATATCCGAGAGAAACTAAGTTCCGAAAAAGATAATTATGCGGAACGCGATGTCGTTATTCTCCGCCCCTGCATGATTCATGGCCCGGGCAACAAGGGGAACCTCAATCTCCTTTACGGTTTTGTAAAGAAAGGGCTCCCATGGCCGCTCGGCGCTTTTGAAAACAAACGCTCCTTCACTTCCATTGGCAACCTGATTTTCGTAATATCCCGACTGTTGGAAAAGAGGGTCGATAGCGGTATATACAATATGGGCGACGACCTCGCTCTATCCACCAATGAGCTTATAGAGACTATGTGCCGAGCCATGGGAAAGAAAGCAAGGATATGGAGAGTGAGCAAAGGATTGGTGAATGCAGGCGCCCGACTCGGGGATATCCTTCATCTCCCCCTGAATACCTTCCGCCTCGACAAACTGACCGAGAACTATGTGGTCTCCAACGAGAAAATAAAACGAGCGCTCGGAATGAAGAAAATGCCCATAGATGCCCGCGACGGAATAACAACCACAATCAAAAGCTTTCTCAATCAGTAACAACCGGCGTAACTGATTAATTCCAACCCACTTATTCACTCTTCACTCTAACCTGTAACTTAAATAATGACTTATCTAATCATCTTCATTCTCCTTATCATAATGGAGTTGGCCTATTTC
>CAZXGU010000170.1:0-5936 GCA_964640375.1 uncultured Sangeribacter sp. | reverse complement strand
TGCAAAGTTACAAACGTCCTGTCAATCAACCAAATGACCTAATTGGACAGTTACGATAGGAGCTGCACTCAAGCTAAAGAGGTTAACAACCGTAAAGTTACTACTAATTTTTCGAGCCTACCAAACTACGCGATTGGACAGGTACGTATTAGAAAACCTTAAGAGATAAGGAAAAATCATGATATGTGGCTTCCAGATAGAATATAACATATTATGAAATAAAAATAAGGAAATACTTTTATTATATTTTTAAATATTTTTCGTCTTCCTTCATAAGAAAGAACCATACAAAGAGGAATGACAGTCCAAGAAAAGACTCCCATTCTATCTGAGTACGGTAATGAGAACCACAAAAAAAATAGCGAAGAACTAAGTAGGAAAAATCTTAGAAAGTAGTACTTTATATTATTGTTAACCTTACCTATGTTTTTTTTAATGAGTAAGAATAAAAATAAAAACATAGAATTGTATAACACAAACTTTAGCTTGAAGCCCACGTCGTAGTTTGGATCTGCAAAAGTGGTATAAGTTTGTATTTGCCTTATTTTTAGAGAATGAAAAATACCTATGTCTAATACCGAATAGCCTAAATATGCCACTATTATACTAATTATATAGATGTAGAGGTATTTATTTAAATCGAACTTGCACCAGTTGCATATAGTAAATATAGCTATTGGTATCAACATTGAAAAATGAATTAAAATTCCTATTATTGAATATGTTATAAATAATTTGTATTTACGTAGATATAGATATATTGATGCATTTAGAGTTATTGCTAATCCTAATCCACTTCTTATGACATTAAACTCAAAGTTAAAAGTTGAGAATGTTATCAATAATAAAAAGAATAATGGAAATGCTCTGATTCCTCTGTCTATTCTATGAATAAGATTACAAAACCGATATAAAAAGTAATTTGTAAGCAATGATACTAAAATTAAAGCAACATTGAAACTATTAAAAAAGGAGCCAATCTTTAAAAAATAATATAGTATAGGATCGCTTCCAAGATGCCATCCTGAAGATAATCCTAACCAAGAATTGTTCTTACATTGCAAAAATTGTTCATGATATTCGAAGGTGTCCGTTCCAATAAGTATTCCGCGACTTCCAACCAATAAACTAATAATCAATACAAGTATCAAACATATGTAATTGTCTTTCAATTTTTTATTTTTTCTGACTGAATAAATTAAAAAGAAAAATAAACATATGCTATAATATAGTAAATGATATAATGAATAAGAAATGTCCATATATTTAGTTGTACCTGTCCAATACCGTAATTAACTTTATTTTAGTTGAGGCCTATCCCAGATAGAAGAAAATATGAGGGATATTATTAGAGTATTGATTTGAGGGATAACTAATTATCGCTAACTCTATTAGGCATTACCGATTTTACTAAATAAAAGGTATCCTTTAGTATTGTTTTGACATCAAGTTGCTTATTTTCAATTATTTTTCTATAGCAATATTTAGCAATAGCAAAGTTTTTATTTTTTAATGCAAGGATAAGAAGAGAGTTGTATTGAAATGTGTAAATTTTTTTTGATTTTTTCGAACTCAGAATATCTTTTCGGAAGCTATTAAAAAAATATTCTAAATATGTTAAAGCTTTCTCAGGATTTTGTGTAACTATGTTTACAGTATCATACTTAAGAAGAGGAGGGCAATTGCATTTTATCATCTTAAATTTTCTGAAAAATCTGACATATAATTCATAATCCTGATGGCGTTTAAATGACTCATCAAAACCGTTTAATATGTTTAATATTTTTCTTCTAAATAATACCGTTGAAGTGTTAAAAAAGATTTCTCCGCTTAATATTAAGGACACATCATTTACCTCAATAGGGGTTATAATTTTTTTTTTGTTATTTTTCTTAACTATTTCTGTGTCTGTATAAGATGCCTCATATTCTGGATTTTTTATCAATAGTTCAACTTGAGCTGAAATTTTAGAACTTTGAAATTCATCGTCATCATCTAGAAAATTTATATACTCTCCTTGCGATATTTTCAAACCTGTATTTCTAGCGGCTGATCCATTTCTGTTTATATCATGGACAACGTATTTAAAATTATTTAATCCTAAATATTTACGAAGAATTTTTTCTGTCTCTTTTTGATAAAAAGAACCTTTCCCATTATCATCCACAACAATTATCTCAATCGGCGAATAATTCTGATTAAGTACGCTTTCGATTGCTCGTAATAAATTATCAGGTCTGGAATATGTGGGAATTATAACTGACACTAAAGGCTTTGATGGCTTCATATCTTCTATTATAGGAAAGCACGTGTAGTACTTGTTGACAACTTGAAATTTTTTCTTATCTTATTATATTCTGTTAATAAACGAAATATATGTTTTATAGAAATTCTTGGATATTTAACAAAACTTAAAAAGCAAGATTTTAAGATTTGTTTTTTCCTTATTTTCGAAGAGTTTAATGGATTGCTAAGGTAATATTTCCAAGTCATTTCAGTTAAATGCATTTTTTTTGATATTGGAAGTCCTCGATTTTCTCTATCATGAACACCTATACTTAAGGGAACAATTCCAAGCTTGAATCCCCAATACATTGTTCTATGTGCATAATTATTATCTTCTCCATAATGAGTGAAAGTTGGCGAGAATCCCCCTACCTTTTCAATTACAGATATAGGTAACAACCAATGGGCTGCCATAATAAAGTTAACAGAATAAATGCTTTTAACATCTTGATTAAGGATAAGATCTGAAAATAAGTTGATTGGTGAGTATTCAAAAAAAGTTGAATCTAACCTAGTCTTTTGACGATTTGTCTGTAAAGGACTTAGAATACCATAATCTGGATTGTCTTTGCTTACGGAAATTAGCTTTTCAAAAGTATCAGTCTCTACCCAAGCGTCTTGATTAAGAAGGTATACATAATCGTAATTTTGATCGAGGGCAAACTTTAGTCCGAGGTTGTTAGCTTTTCCAAATCCAAGATTTTCTTTTGACTCAATGAAGGTTGCTTCGGGATAGTGGTTTTTGATAAAATCTTTTGAACCATCGGTAGAGCCATTATCTACAATGAAAAGATCTCCCTTTACAGAAGATTTCTCAACACTTGATAAACACTTATCAAGCCATTTCATTCCGTTATAGGTAACTATAATCACTAATAATCTCATGATTTTTTTAATGAATTAATAGCGTTAATAATATTCTTTGATATTTTTTCGAGTGAATTATGCTCCAATCCTAATTGTCTTGTTGTTCTCCTCAATTCTGAGAAAGACTCATTATCTAATCTGTGACCTAATTGTATACTTTTAGCTAAGCCTTCAATATCTCCAGTATCTACTTTAAAACCAGATTTACCCTGTTCTACAACATCTATAGCTGCACCATTATTATAGCAAATTACAGGTGTTCCACACATTATTGATTGATTAATCATTGAAGGTCCAGCATCGTCATGAGAAGCATTCAAGAAATAATTTGATGCTTGATAACAGCTTATTAGAGTTTCTTCTTCTACCATTCCTATATTATGAATATAACACTCTAGACTTTGTGATATTGATTCAAAATATTTATCCCCGACAACCAAAACACAACATCCCGATTTCTCTGAAGCGGTTAGACCAGATAAAAATATAGATAAGGCCTTGAATAAGTCAACATTCCCTTTTCTTGGATGATTATCAGACCTAAGCATGAGTACAAAATTATATTTAGGATCTATTCCGATTTTTTTCCGTGATAATTCCTTATCTCCAGAAATAAATTTCTTCTCATTAATCACTATCTCAGTTTTTATTATATGTGAGAATAATTTACTTTGTTTTGCAAATTTATTCATCCATGAGTTTCCCAAGAAAGCGCAAATCATATTCTCATAGTTATTTTTTTTTATTAAATAATTATGATGACTTTGGTCTTCAAACTCATGACTGTTAAATCCTGGACAGTATCCACATTCTAGAGAAAATCTATTACATTTGTCAAAATAAAAACATCCTCCTGTCATAGGAGACATATCTGGAGAAAATATAAGAATTGGACATGACAGTTTATCATATATTTTTTTTAAAGACGTTGTATTAATCATATCTTGCCAAAATAAAGTTATAACGGCATCATACGTGTTTCTTATTTTCTTCAATAATAATTCACTTGGAATGTCTGGTGTGGCTTCATTCGGATATTTTATTGATATTCCATTATTTATTATGTATGGACTATTATTCATTTTCAAGAACAAAGATAAAGTTGATCTAATAAAATTTCCTAATGGTTGAATATTGAGTATTTTACGTTTAAATATCCTAAGGAAGGAGTCTTTAGGTTTTTTTAATAATGAAATAACATTATCAGGCTGCCCATCATAAGAGAATTTTGTCAAAAAATCAACACGACAACCTTGGTCTGTCAAACCATCCATAATGGATTGTCCTAGTCCTGCAGAATGATGAGGCGGTCTTGATGATATTAACAATATATTCATTTTATTATTTTATATTTTTAATCACTTTGGCCGGTATTCCTCCGGCGACTGTAGAGGGTGGGATATTATTAACAACTACTGCATTGGGAGCAATAATAGAATTATCTCCTATTTGCACTTTACCAATTACTTTACAGCCTAAGCTTACATAGACATTGTCACCGATAGTTGCTCTGTTCTCTTGGGATAATTTATTGCCAATTACTACTCCACAATTAACTATGCAATTCTTACCCATATGTAAAGCGTTGATAATCACCCCCCCCCGCTATATGAGGGATTCTTAATCCAGATTCAATGCAATTTGGCCATATTCTTATCGAGTACTTTAGACTCAGTTTGGAAAGGCGAACCATATAATATTTTCTTAAGATTTTTCTGAAAAAATTTGGTTCTATATTCAAAAAGTATTCATATTTCCTAAGACATCTCAAGTATCTAACTACTGCGGCATTTTCATACCCCAATATTAGATTAATCCTGTACCTCAGCCATCTTTTAATTTTATTAGGATTCTGAAAGCCATTGGCAGCCATATCGTTTTTTATGAAGAAGGCTAAATCTGAAGCATTCTTTATCATTTGAAGAAGGATTCAATTGCAGTAAGTATATGATTAATTTCTAAATCTGTAAGTTCATAGAACAATGGAAGACGCACAAGACAGTCTGCGAAACGGTCGCAATTTGGAAGCTCCAACCCTACCACTCGCTGTTCATCTCCGACTATTTCTATTTGCTGGCAGGTGTTGGGTCGTGAATCAGTATGATTTACATAATATCCCGATTTATGCAGGCTAAGATAATGGAATACAGAGAGTATATCATTTTCTTTGAGATACTTTATTAAAGCTGTTCGCTCCTCAAGTGAACGACATACGATGTAGAACATATGAGCATTGTTGGTAGCGTACTCAGGAATGTCGGGGAGTTGGAAGAATCCTTTCTCTGCTAGCGGTTTTAAGCCTTGGGAGTATTTATTCCATATTTCCTTACGTCGAGTCTGGATCATATCCATATTCTCAATCTGAGCCCACAAGAATGCTGAAATCAACTCAGATGGGAGGAATGATGAACCAGTGTCAACCCATCCGTATTTGTTTACTTCACCACGGAAGAATTCAGAGCGGTTTGTTCCTTTCTCCCATATTATTTCCGAACGACGGATGAAGCGTTGGTCATTAATTGTAAGAAGTCCACCCTCACCAGCTATGATATTCTTGGTCTCATGGAAAGAGAAACATCCGAGATGACCAATTGAACCTAATGGGCGACCCTTATAATACGAATCGATGGCCTGTGCTGCGTCTTCAACTACAAGGAGATTATGACGATGGGCAATATCCATAATTTTATCCATATCGCATGCTACTCCTGCATAATGTACAGGTACGATGACCTTTGTCCTATCTGTGATAAGAGCCTCTATCTTGTCTGCGTCAATGTTTG
>CAZXGU010000169.1:0-6008 GCA_964640375.1 uncultured Sangeribacter sp. | reverse complement strand
TTTGCACTCGCAAACGGGAAATTACTTCTCACGGCGGGATAGCTCAGTTGGTTAGAGCGTCGGATTCATAACCCGGAGGTCTCGAGTTCAATTCTCGATCCCGCTACTACAGGTGAACTTTCGAGTTCACCTTTTTTCATATTCTACAATATGTATCCTGGATTTTGTTTTAAATTCCGACAATCAGAATTTGAGATCTAATCCGTGTTTTTGAAAGCCCTTCGATATTTCCGCTATGAACACAAAGACCATGTATGAGACTATAATGGATCTCCCTCTTTTCAAAGGAGTGGGGGCCGATCATGTCTCAGCGTTCCTTGAGAAAACAAGTATTCACTTCCTTAAATTCTCACCCGGCGATTCCATCGTTCGTAAGGGAGAGGCTGTGAAGAGTTTAAAGTTTATTTTATCAGGTACTATCCGCGTCTTTACTGATGTGCTTAACGGACAGGTCAGCGTGTCATCTCTCTTTTCGGGGCATGAGGCGTTAGGGGTTACACGCCTTTTCGGACTTCATCCTTTCTATGATATATCGGTGGAGGCTGTTGACTCGGTTAGCATCATGGAGTTTGGAAAGGATAAATATTTTGGCCTTTTGCAGTCTGATCCAATATATATGATGAATTTCGCAAATCTTCTTTCCTTAAATGTTCAAAGAAATATCGAAACGTTTCCTTCCTTTGTTCGTCTTGATATTTCTCGACTCTTTGCTGAATGGCTATTGCTTTTCACAAGTAGAAAATCGGAAGATATTAGAATCAAGGGTGTGCAGGAGATTAAAAATATTTACGGAGTGGATTATTCTGAAAGTTGTATCAGAAAATTGGAGGCTTTGTCGCTTGTTTCGGTTGACGATGACGAAATTCTTGTCCCCGATAGGGAGGCCCTAATCGAATATGCAGCCAAGCTTTGATTCTTTTTTAAAGATATTATTTTGTGGTTTTTGAAAATATTGCTACCTTTGTTTAACTGCTCCTTAACCTGAACATGTAACAAACAAGAGCGTCAATCTCGATTGCGTAAATCTGTCAAATGGTTTAGGGGACAAGCCATAATAACTAACTTTAAATCAATCATCATGGGAAATGCAGGAGGAATCCGAACTAAGCTTATTATAATGAACTTCCTCGAATTTGCTGTCTGGGGAAGTTATCTTGTGTCAATGGGTATCTATTTGAGCAGTATAGGTCTTGGCGATAATATATTCTGGTTCTATACAATGCAGGGAATAGTTTCTTTATTTATGCCTGCCCTTGTAGGAATCATAGCCGACAAATGGATTCCGGCTCAAAAAATGCTTTCCGGTTGTCAAGGTTTGGCAGGATTATTCATGCTTCTTGCCGGTTTCTATTGCATGAGTTCCGGGCAGCCGCATTTCTCAGTTCTCTTCACTTTATATTCCCTCTCAATAGCATTCTATATGCCGACAATCGGATTGGCAAATTCAGTGGCCTTCAATGCTCTGAATAACGCCGGGCTTGACACGGTGAAGAATTTTCCGCCTATACGTGTCTGGGGAACCGTCGGCTTTATATGTGCTGAATTATTTGTCAATTTCACAGATTTCCAAAGCTCATATATGCAGTTCATCACATCAGGTTTCATGTCTTTGATTCTGATGTGCTATGCCGTGACGATGCCTAATTGTCCCGTTAACAAATCATCGGCTACTTCTTTGGCAGAGTCGTTGGGATTGAATGCTTTCAAATTGTTCAAGAGCCCGATGATGGCCGCCTTCTTTATCTTCTCTTTCCTCTTAGGGGTGTGTTTACAGATCACCAATAGCTACGGCACAACTTTTATCAATTCTTTTCAGTCGGTGGCTGAATATGCTAATGACTGGGCAGCTAAAAACGCAACGGCTCTTACTGCTGTGTCGCAAGCAAGCGAAGCGTTGTGTATTCTCCTTATTCCTATGTGCCTCAAGAGATTTGGAATTAAAGGAGTTATGTTGATGGCTATGTTTGCATGGGTGCTTCGTTTCGGATTGTTTGGAATAGGAAACACTGGCAGTGGAGTTATTTTCCTTGTCCTTTCTTGTATAGTTTATGGTGTTGCTTTCGATTTCTTTAATGTGGCGGGTGGTCTTTTTGTTGACCAGCAAACAACACGCGACATTCGTTCCAGTGCCCAGGGGCTTTTCATGATTATGACCAACGGTTTGGGAGCAAGCATCGGAACCTGGATTGCCGGGTCATACGTTGTGAATCGTTATGTGGATATGTCGGCAGATGCGGATGCTACTGCTAATCTCGCCGGCTGGCAAACATCCTGGTTTATTTTTGCTGCCTACTCTCTTGTTATCGCTATTTTGTTTATTTTCCTTTTCCGCAGCCCTAAAAAACAAGATAGAGATATTAGTTTCCATAAGGCCGAAACAATTGGCGGTGGAGATCCCGAAGGAATGCCGGGTATTAATGCTTAGAAAGCCTTAAGGTTAACCTTAAAGGCTTTGAAAACTAATAATTTAAAGCAATGATTAGATTTTATTCTCCCGATATAGAGGAAACATCCCAGTTGCCGGAAATTGAATCAGGCCATTGTTGCCGGGTGCTTAGAATGAAAGCCGGAGATAGGATATATGTTGTGGATGGGAAAGGTAAGGAATATGAGTGCGAAATCACTGATGCTCATCCTAAACATACCTCCGTGGAAATCATCTCATGCAGGGAGGAGGAAAAATATTGGAAAGAAAGGATTGTTCTTGCCGTTGCGCCTACAAAGAATATAGATCGCATTGAATGGATGCTTGAAAAAGCCGTAGAGATTGGCGTTGATGAGATAGTGTTGCTGAAATGCGAACATAGCGAGCGCAAGAACGTGAATGAAGAGCGACTATTGAAAATTATTGTCTCGGCCATGAAACAAAGCCTAAAGGCTACACTTCCTGTTTTTAAAGGTTTAGTGCCGTTTAAGGAGTTTGTTAATGCTGTTGACACGCCCATCCGTTATATGGGATATTGCGATGAGAATACCTCACGCCGGGAGTTTGCTAAAGAATATCCCGGGCATCAGGATTTAACCATATTAATAGGCCCGGAAGGAGATTT
The DNA here is from genome assembly GCA_964640375.1 of uncultured Sangeribacter sp. Lineage (GTDB taxonomy): Bacteria > Bacteroidota > Bacteroidia > Bacteroidales > Muribaculaceae > Lepagella. The sequence goes on along the minus strand of CAZXGU010000169.1, from coordinate 2,958 downwards.
TTCTCCTGCAGAGGTGGATTTAGCTATGAATAGTGGTTTTCTTCCAGTCACCTTTGGGGAGGCTCGGTTGCGCACGGAGTCGGCTGCTCTCTTTGCTGTGACTGCCACTCATGTAGTTGATACAGTAAAAGGGTAGGAGAGGATAAGAAAGTAAAACGATGTATAAGAAAATGAAAATATCAGAATATATCAAATCCAGTAAGACCGGTAATTTCTTTCTTCTTGCCGGCCCGTGTGTGATAGAAGGAGAGGAGATGGCTCTTGATATTGCCGACGAGATGATGCATATCACCGAATCTCTTAACATCCCTTATATATTTAAGGGAAGTTATAAGAAGGCTAACAGAAGTAGATTGGATTCTTTCACAGGCATAGGCGATGAAAAAGCTTTAAAGATACTGAGAAAAGTTGGCGAAACTTTCAATATCCCTGTTGTCACGGATATCCATACTCCTGAAGAAGCTGAAATGGCAGCTGAGTATGTTGATGTTCTCCAGATTCCTGCTTTCCTTTGCCGTCAGACTGACCTGCTTGTGGCTGCCGCCAGAACAGGAAAGTTTGTCAATATCAAGAAAGGACAATTCTTGGCTCCTGAGTCGATGCGTTTTGCTTGTGAAAAAGTGAGGGCGTCAAGAAATGGCCTCAGTGATTCGGCTCTTTCTGAATTGGCTGTAACAGATCGTGGCACATTCTTCGGATACGGAGATTTGGTGGTGGATATGCGTGGCATCCCCTTGATGAAGAAGGCTTGCGATTGTCCGGTGATTATGGATATCACTCATTCCCTTCAGCAACCAAACCGCTCTGAGGGTGTGTCAGGTGGACTTCCGGAGTTTATTTCCACAATTGCGTATAGTTCGATTGCGGCCGGAGCCGACGGCATCTTTATGGAGACGCATCGTAACCCCTCAGAAGCTAAGAGCGACGGCGCCAATATGCTCCCTCTCTCAGAGGCTGGCAATCTCTTAAATCGTCTTTCAATCCTTAAGCAGACTGTGAATCAAATTTCTTAGAAATTTATAAAACTTTTTAGACGTGAGACTATAAACTTAAGAGGCTCTTCTCAATCGAAGAGCCTCTTAAGTTTATAAGCAATGTGTTGTTGTTTTAATTGAGCTCAAATATTATTTGAGTTTAAGAACCTGGCCTGCGCGGATTGCATCAGTCTTGGCCATGTTGTTAAGACGGCGTAGAGAAGTGGCCGACATGCCATAACGTTTTGCAATTCCAGCTACAGTATCACCCGACTTTACAGTGTAGGTTGAAGCAACCTCTGTTGCCTGGCGATAGGGATTCACAGTCTCGTTTGTTTTCTTTGCAGGGGCAAAGTTTCTGGGCTGTGTGTATGTTGATTTAGAGAATGTATAAGTGTCAGTGTGAGTGGTGTGGTTTGCAAAATCAAAGATTGCGCTGGGGTTGATCGCGTAACCCATGAAACGAGTCTCGAAATGAAGGTGAGGACCTGTGCTGCGTCCTGTTGAACCGCCCAAGCCAATAGGATCGCCTGCCTTAACAGTCTGGTTGGGTTTTACAAGATGTTTGTTGAGGTGACCATAAACGGTTTCGAGTCCGTTGGGATGGCGAAGAATCACGTAGTTGCCATAGCCTTTTGCTTCATAGTTGGTGAGACGAACCTTTCCGTCGAAAGCGGCATATACTGTGTCGTTTGATTTGAGAGCGAGGTCAACTCCCTTGTGCATACGTCCGAATTTTGCGCGGTAGCCGTAGTTGGAAGTAACTCGACCCGGAACGGGCATATAATATCCTCTCACATCGATCACCTTTGAAGAGGGTACATCTGATTCCTTGAAGGGGTTCACGCTGCGGCTGTTCCAGCCCTCGGTGAATATATCGATTTCAGGCTCCATATCGTCCATAAGATCGATATAGCTGTTTTTATCGACTAATTTAATTTGGTTTTTGCTTTCTGCAGCCTTAGCAAGAAGCTGTTTGTGCGCTTTTGAATGAGCGGCTTTTGATGTAACTGTCTGTGCGGACACTCCGGCAACTGTAAGCGCTGCTAAAAGGAGAGTTCCAAATACCTTTTTACAATTCATTTTGTTAAAATGTTTTGTTTATATAATTCAAATCTCGTCGTCTGCGTAAAGGAATTTCAACATCCCGTGAGTATAATTGAAAATCTCCTCCGGTTTGAAAAAACGTGCAATCTCTATTTTGGCATTTTCCACTGAGTCGCTCGCATGAACAATGTTCTGCTGTCCACTCATGCAGAAATCTCCTCTCAGAGTGCCGGGGGCTGCTTTGCGTCCGTTGGTGGCACCGGTCATGGCGCGGAACACTTCCACAACATCTTTTCCCTCAAGACACATAACGATTACCGGACATACGGTCATCGATTCTACAAGCATCGGGAAGAAGGGGCGGTCAACAAGATGAACATAATGCTCGCGAAGGATCTTTTCATCAAGTTGCATCATCTTCATGCCGCAGATGATCAGTCCTTTCTGCTCTATTCTTTTTACCACTTCGCCGACAAGGCCGCGTTCGATTGCCGAGGGTTTGAGGATTACCAGCGTTTTTTCCATGGTTTAAACAAATTTTAAGATTTTCTTATTTTGTCTGCTCAAATATAACGACTTAATTCTTCCTATGCCAATATTTTTGTGTTATTTTTTGTAAAAATTCTTTTAACTCTGTTTAAGAGTGTCTTTAAGATGTTGATTTTTAAGTTTTTAAAAATATTTTTGTTTAATAGAATGATTTTGAGCACTTTGCACAACTCGCAAATGGGTGTGCAGGTTTATAATTCTTTAAATGTTAATTTGTGTTAACGGATACTTAACATCTCTGTAATCAGGATTTTTATCATCTACTTTAGCTGTTTTATCAAATGCTTTTATCTTGTTGTCTCTTCCTGTTTCCTTTTCTTGTTCTTCTGATAAATAATCTGATACGATATATTTTGCTTTGCTTATATCTGTTGTTTCTTTTTGATCT
>CAZXGU010000168.1:0-6040 GCA_964640375.1 uncultured Sangeribacter sp. | reverse complement strand
CAAGACTCGGCAATGATTTAGCCTGAAGCACGGTTCCCCTCCAATGTGATGGCCACAGTTTCGCCCTGCCTGAACTGCGAATTGACAAGCATGATTTTTTTCGAGAGGTCGGGCTTCTCGTGGGGCGTCTTTGGCAGGAGTTTGTAATAATTTATGTGTGATTTTTTTTGAAATAATATCTCTAAAAATTAGCATAGTAACGAAATATTTACTAATTTTGTAGTGTCGAAAGACAAAGAGAACCATAACATTAAGTTTTACCTAAAAATCTTCTATATGACAGACGAAGAATTTAAAATGGAGGTTCAAGACCTGGTTGGAATGCTCAACAGCCTCCTCCGCTTATAAAGGACAAAGGTGGAAGGCGATGGTTAAAAGTTGAAATCAGAGTTCAACTGACAAAGCTGATGAAAGATTAGAAAATGAGCCTCTCTTCTCACGAGGAGAGAGGCTCTTAAATCTAAAATAGGAATTATGGCTGGAAATAACGATAATAAGAATACTGACCCAATTCTCTCCAAGGTAAAATTCATTGAGCGTCAAGACCTCCTGCGAGTTATTAATGGAGCATACATTGCTGAACGCTTTTTCGGGAAGTCGGGAAGCTGGTTTAGCCAAAAACTTAACAATAATCTCAAGAATGGGAAACCTTGTGAATTTACCAAAGAAGAGATTACAACGCTCAGCAATGCCCTCCACACCATTGCTATTGAATTACAAGACTTAGCTGACGAGCTGCATTAAGAGTAAAAATCTTCGTCTGTCAAACGTTGCAGAAGTCAGCACACTTGGCCCGATTGACCCACAAAGTCAGTCGGGCTTTTTCTTTAATTCCTATGTAAGTCAATCCCATTGCATAAATTTGAATATCTGACTAATTAATAGTCTCTTAACGGGATTTTATTTAATCCTCTTGTTTTTTTACACAATTGGGCGAGGATAAAAGAAAACCGCCGGATAGTATATTAGTATCATCTTCATCTTTTATCTTCATCAAATGTCTGAAACCAATCATATAATTGCTCAGGATCGTCTCTTTCCGAGTGACAACGATTTGGAAATACCGAGCCTGTTATTAGATCGACAGCCACGTACCGGCTTGCTCCTTCCTTTTGCAGGTTGGGGAGTGACACCTCGTACGCGAAGAGGGTATAGGGACCTATCATTTTTATGTCGATGATTACCGATTCTCAAATATATGGCAGCGTCCAGAACGGTTGGTGCTGAGTGGCTGTAAGGAATGTGTTGAACCTAATTTCTCCTTGTTTCAGACTACTCCTGTAGCTTTCGGCCTTCAGTTGCTTTACAAGAAACGCTGGTTGGCGAGATGGTTGCAGGAATGTGGCATCCGCGTATGGGTGGACTTAAACGTTGCACCGAAGTTCCGGGAACTGAATAAGCTCGGAGTGCCGAAAGGTTACAATGCCTTTGCCACACGCGGACATGAAGGTGAGTTGTGTCATTTGAAAGCTGAATTGCAGATTGCAAGAGAGATTTCGGGTATTGAGACTCCCAACATGATCGTGTATGGTGGAGGAGATGAATGTAAATCCTATTGTATACAAAACAACCTCATTTACGTTGACCCTTATCAGGTGGATAAACGAAATAGTCGCATGGAGGAGACTCCCAATGGCTAAGTCTCATGGAGGTAACCGTGCGTTAACTCCTGGAAGCAAGAAATATAATAATCGTCATACCGAATTCGGAAATAAACTATTAACTGGAAAATACTCTGATGGCTTTTTTAGTGAAAAGTCCGGTGGTTACTATCTAATTGGAAAAGTAATACCAGACATTCTAAAGATGAAATCGAAGCTGCTAAGTTACTTGCAGATAAGGGTTATATTGTAACCCTTATAGCCGAGGCAGGTCACGTTACAACACCTGACGGAAAACTTTTTTCTTACACTTATGAACAAAGGAACCCAGATAAAAACGTCTGGTCCAAAAGGTGTGATGAAATGTTTAGAACACGCATCAAAGAAAGTCTACAAAGGCGTGAGAATAGACGTACCTCTAATTTTTGATAAGCACAAGCGATTCTCCAAAAAAGACGTGGTTGAAGGAATTAAAATGTATGAAGAATATAATCGTACCAGATTCAAACAAATAATCGTTGTGTCTCTGTCTGGAAGAATCCATAGACATAAACACAACGATTAAAAGCTTGGAACGTGTGGGTCGGCCAAACAATGTGCACTTCAGCTCCGACCTATCGGTATTCTATCCCGGGGGTTGCCCACATCCCGCCGAGGCCTGCACCTAATTTATGTAAAATTACATGTTTTTATTTAAAAAAACAAGATTATGAAAATAATTGTTACTGGCGGTGATGGCTTTATAGGGAAGGCTCTCACCGCAGCCCTTTTGAGAAGAGGGGATGATGTGATTGTCGTTGATCTTGCTTCGGGTATCGAGGCAGGCGAGTATTTCAGTCCACGTGGGTTTATAACCCACGTGCAAGATAAGTGTTGTGGGTTGCAACCCCCCAGCGACTGCATCCATACCCTTAAAAAATCTCCGTCATAACTGCCAAATCCCCGAAGATCTGCGCCGGGAAAAAGGGTTGAGGTTGTATGGAGCGGAGTCGTCCCCGGCTCCGGAGCAATCATTTTTCAGGAGCCGGGGACGGCTCCTCTCCATAATCGGATGCACTTTAAAGATTTCTGTGACTTTCAGTCCACGTGGGTTTGTAACCCACGTGCAAGGTATGTGCTGTGGTTACAAACCCATAGCGACTGGGGGGCTTCGCCCTTGCCGACAGGTGGAAAGTTTTGACAGGAGAACAGGAGCACAGGAGGGATGCAGCTAAAATCTTGCGTTGACGGAACGGATCCCGAACTTTTTTCTATTTCCAAAGAATGAAACGGATTATTTTTTGTAACTTTGCAATGTACTCTTGTTAAAGAGAAAATTTGTTGAAGGATGAAAGTACTCAAATTTGGAGGGACTTCGGTTGGCACGATCGATAGTCTTGCCAATGTTAAGAAAATAGTTGAAGATCTCGACGAGCCGGCTATTGTGGTTGTTTCTGCATTAGGCGGTTTAACCGACCGCCTTATAGCCACAGCCACGTCGGCTGCTGAAGGGAAAGATGATTTTATAGAAGAGATGAAAGTTATTTCATCTCGCCATTATGATATCATCGATGCTCTTGTTTTGCCGGCTAAGAAAGAGGAGATAAAGGAGAAGATTTCTGTTTTATTGACCGATCTCGGGAATATCTTCAAGGGATTGTCGCTAATCCGTTCGCTTCCCGAGCGGACGCTCGACCTTGTGGTGAGCTTTGGAGAACGGATGTCGTCGATAATCGTGGCCGGGATTATAGAGAATGCGGTTCATCACGACTCCTTGGAATTTATGCGTACCGAGCGATGGTTTAATAAAGATATAGCCGACCGTCAACTCACAGATTCCCTCATTAAGCAGGAATACCCACTCCCTTTGCAAAATCATTGCGTGATGGGCGGTTTTATCTCACGCGACCGAGACACGATGGAAATAACCAATCTCGGCCGGGGAGGCAGCGACTATTCAGCAGCCTTAGTAGCGGCAGCCTTGGATGCCGATGAGCTACAGATATGGACCGATGTGGATGGCTTCCTTACCACCGACCCCCGTATCGTCAAGAATGTGAAGATAATCCCCTCGATGACCTTTGTGGAGAGTATGGAATTATGCAGCTTCGGGGCCAAGGTGATATATCCGCCGACAATATATCCGGTGTTCCATAAAAATATTCCCATAAAAATTCTAAATACATTCAATCCTTCCGCTCCCGGCACATTCATTAGTGAGCGTTACGATGGCAAACCGGAGGTGAGAGGCGTTTCTTTATTAGGAAATATTGCATTAGTTTCAATCTCTGGCTCTTTGACTTCGAATGTGGCAGAGATTAATACACGAGCTTATAATGCAATGTCGCGAAATGGGATAAGGGTTCTGCTTGTGGGGCAGCCGGATAGTGAAACCGATTTCTCCATCGCCGTGCCGGCTTCAGATCTGGATAAAGCGTTGCGACTTTTTGAAACCGAGTTTTCTCAAGAACTTCGGGAAGGGGAAGTGAAGAGCGTAAAGGGGCAAAAAGATATGACCATAGTGGCAGTGGTAGGGGAATCGATCAAGAAGATTTCTGGACTCGGCCCTCGGTTGGTGAATACTCTATGGCGTAACGGAGTGGAGGTGAAGAGCGTTTCCGACGGAGCTTCCGAAACCACAATCGCTATTGTGGTGAAGCAGGAGGATTCCAAAAAGGCATTGGCTTTAGTGCATGAATCAGCAATTGAAAGGAATTAACAATTAAAATCCATAAGCGTTATATAAAAGGAGGGGTATTATTTTTATCTATATACCACTTAAAGACTTATAACGAACAATTAGAAATTACTATGGATATAAAGAATGCTCAATATGAAATAAGCAATGCCGATTACAGGAAATGCCCTGCAATCGATGTTCCTGAATATGCCTTTATCGGACGTTCGAATGTGGGAAAATCCTCCCTTATCAATATGATAGGGAAGAATAAGAACCTCGCCAAGACGTCGCAGAAGCCGGGCAAAACCCTCTTGATAAATCATTTCAAGATGGACAATGGAGCTTGGTATATGGTCGATCTTCCCGGTTATGGTTACGCGGCCCGGGGCAAAGACCAGCGAAATGAATTCAGCAAGATAATCAAGGGATATATCTTGGGCAGGAAGGAACTCACCTGTCTCTTTGTTTTGCTTGATATCCGCCATGCTCCACAGAAGATAGACCTTGAATTCTTGAGATGGCTTGGTGAAAATCAAGTGCCTTTTGCTATAGTCTTTACAAAAGCCGACAAATTAGGTCCCAACGCCGGTCAGAAGAATGTGGCCGACTATTTAAAGGTTCTGAAAAAGGAATGGGAAGAGCTTCCACCAGTGTTTGTCACATCCTCCGAAAAGAAAACCGGCAGAGAAGAGCTCCTCGATTATATCTTCAGCATCAATAAAGAGATAGCTGAAGGTGAGAAACCTCAGATTGAAGAGGAGCTACGCCCTGAGAGCAGCAAAGAAGAGGCTCCGGAGGAGAAGCACGGGGAAGAGGAATAACGAAGAAATTCGATAACGAGATAAAAATATAGAAATAATGGAAAAAATCGCGATGGCATCTGATCATGCCGGATATGAATTGAAAGAGATTCTGAAAGTTTACCTCACAGAGAAAGGTTATGAGGTTGTGGATTTCGGCACACACAGCACCGACTCCTGCGACTATCCCGACTTTGCACATCCGGCAGCCACAGCCATAGAGAAAGGGGAATGTGCCTTCGGAATATGTATGTGCGGCTCCGGCAATGGCATCAACATGACTCTCAATCATCACCAAGGAATTCGTTCGGCACTTTGCTGGCTACCCGAGATAGCATCATTGGCACGTCAGCATAACAATGCCAATGTATGTGTGCTTCCGGCCCGTTTCATTTCTGAAGCAGAAGCTAAAAGCATAGTAGATGCGTATCTGAATGCTGAATTTGAGGGAGGACGCCATATCAGAAGAATTGATAAGATTCCTGTTGGGGTGATTGCGTAATGGCCACATTCAAGATAAAGCTCATAGATGTGGGTTTCTTTTCAAAAATAGGAGTATTTGAAGAGGAACGCATAGATGGCAATAAATTCATTTTAAACTTAGAAGTGGCAATTGATGCCTGCAACTTCAAAAAGGAGGAACTTGAAACCACTATCTCTTATGCAGAGATTTATGAAATCGTGAAAGAGATAATGGGGGAGGAAAGGCTCTTGCTTGAAACAGTTGCGGTAGAAATAAAAGAAAGGCTTACAGAGCGTTGGCCCGACATAAGAGGAGGCAGAATAGAGATCATCAAGACGCGACCTCCGATAGAAGGGATCGACGGAAGCTGCGGAATAGAATATTTGTTTTGAAAAAAAGTGCCAAAAAAATTTGGCAGATTAAAAAAAATAGACTAATTTTGCAGTCGCAATCGGGAACGAAAGCATGGTTCGTTAGCTCAATTGAATAGAGCATCTGACTACGGATCAGAAGGTTG
>CAZXGU010000167.1:0-6043 GCA_964640375.1 uncultured Sangeribacter sp. | reverse complement strand
GCCGAACCCTCGGATCCGAACCCAACCACTCTCCATGAACCGCGGAGCGGTTCCATTTTGGGGAGGAATATTAAAGAGAGGTGTCAGCGCTTCAGATGGCATAGACGACGTTATCAAAGTGGAACCGCTCCGCGGTTGCTTCGACGCTGCGAGATAGGCCGAGGGTTCGGCTTCGCCGGAACCCCCGGTTAATAGAAAGTGCAACCGCTCCCGCGGTTTGAAGCTGGAACCTCCTGTTCTCCTGTTCTCCTGTCGAAAAGCAAAATATCCAAGGAGCATCGAGCTCCTTAGATATTTGCGGAAGCTGGAAAGCTCCCGGCCAGGGTCTGGCTGACAAAATGGGCTCCGCAGACAATGGGATTATGCGTTTTAGTCTCTTTCCGAGCCACTTCCAAAAGCAACGCTTTTAGTTTGGGAATAGGAAAAGATTAAGAGTTCTGCGAACGTACTGAGATTGTTCTTTCCAATTCTGCGAGCACAAAAATAAACTTGAAGAAGAGTAAAATTTAATAAACTTGATATAATTAACTAACATATATGGCACTAATAAAATGTAAAGAATGTGGCAACATGATTTCCGACAAGGCGAAAGTCTGTCCGAAATGTGGCGCACCTAATATACCAGATTCTGGCCTTCACCAGGAAGAGAGGACAACGCAAACCGAGGAAACTCTGTATTCCAACCATACCGAGGCACCCCAACCAGAGGAGACAGAATATAACCCAGTTCCCGAGCCTGATAATTACGATTGGGAGCCCGAGCCACCTAAATCCCGCCGCAAACTCTTTCTGATTATCATTTTTATATGTGCCGTTATTGTTGGAGCCGTCGGTTATTTCTTCTTCTCACAGCATCAAAAACAGAAAGCAGCGCAGGCCGAAGCCGACCGAATCGAACAACTCCGCTTGGATTCCCTTGAAGCCATCCGTCTCGAAGCCGAAAGAATAGAAAACGCCCGACTCGATTCTATCCGTCAGGATTCAATCAAACGAGCCGAATTCCTGAAAAACTTCACTTGTGATATTTTTATTAGAAGGGTAAATGAGAATGGCTATCCCAACACTCGTGAAAACTCCAATTGGGGTAACCGACTTGTAGAATTAGGCTTTGTGAAAGGCAAGCGAAAGATGACTTATCAAGGCCCCGGCGAGTATGACGGGGAAACTCAAACCACTTACACCACGAAATACACCTACGGGGAAGGGAAAGATAAGATTACAGTATCAGAATATGAAGATGATTTCGGTGAAATTTCCGAGAGTGGTTGGAACATTACCTTCTCCACTTCTGAGCAACTTGAGTCTTTCGTAAAATCATTGAAGAATATGGGTTACAAGAACTTTCAGAAGATGAATGGCAATGAGTATTCCAGTACCATCGGTAACAATATATGTGTCTACTATATATGGTGGATTGACAGGAGAAAGAATACTATCCACACTACCAATTCTCAATGCTAATTCCTTCCTACTTTCCAACCTCAATTAATTCAACTCACTTTTCGCAAGTAAAAGGGTGCTCACAGAACTGAAAATAAACGATCTCAGTACGGCCGCAGAACTTTTATTAGTGCATTATAATCAAACCAAAAGCTACGCTTTTTAGAAACTTCTCAGAAAGAGTCTCAAACACGCTCTCTTTTTGTGAAATTTCCAAAACGCAAGTTTTAGTTTGGAATATATGAAAAAATAGACAAAAAGTTCTGCGGATCCTCAGGGCCAGTTCTTTCCACTTCTGCGAGCAAAAAAAGTAAGTTAGAGATTGACATATAAAAACTTCAATTGAGAAACCTCAATTAATTCAATAAAATGAGACTATTTAAATTTTTATTGTTTTTCCTTCTTGTTTTCCTCTCCTTGCCGTCGTGGGCATTGGAGATAGAAGTCAAATCGTTTGAAGAGAAACCGATGCAGATTATGGATGCCTCCATACAGAAAAGAGATGGCAACGATTCCATCTGCGCATTGGTGAAGGTGATCCTTCCCGAAGACAAAGCCGAATTTGAAGGGAACGTAGTGGATTCTAAGTATAAGACCACCGAATATTGGGTGTACCTCACCCCCGGCACCAAACATCTGAATGTGAAATATCCCCATTACGAACCCCTGATGGTAAATTTCGCCGATTCCCTACACCACGGATTGGAAAGCAAAAAGATTTATGAGCTGAAGCTCTCGCTTCCTCCTCTACCTATTTCCGCCGAAGATCTCCAGCGCGGGGTTGTGACAGTGCCAGTGGTCACTACGGATACTATTTATGTGCCCACAGCTGCTCCCACCAAACCAATAGCATTCTCCAAGCATAATCAAGGTTATGTCGATCTCTTCTTTCAGGCAGGACAGAACATGGCCGTCGGCGCAGCAGTGGGCGGTTATTTTCATGCCATAAACGCCGAGATAGAATTCGCGAAGGGAATATCAAAATCTGATAAAATCTTTTGGTATAAGGCCAACGAAATGGTAGCCTCCGATAGCTACTCCTCATGGTCGTGGAACGTGAAATTAGGTTACGGTTTCCGATTCAAAGAGCGATTCCAGGTGACGCCTCAGTTTGGCGTCGGAACTTTGCAATGCACCTCTCCCAAAGAGAATCCGGCCCACGGTGCCAACGCCGTGTTCGGCCTTGTGGGATGTCGCGGCAGTTTCACATTTGCCAAGCATTTGCAGGTGACGCTCGCCCCCTATTATTCCTTCACATTTAAGAAAAGCTCGAGTTTTGAAGAGATTTCCGCCTTGCAGCCCTCGATCGGCCATTGGGCAGGAGGCTTCAACGTAAAAATCGCTATCACAGCATTTATCTAAACTATCACAGCATTCATCTAAAAGAGAGGATATGAAAACTCGATATAAGAATTATCTGATTGCTATATGTGGTCTACTCCTAACATTGCTATCGTCTTGCAGCGACGACTATGTGAAAGGTGTGTTCATTGCCTCCAACAATGAATATGCCTTGAACATGCAGACTGCCTCGTTGCAAAACATACCCGCCGAAGGTGGCGTTATCGACACGCGTATAGAAGCCACTCCAGCCGTGGAATGGTCAATACAGGGCTTACCCGATTGGCTCACAACCACCACGCTTTCCGGAACCGGTGCACAGGAGATAAAATTCAATGCCGCGCCCAATCCCTCCTTCACAGCCTCGCGCACCCACATCTTCAACATCGTGTCTAAAAACGCCGGCTGGCAGCAGACAGTGCCTGTTTCTGCCACGCAGTTGAAACAGACAACCGAGTTTTCCATTTCACCCGACGACGTTGCTTCATGGACATTCAGTTCGGAAGGAGGCAGCAAGGAGTTGAAGATAATTTCCAACTCAGACTGGTCAGCAGAGTGCAAGGAGAGCTTTGTCAGTCTATCCCAGACCGAAGGAAGCGGTAACTCCACAATTACAATAACGGTGGCTCCATTCAACTCAGCCGACTTGACAGCCAATAGAGAGGCACATGTATATTTTAGGGAGAAGATAAGCGACAATGTAACCAGTGTGTTGACCATAACGCAAACACCGTTGCAAACCTCCGTGACCACAGAAACCATCGACTTCACGTTTGAGAGAAATGCCTATTCCCAGACATTCGTCCGCGGAGAGGAAGTGTCGGGTGGTTATGAGGTGCAGTCGAGTGTGCCATGGCTAAAAATTACCAAGAACAACCCTATAAAAGTCGATATAACGTTAACGGTTGAAAGTAACGATAATGAGAGCGAAAGAACCACTGTCGCCACCTTGCGTTATGCCAATTCTAACGAGGTCAGATATAACTTTAATGTCAGGCAGCATGGGAATAGCATATCCGTTGACCCACCCTCTATAAGTTTCAATGCAAACGGCGGAAGTCAAAATGTGACTGTCAATTCCTCCAGCGATTGGACCACAATCAATCTTAACGATTGGATTAAGGTAAATAAGGCCGGGTCAATATGTGTAATTTCTGTTGACGAGAATAATAGCTTAGACGAAAGGACAGGTGACGTTTACTTCAATTTTGTCAACGAAAGGGGAGAGCCGGTAGGCAACCCTGCCACATTGAATGTCGGGCAGGCAGGGCGTAAACTATCAGTTGACAATGATGTATTGCAGTTTGGGCCAGAGGCTTCTTCTCTACCAATAATGATCAGTGGCGATACGAAATGGACATTAGCTGCGTCGGCTGACTGGATAACATTGTCGGCCACTGAGGGAACTGGTGATCAGGAGGTGATGGTGACAGTGACAGATAATCTTTCATCATCAAGTCGCACCGGTAAGATTACATGCACTTATCATGGTAAAACATCCGAAATAGAAGTGGTTCAAGCAACGGCCTTTCTCAACACCCCATCCACACCCATTGAACTTCTTGGGGGAGGAGACGAGGCGGTGATTACCGTTGAATCCAATCTAACATGGGAGGCCACCTCTTCCGAACCATGGCTTACATTGTCGCGTAAAAATGTTGACGAAGGAGAAGAACTTGTGTTAACTGCACCCTATAACGCGTCCACAGAGGCTCGCGAGGCAGTAGTTACTATAAAATCAATACTTGGAGAGAATAAGATAAACGTACGTCAGGAAGCACCGATCATAAAAGTCGAGTATACCTCCATGCTATTTGTTGCTGAAGGCGGCTCTGATTTTGTTGGAGTCATTGCCGAGGGGGATTACACGGTTACGTCCTCAGCGTCATGGATCAGCTGCGAAAAAGGAGATGGAATCCTAACGGTTTCGGTGTCTAAAAACACAGGAGAACAACGCGAAGGAACCGTGACCTTGAAATTAAAGGACGTAGATATTTCAAAGACGATTACAGTAACACAAGAAATGGCGCCTCCAACTCTGTCAGTGTCTCAAACCACTGTTAATTTTGACGCTGCCGGTGGAACCTCTGCGCCTATTACTGTTACAGCAAATGACAGTTTTACTGTTACGACCTCGGATAGCTGGTTAAAGTGTACCACCACTGGGAACAGTTTCAAAATAACAGCAAGTGAAAATACAGGAAGTGCTCGTCAAGGCAAAGTTACAGTAAAACTAAGTAAATATAATTTATCTGAGACTATAACTGTGTACCAAGCCCCACCACAGTTTGTTGATTTAGGATTGCCAAGCGGAACATTATGGTGTACCACTAATGTTGGCGCTACTTTAGAGCAGCATTATGGAACCTATATGACCTTAGCGGAATCAAAAGAAATGATACCTGCGGGATGTGCACGTCCCACAAGTGCTCAAGGATCCGAACTATACTATAAGTGTACTTGGACATGGACAACGGTTAATACAGTCTATGGTTGCAGGGTTACAGGTCCGAACGGAAATTCAATATTCTTACCAGCTTGTGGATATGCTGTATTCCATACCATTGCTATGTGTGATTTATATCATGAAAGGGGAACCGACGGTTATTATTGGATTCCTTTCGGTGCCGGGTATATTTGTTTTAATTCCTCTGGCCCGTTAATGATTAATAATACCACAGATAAGAAGTTTACACTCAGATGCGTAAAGAAGTAGCTTCTTCGTGTCTAAGTTATAAATGAGGAAATGGTAAATTAAGTAGCGGATTGGAAGCAGATAATCGTGGTCCAGCCACTTGAAGAAGCGATACCTGTCAAGATACCTGAAGATACGATATGAGGTACAAGTAAACTTCCAGAGCTTACAAAACGCTCTGGCTGTTAACCGCGGAGCGGTTTCATCTCCTATTAACCGGGGGTTCCGGCGAAGCCGAACCCTCGGATTCCGAACCCTAATACCATCCATGAACCGTGGAGCGGTTCCACTTTGGGGAGGGGTGTGAATATGGAGAGGAGCCGTCCCCGGCTCCTGAAGTATGATTCACCCGGAGGCGGGGACGCCTCCGCTCCATACAGCCCCAGTCGTTGTGGGTTTGTAACCCACAACCCATATCCCGGCCGTGGGTTACAAACCCACGGGGGCTATTGAGTGGGTGGATGACGACATCAAAGTGGAACCGCTCCGCGGTTGCTTCGACGCGCGCAGAAAGGCCGAGGGTTCGGCTTCGCCGGAACCCCCGGTTAATAGAAAGTGCAACCGCTC
>CAZXGU010000166.1:0-6071 GCA_964640375.1 uncultured Sangeribacter sp. | reverse complement strand
TCAATAATTACGAACAGGAAGGTCTGGAACCCAACGTACCGAAATTAACTGACAGAATCGACACATTCAAACGGATTGTTGATATTTTCGGACTTGGCAGCGTGATATGGAGATTTGACCCATTGATTATAACAGATAAAATTGATATCCATAACTTGCCTGAAAGGCTGGAGGCCTTGGTGTGTTTTTCCGTCTCCAGATTTTAGTGGGTCTGGAGACGGAAAGGAAATTAGTAAGTATGTAGGTCTAACTGTTGACAGTAGCTTTCACGAAGTTAGCAGCCATTTTATTCAGCTCTCGGTTGAGCGACTTCTGTTCGCATTTGTCAAGGGCTGAGTATTCCCCGCCATGTTCCTTCAGGAAATCGGTGAGGATATCCTTGGCATAGAGTCCCATCACCTTTCCAAAGTCCTTAGGAAAGGTGACTTCACCGATATGGCTCACTACGTTGTTGAGCCTGTTCTGAGTGACGTATGCCTCCACTTCTGGTAGCAACGCTTTCAGAGAATCGCTATAAGGAATTGGTTCTGAGAATACCTTATTACGCTTCTTGACACCCTTTTTCTCAGCAAAACGAGCGTTCTTGTTCTTGATCAGGACTCTCGATCCATTTTTGAGATACTGAGGCTCTACGGGACGAATCACCACTCCCTCGCAGATATTGTTAGCTATATCAGGCAGACCAAGCCATTGGGATATTTTGCTCTGAAAGGCGTTGGGATATTTAAGGCAAGCCTCAAGAGAACCTCTGAACAAAGTCTTTGCATAGAAGAATCCTTCTGCCTCGAAAATTTCATTAACTTCACCTACGGGCAGAAATCTCCCCTGCCCTCCTTCGAATACGAAGATATCAAAGCCATAGAATTCGTGTCCGGGAGTGTAGTAAACACCCTTCTGAATTAGCGTTATACCTTTTTCAGCTGGCACACGTTCATGAGCATACCTTCCGCCAAACATTTCCCCGAAGACACAGATAGAATCTACTTCAGGATACAATTCCTTCACGCGGTTGAAGAGGGAAAGAACCCTTGGCTTATAAGCCTCCAAGAGAGGTTGGAAGTCATAGAATTTTTCATCATCGGCAAGGATGGAGGTTCGCTTTGCAAACTTCACCTCCACGCCGTCGCAGAGAAAGCTGGTGTTGGAACCATGCACCTTCTCTTGCACTATCCATTCAAGGTCTGTGGGCATTTCAGCCCTGACCCGCTCCATGAAGTCACGGGTAATGGCATTTTCTATGGAGCTGTACTTTTTAAATTGCAACATTGTGTTTAGTTTTGAGTTTGCGCCATGGCGCTGTTAATATAATTATGTGTCCACAGCTAATCGTGGTGGAGAAGGTTATTGACCATGATTCATAAACTTCCTTATTAGAAGGGAAATTGATGCTGCAGGTGAGCCTTGAATCTTTCAATATCCTCCTCGATTGTCGGATTGTTCTTTTATTTTTCGCATGTTCCATATATAATTATAAAAATATCGCACGATGCATCAGTTCACCATGACGAGATCGCTACTCCAATATAGTATTAGGCTCCTATTTTTATATAAAATGCAACATTTCTTATATGTTAAGCACACATATAATATCTAAATTTGCAGAACTGAAAGATGGTTCATAGAGTCATAGTTTTCAGTAATCTTAAATTGCAATATAACCTTAAAACCATAAACACCTTATAACGATGAAATCTCCAATCCTTAAATTTATCCATTCTGCGCTGTTTGGGCTCGGAATGTTGTGCAGCGTAGTCTCTAACGCAGCGTCAACAGTGGACAATGATACCATTCTTTTCCGCGAACCATATCGTCCGCAATATCATTTCACTCCGGCACATCGCTGGATTGGCGACCCAAGCGGCTTAGTGAAAAAAGATGGAAAGTATCTTGGCTATAGCTGGGGAGGTGTGGAATCTGACGATTTAGTCTATTGGAGAGAGAAAGAAGATCATGCCATTAAAGGGCTCCCTCCAAAAACGTCTGCCTTCACCGGCAGCGTGGTGTTGGATTCCATCAACTCAGCCGGCTGGGGGAAAGATGCCATGATTGCAGTCTTCACCCTCTATGATCAGGATTCCAAGAAGCAATCGCAGGGAATAGCCTTTAGCCTCGACGGAGGTGAGACTTATCAATACTACGACCAAAATCCTGTGCTCGACATCTGGAGCACGGAGTTTCGCGATCCAACCGTGATCCGTTATGAGCCAACAGGGAAATGGGTTATGGCAGTGGCAAAGGCTCTGGAAAAGAAAGTGGCTTTCTATACATCCGACGATCTTAAGCATTGGACTTGGGCAAGCGATTTCGGACCGGCAGGAGACAACAAACGCTCTTGGGAATGTCCCGATCTTTTTCAAGTTACGGTTGAAGAAACAGGCGAGAAGAAATGGGTATTGTTAGTTTCGGTGAACTGGGCGCGCGAACAATATTTTGTGGGAGACTTCGATGGGGAGATGTTCATCCCCGATTCTCCGGATGCCGATCCATTGTATGTTGACGACGGGATGGACTTTTATGCTTCCAGAGTGTTCCAAAACTATGACTCCAATAAAGAAGATGAGGTTGTGACTTTAGGATGGGTCAACTATTGGGATTATGCTCCGGCAGCCCCCTCTAAGTGGGGCAAAGGAGTTTGGTCGCTTCCACGCACCTATTCCTTATACACCACTCCCGAAGGCTTAAGACTTCGCCAAACACCCGTTAAAGCTCTTGACTCCTTACACGGCAAAGAATTTAATTTAAAGAAATCATATCCTGCCGGCACCTTCTCGCTGCCACAAATCGCAGCCATGGAAAATCAATATGAAATGGATGTCAAGCTATCAGCCTCGGCTGGAGATGTGGTAGGTTTCAATCTATGTGTTGGAGAAGGAAGAAAAGTGGCGTTGAGCTATGACGTGGCCACAGGGTATCTCACTCTTGACAGAACCAACTGTTCGGATGTAAAGATTAAATTCTTCGACAGGATTTCAAACTCTAAGATTGCTGCGCCGGGCACGCGAAATATCTCGCTTCGAATATTTGTGGATAAGTCCACGGTAGAAGTCTTTGCAGAAGGAGGAAAGAAAGTGATGACTCTTCTCACCTACGCCTCTCCCTCACAGAACGGAGTTGAATTTTTCACACAAAGAGGCAAAACAGAGTTAAATCTAAAAGCCTGGCCAATGAAAAGTATTCATTAATACGTGCTAATCTAAGGCTCCGTATCATAACTTTATGATATGGGGCCTTAGATTCATCAGAATCAATCCATTTAATCCATCTGCGGGTTATCTATCCAATAAATCAAAATAATTATATATCTTTGTGAAGTCAAAGGAAGTATCCTTCAATCATAGAAGTTGCTTAACCCTATTGAACTCAAAATCTATTAAATATGAAAAAATTATTAATTTTAACTTTCGTTGCTGCTGGAATCCTAACTTCCTGTGGAGGTCATTCCGCTGAACAACGTGCCGCAGATTCGATTCGTATGGCCGATTCAATCGCGGCTGCAGAAGCGGCTGCAGAGGCTGCAGCAGAGCAAGCTCGCTTGGATTCAATTCGTGAGGATTCCATCATTCAGGCAATGTTTGATAATGCACTTACGATTGAGTTGGGCAAAAAGAAAATAACTCCGGATATGTATAGTGAGTGCATGAGAGTGAATATTGCCGTTAAAATAACTAATAAGACCCATATCCCCGTTTAATCTTCCGATTAAAAAATCACCTACATATCCGAAGAAGCAACATGCTCGGAAGATTGAAGTCAAAATGCATAATATCAAAGAACTGCGAAAACTCAACCCATAGCTCCTGGAGAGTCAATTACGGTTAACTTGAAAGAAAACTGTGCCGTGGATATAAACAAGGTAAAGTCTTCGCTCAATCTCTCAAAAGAAGAGTTCTCAGCACGTAGAAATAACAAATAACCAGACTTCCATATACTGTAGTAGGGCTCTATATAGTAGGACTCTATAAAGAAACTCCATTTCATTTCCGGCTCCTGACCCATCATGGTCGGGAGCTGGAAAATTTCCATAATATAATTATTATCTGGCATCACTTAACATCCCTCAATCGGCATATAATAAAACTCTGCAAGCAATTTCAACCCTTTTTTCTTGCCAGATTTGTTATATAGTTATGGCAGACATTATTTCCTGAAATGATGATACACTGCATTCCATCTACGTACACTGTTGCTGAAGTGATGTTCCTCCAGAAGCTGATTTCACTAGCAACCTGGCTTAAGCTTGTGCAGAATGGCATTTACCACCAAAACTAGAGAGCCTAGACAGGAAAATCCTCTTTTTGCTACACCAAGATATGGGATAATTTCTTTTTTTATAGTATCTTTGTCCCGTACATTGATTTTCGGCATTGGTTCGATAAACTAAAGTGTCGTAACTCTAATATAGTGATTTCTTTTCGAGATATGCTGTATTTTTTAATATATCAAGATATTTTTATATTTTTAAATAAGGTTAAATCACTTCGATATAAAAAGATAACTACTTTTTTCCATTTTTATCGAGCAAGTTTAAGCCAAAGTTTAGACTAAATACTATAAATATAATGACTGAAAGAGAACTATATGAATATGTTGTGAAAAAGGCTAAATCGTTTGGTATGAAACCTAAAAACGACCCTGAAGCAACTAAGAATACTCTAAATGAAAAAGGGAATGCTATAATTCGACATAATATAAAAGATAAACCCTATTTTGCATTTATTGGTAAGGAAGAGGAACGCCAGGGACCATATAGTGGCTTATCATTTGTAATCTTTCCAAATAAAGTAGAAAACGAAGAAGTTACTCACTTGGTAGTGTCTATTGGTATTGGTTCATCAACCTTAGGAAACGACACTACAATGGCGTGTAGTCCAGGATTCAGAAGAAGTTTCATGAAACTGGTCAACGATGAAGTTGGAAATTGCCAATTTTTCTTTGCAGAGGATTGGGGTGATATGGAGACTCGAAACCCTGGATTAAAGGAAGCCTTAGAGATTACGCAGCAAGACATACTTATTTCATCAGTTAATAATTATGATGATAATGAGAAACAAAACAGAGTGGGATTATTGCCAGCAGCTTGTCTGGTAATACTTAAGTCAAATTTCGAGTTATCCAACGGCATTCCAGTATTAGACGGATGGTTGGCTCAATATGCAAAATGGAGAATATGGGATTCCACTCAGGATGCACGTAAAAACATAGATAACGCTATTAATAATGTTAGAATACCTGCCAAGAGTAACGATGAAATTACAAAAGAGTTACAGAAATTAATAGAAAAGAGGAAATACGTAGTTTTACAAGGCGCTCCAGGATGTGGGAAAACTCGTATGGCACTAAAATATGCTGAAAATTGTAAGCCTCAAAACGTAACGTTTATACAATTTCATGCAGAAACTACTTATGCGGATTTTGTATATGGAATTAAGCCTAATCTCAATGGCACAACATTAGGTTATCAAGGGGTTAAGGGTGCGCTTTTAGAAGCAATTGAGAAAGCCAATACTGCTAAACCAGGCGAAAAAACTTTACTAATTATTGATGAAATCAATCGAGCCAATTTATCAAATGTACTTGGTCCTGTTTTTTATCTATTTGAAGCGAATGCTCAAGATCATAATTACAAAATAAATCTTGGAACAATTGAAAGAACCAGTTCTGAAAATAAGAATGGTATAACCGAAAAGATAGAAATAGAAAAGTTGCCAGATAATTTGTATGTGATTGCTACTATGAATACTGCGGATAGGAGTTTAGCAGTCGTTGACTTTGCTTTACGCCGTAGATTTACATGGTATACGTTATAACCAAAAAATTTAAATAATAAAGATCTGAATGGAAAGTATTTTGACTCAAAGCGTTATAACGAATTCAATGATCTATTTGAGAAATATGCCACGGAAGATGAATTAAATTTACAACCGGGCCATTCCTATTTTATACTTAACGAAAAGCCCCAAGATGATGAAATCTCTCATGAGATGGTAGATCGTCTAAAATATGAGCTCATGCCATTGATGAAAGAATATTTTAACGAAGGATTTCTTCTGAGAGCAAAAGATGAGTTCTCT
>CAZXGU010000165.1:0-6131 GCA_964640375.1 uncultured Sangeribacter sp. | reverse complement strand
TAGAGGTAATATTATTAAAAAATCGCTGAGTCTGCACTCAGCGATCTTTTTTAAAGAATATTCCTATTGTATTATTTCAATTTGGATTATTTCATCATCTTCTCGGCTTTACCTTTGAGAACGCGGATGAATGTGCCGTTTTCGGGATTCTCTACGCGAACACCCTGCAGGTTGAAGTAAACGGCTTCTGAAGCGTCAGCAGCGTTGATATCTTCGATGCCGGTTGGAAGATCGATGGTATCATCGTGATACTTAATTGAGCTTGAAATACCCATTTCAGGATGCACAGCTTTTGTAACCAATGAGATTTCAGGAAGAGTCTCACCTTCCATTGCGTGAATCTTCACCACCTTAGTATCGGCAGTCACGGCATGGACAGCGTCGATATCAGCAAGCGACTCGATATTATATTCACCGTCGGCTGCGGCAGCCTTAGCGCGTGCTCTCAGAGCGGCCTCAGAGATGTTTGGAGCGGTTCCATTGAGAGTGAAGTAAACCACAACACCTTCGCCGATAGTACCGAAATTGATAGTAGTAACAGGATTCTCATCCTCTTGGTTAGCATTTTCGATAGTTACCTGAGGAGCAGTAAGGTGATAATAGGTCTTGGGCTCAGTCTTATCCACGCCATTATAGTGCTCATACCAAATCTTGATAGAATGGAGAGTAGCAGCGTCAAGAGCTTCTTCGTGATATGTAATATCATCTACTTCTGCCTCAAAAGCGTCGCCATCGTTCACCTGATACATTGCAGTCCAATCTTCATGAGAAGGAAGCTGAGGAATCAGAAGAACCTCCTCATCGCTTTCAAAATCATCGCCGAGTTCATCTGCGAGTTCAGGGGCTGGGGCGATAGCTGCTTCTCGATAACGAATTGTTATGTGATCAAGATAGACGGCTCCTTCGTTAGTAGGATAGATGGCGAAATATTTATAGTTTTTCTTGAATTCTATAGATTGATTATCCTTGGACATTCCACCGATAAGATTTCCATGACCAGTAATAGCAGCTTTATAAACATCCTGTTCGTCAGCGGAATCATCAAAAGGAGTATTGGCTCCTCGAACTGCAAATTCGGTTTTTGCCTCGTTATTATAAGCCAATTCAATCTTATCTACCACATATCCTTCATTTTCTCCCACCTGAATTAAATAGCAAAAATATTTTTTGTTATTCATCATTATGCTGTAGTTAGATCCAGCATTACCATTTCCACCTTCGCCAAGATGCGCTGCATTCATGTGATACTCCACACCATCCACTGTGCAAGTATGCTTTTTATATGTGTTTAATGAATTTTTATCATCAACATCGTGATTACCTTCAGATATCACATTACATGTGGGATCGAATACTTGATAAGTTTTTTCAACAACAGCTGAGGGGAACATCACTTTATCCTCTCCCTCATAATAAGCACGCGCCTTGATTGTGCAGCTTTCTGTGAAAGGAATCGGTTCTTCGTATTTCTCTGACTCCTGTGTTGGTTCTGATTCATCAAGAGTATAGTAAATCACAGCACCCTCGGTGGCACAAGTTATAGTAACCAATTCGTTAAGTTGAAGTTCAAGTTTATTGGGAGTAATTACCGGGCTTTCCACTGTGGCTGTTACTTCGCCGCCCTCGATAACAATAGGCACAATTACCATATCATCCTTATACTTCCATACGAAACCTGTAATATCACAACCAACAACATTTTCATAGCCCAATTCAAAAAGATCATAAAGGCCAATAGATTCCTCTCCAAGCTCTATTACCGGTTGTCCGAGATCCTTGCCTGAAATATTACAATTCTTTATAGAAACTTCATCAAAGATATTGTCTTCATAAGTTATTCCCTCGAAAGAAGAGAGTTCGAGCGCAACGATACTTGCACCTTCTCCACCTTCTATGAGCTCGGCATCAATAAGACGGAAACATTTATTATAGGTTGCCACAGACCCTTCAATCTTTGAGATTTTAGTTCCTACAGGATAGTCGATGCTATAATTGTTTCCACTCTTGTAAATAAGAAGATTAGATGTTCCATCGGTTAGAAGCAGCCTTCCTTTGTCCGAGTTCTGATATATAACCTGGAAATTCCCGACAGCTGTTACATAATCAGTTGCTTGTGAGGATTCAATAACTTTCTTAAATGAAGTGTAAGGCAGATCTATATAATAATTTTGTGGGATACTTTTATCTTCACCTTTCACTGCATAAGCATAGACTGTGCAGTTTTCATTCACGGTAAAGGGAGCCGTGTACTTTTTGTCCATGGAATCCTCCGAAAAACCATAGTAGATCTCCGCATCTTCAGTGGGACACGCTAAAGTTACGATTCCCTCTGCACCAACTATTTCGCAAGAAATTTCAACTGGCTCCACTGATGCCACCGCAACATAATCATAAGTGACTGAGATATGGGTTAATCGGCAATATTTAGGAGCATCACTGGCATCCATGGTAAGAATTATCTTGTCTGATTCTCCTGCCCATTTAGTATTGGTAGATGAGTAAGAAAGTGTTCCATTGTTACATGAGCCCTTAAACATATAACTTGTTGTAGAGCCTGTTAGAGTAATTTCCGTGATCTTATAATTCTCGGCTGCGGTAAAGGTCATGGTGCCATTCTTATATACCCTGATTCCATTACCTGTATTATAGTAAGCGGGATCAGACGATGCAGATCCCTTCGCCAGTTCGATTGAAACTGCTGAAGTGCCTGTTTCCACTGAACTAACAACTTCCGCATTGGCTAAACCCAACTCACTGGTATTAATGGTTAGGGTCTGCGTTGCTCCATTAGCATGTATTATACTAATGAAAGCAACAATTACTGAAAGTAAAAGTTTTCTCATAATAAGATTATAAAGTATTAAATTATAGTTATTTACGGTTTAATGGTTTCAACGCAAGAATTATGGATTCGCCAGGGAGGACGGGAGGTGGGGAAGACGTTGTGAGTCAACAGTCCCATGAAGTGGTATTTTTAAGGTCTAAAAGTTTAGATTTTAAAGTCTAAAGGTTAACATTCAACGGTTTGGAATTTTAGATTCTAAAAGTCTAAAGGTTTAGTTTTTAATGATTTTATTGTGTTGTCGGCACTTAGTGCCGACAACACAGGAGGCGCCTCCTGTGCGATTCGCTATTATTTTTCGCAAAAGTATATATTCTTTATGAAAAAAGCTAATGATTAGTTAAAAAATTTTTCGCTTTTTGGGTGGAAATCTTTTTTAAACAATATTCAGAGAATAAAATGGGAGAGAAAAACATAAAAAGAAGGAAAGGTTTCTTAACCAGCATACTTAATCCGGATGGCTGTGGCGGGAGCTTTCCAGCTTCCGCAAATCTGCAAAGAGCTCGATGCTCTTTGCAGATTTTTACTACCGGTAAAATTTAGCTTTTATCACTTTTGTTAATGTGTGTTTAAGTTAAAATTAATTACGGCATCGAGCCGTAATTAATTTTGCGGAAGCTGGAAAGCTCCCGCCACGGGCTCCGCATTGATCCAAGTCATTGAATTTACATAAACATTCCTCAAAATTAATCACTATTGGACTGGAAAGCTCCCGCCACGGGCTCCGCATTGATGCAAGTCATACATACATCTTCTATGTGCTCGTTTCTTCACATCTGCCTATAATCTTTTGCTAAGCCGCCAGCGCCGGTTTCTTTGTAGAGGGAGGGGAGGTCATGGCCCGTCTCGCGCATCACGTTGACGAGCTTGTCGAAACTGACGCGGTGTGTGCCGTCGGAGAAGGAGCTGTATATGTTGGCGTCCAACGCTCGGGCCGCTGCATAGGCGTTACGCTCTATACATGGAATCTGCACTAATCCACACACCGGGTCGCATGTCATTCCCAAGTGATGCTCCAACCCCATTTCGGCCGCATATTCTATCTGTGCCGGAGAGCCACCAAACAGTTGATTAGCAGCCGCGGCTGCCATGGCACATGCCACCCCGACTTCTCCCTGACAACCTACCTCGGCTCCTGAAATAGAAGCATTCTGTTTCACAACATTTCCGATCAACCCAGCCGTGGCCAGCGCCCGTAAAATCCGTTCCTCTGGCAAATCGCGACTTTTCCATATATGATAAAGCACACCCGGCAACACTCCGCAGGAACCACATGTCGGGGCAGTGCATATCACTCCTCCCGAAGCATTCTCCTCGCTCACGGCCAGGGCGTAGGCAAAAGTGAGTCCACGCGATTTCAGATTATCCCGGTAGCCGGTGGCTTTCACATAATATTGCGGAGCCTTGCGACGTAGATTCAAGGGACCCGGAAGGCGCCCTTCACGATTTATGCCACGCTCCACGGCCTCGCGCATTGTTTTCCAAACCTCACGCAGATTATCCCATATATCTTTACCTTCGCACGACTCCACATATTCCCAATAGCCGCGTCCGGTGCGCTCGCAATAATTCATGATGTCGGTGAGCTGATCGAGTGGATATATCTCAGCACTCTCCGAGGCCTTATCTCCCTCAATCTCAATTGCTCCCCCACCGACGCTATAAACCGTCATATCAAAAAGAGGAGTGGTATCGGAGTTAAAATCAGGAGAGGAGAAAGCGCGGAAAGTCACGGCATTAGGATGACGTTCAAGGAAAATATCGGGTTGCCAGGTAATCTTAACGGGCTTCCCGGTTTTGTTGAGCACATCGAGGATAGCTTCATCTGTGAGGTGTCCTTTGCCAGTAGCAGCCAAGGAGCCATAGAGCACCACCTCGTAGGCGGCAGCCCCTTCGGGACTGCGGCGCAAAAATTCTTCGGCTGCTTTGCGAGGCCCCATGGTATGGGAAGAGGAGGGGCCGGTGCCGATTCGATAAATTTCACGGATAGATTTCATGGTTTTATTTTACTTTATCCCAGAGATATAGGCGGTCGGAGGGTCTCACTTTCGACGGAACCGGCATGGAGAAGAGCTGCCCTTTCGTCACCTTCTCCACAGGCTTAAGGTCGAACCGCAGTTCCTCAACCTTGGTTATCAACGCCCCCGTCGTGGGTCCGGTGATTACTATCTCATCTCCTACTTTCAATTCACCGGCTTCCATAAAGAACTCCCCTACCCCGATTTTAGAGAAATAACGCATCGCCTTAGCCACATACCGTTTTACGCGCGTGGCCGAGCTGCCATACTTCGCACTCCATTCTCCGAGCCGTTCACCAAGATAATAGCCATTCCAGAAACCACGGTTGAAAACCTTACCAAGCCGTTGCTCCCAGCCTTTGATTTTTTCTTCAGTAAATTCCCCGGCAATGATGGCATCGATAGCCTCGGAATAGCATCTCACTGTTTCAAAAACATATTCCGGGCCACGGGCGCGGCCTTCGATTTTGAAGACAGTGACGCCGGCATCTATCATCTTATTAAGGAAGTGGATGGTTTTCAAATCTTTGGGCGACATTATATATTGATTCTCTATGTCGAGTTCCTCGCCTGTTTCGCGGTCGCGAACGGTGTAGGAACGGCGGCAGATCTGATTGCATGCCCCACGGTTGGCGCTCGAATTCATCTCATGCAGACTCATATAGCATTTTCCGCTCACCGCCATGCAGAGAGCGCCGTGACAGAACATCTCCAAACCAACGAGCCGTCCCGAAGGACCACAGATATTCTCCTCGCGTATCACCTTGGAAATTTCGGCCACCTGCTCCATATTCAATTCTCTGGCCAGCACCATAACATCGGCAAACTGAGAATAGAATTTCACAGCCTCGGCGTTGCTGACATTCACCTGAGTTGAGATATGCACCTCCTGGCCAATCTCTCGGGCAAAGAGAATGGCAGCCATGTCGGCTGCGATAATGGCTGAAATTCCAGCCTCTTTTGCACGCCGGATTATGGTGCGCATCGTTTCCATGTCGCCGTCATAAATAACGGTATTTACCGTGAGATAAGTCTTGACACCTCTTTGGGAACAGAACTCAGCAATCTCGGCCATGTCGTCGGCCGTGAAGTTGGCGCTCGAACGCGAGCGCATGTTTAATCCTTCGATACCGAAATAGACGGCATCAGCGCCGGCTTCGATGGCGGCGGCAAGCGACTCACGGCTTCCCACGGGAGCCATTATTTCAAAATCCTTACGGGTCATTTGTTAGGAATTTTAGGCGTTTTAGCGAGGTAGGTATTTAGGCGAG
>CAZXGU010000164.1:0-6132 GCA_964640375.1 uncultured Sangeribacter sp. | reverse complement strand
TTATTGTTCTTTTTTTCCTTCTTCCCTCTCGTCGTTACTTTCTTTGGGTCGCGTCGAGGAACTTCCGCAATATCTGAGGTGAGAAGCATTTTCTGAAGCCCTTCTGCTGAAGGACGGTCATCTTTGTCGGGTTGCATACATAACTCTGCAATCCTTCTGAGTTTTGGGTCTCCAATCTCGGAAAAATCCACTTCTGCATTCCCGTGTTGAAGTTCGCGTCCCGTTGACAAATCATCAAATGGCATTGACCCGGCCGCAAGTTCATATATGGAGATACCGAAAGAGAAAATATCCCCTTTTCTATCCGGAGCCCTCTCTGCTTTCTTTGGGGAGAATTTTTCCGGCGGAGCATAACTCTCAGTCATGCTCACCCCCATATTTTTCTGATTTACACTCTTGCTAAGCCGAGTCTTAGTCTTGGAACTGATTCCAAAATCGCTAAGAACATAGATATTTTTTCCAAAATTATCGTAGCATAGAATATTTGCAGGTTTAATATCCTGATGCACAATCTTTTGTTCATGGAGATAAACAAGACCATTGGTGATTTGGGTAATGACATCCATAAGGGCCTCTTCCGTCATCTTACCGACCTTTTTATCCAGACTTCCCCCCTCGCAATATTTCATTACGAGATAAGGAATATTTCCCCAGTTATCAAAATGTTCAGCTTTTAGAATATTGGGATGGTTTAGATCCTTCATCTTTGTATATTCATCGGCCAACCCGGTGATTCCATCTTCATCAAGATTTGTGTAAATCTTGATGGCAACAACGGTGTTGGTCTTGGTGTCGGTGGCTTTCCACACATCTGCGAACCCACCAACACCAATGAGTTTCTCCAAGAGATATCTTTCGTGGAAGAGATCTCCGGCTTTAAATTTATGTATTGACTTATTGTCTGCCATTTTCTATTATAACTTTAAATATAGGTGCCACCTATTGGTTCTTGAGTGGGCGTATTCTCTTCCTCTTTTTTAGATGGTTGTTTACCCTCTGGATTTACTTTGTCTGGTATATTCTCAAATTTTTTGTGTGGGGCAGGATTTTCGGGAGCCCCACTACTTTTGAGAACCTTATCAATTTGATTATTCAGCCCAAGAATTTCATCTAGTTTCTTTTGCTCGGCGGCTGGTAATCCGGGTTTAGGCTTACTATCATTAAGCCTCTTAGCCGCAGTTTGAAATCGCTTTAATGCCTGTCCTGCATTATTACTGAAGGGACGTTTGCCTGTATCTAAGATACTCCTTATAGTCGAGCACAAAGAATATGTGCTATTCAAGTGACTCAAAAACTCAGGGGACACATTTTGAGGAGAGTCCTGTTTCGGCCCAGGATTATTACCATTGGGTTGAGAAGACTCGGAGGGTTTATTATTTGTGACACCGGGCTTCTCATTTTGCTTTTGAGGCTTGCCAGGGTTGGATATATTATTACCACTTTCAACCCCTCTACCCGAGTTTCCTACTTCACCTTCATTTTCATCGGAATATTCAGAAGCATCAACAGTAAACTCCTGATTAGAAGACACTCCCTTTCCGCCTTTTTTAGAACTCGGAGTAAACCAAATATATCCTCCAATTGCCACAGCAGCTATCAAGACGCAAGCAAACAACCCCATATATCTTTTCTTAAAGTTAGAGGTTACCGATGTGTTCTTTTCAACTACGCCATCTTTCACTTTTGTGGACGTTTTTGCAACTACCGGCTTAGGCTTTCCCTCGTCATATCCGTTCCCTTTTCTTGTGGGAACACCACCTCCTTCACTCACACACGCCACTTCGATAGTAGCATTATCACTCCATCCCTCTTTTTCGCCGGCTACCCATAAGGATTTCAAGGCATCTGCCGAGGATGTACAGTTGTCGGCAAGGATAGTTTCAAGTTCTGAATCGGGGATTAAACCGCAGAGGCCGTCGCTACATAGCAAAAAAACATCTCGACGATGAATTGGATAGACCTTTATTTCAGGATTAGCATCTTCTCCGCTATCACCTAATGACCGAGTGATGATATTTCCATCCGGATGCTCGAAAGCCTCTTCCTCTGTAATCTTCCCCTCATCAACTAATGATTGCACGTAGGAATGGTCATGAGATAGCCTCACCAATGAGTTCTGAGGGTTGTAACAATAGATTCTACTGTCGCCACACCACCCGCAATAGGCCTTTTCGCCTAAAAGCCACACAAGAGCAACCGTGCTTCCCATTCCCTCAGATTCTTTATGAAGGGAAGCATATTTTTTTATGTCTTTGTCTGCATCAATTATTGCGGCTTTTATAAATGATTTTACAGCATCTTCATTATTCAGAATCTCCTCCGGAATGTTAGAAAATTTTCTTTTTAATCCTTCAATGATAAATTCAGAAGCCTTTTCGCCCGACTTCATCCCTCCCATTCCATCAGCCACTGCGAGCAAAGCTCCCTTTCGAGACAGTTCAATGTCTTGATCACGCCCCAAAGAACTAATTGCAGATGGATTGTCAAGATCCGGACAGACCCAGAAATTGTCCTGATTCTGACTTCTTCCTGCCTTATCGCATTTTGCGGCTACATTAAATATGATGCGACTCATTGTTATCTATATTTATCTTTTTGCATTAAATAATTTGCTATATAATCTCTTATTCCACCCTTTATCGGGATCATCTCTTTGGCATATCCTACGTTTCTTAATTTGCTTATATCGGCACGAGTATAATTCTGATATTGGCTTTTAAGACGTTCTGGCATTTCAATATATTCTATTACACCTGGCTTTCCCACTGCCTCAGAGATATGCTTTGCCACCTCATTATAGGTGGAAGGATTCCCGGTTCCCACATTGAAAAGACCCGACACACTTTCATGCTCCAAAAACCATATTATCACATCAACACAATCAGAAACATATATAAAATCTCTTGCCTGGTTCCCATCTTCAATCTCTTCCCTAAATGATTTGAAGAGCTTAATCGTTCCTTCGCTCAAAAGCTGGTTCTCAAAAGGTTCTATCACGCTTCTCTGATTGCCTTTATGATATTCATTTGGCCCATAAACATTAAAGAATCGCAAACCGACAACCTGGCTATCCTTTCTTTTAAAACCACCTTTTTTAGATATATAAAGGTCCACTTGCTTTTTTGACCATCCATATAGATTCAATGGCCGAAGCTTTGAAATGTTTTCAAAATCATCGTAATCCTTGAATCCGTTTTCTCCTGCACCATAGGTTGCGGCAGAGGAAGCGTAGATGAATGAAATATTTCTTGTGACACAAAAATCAAATAATTCTAACGAAAGATTATAGTTTGTGCGAAGCACGGCATCACCATCTCTCTCTAAAGTCGAAGAATAGCCGCCCAAATGAACAATGCTCTTGATCGTTTCTTCATTTTCCCTTATATAGTCTATCAGTTTTTCCGGAGGGAGATAGAATGAAAAACATCTTTTGGCTATGTTTCTCCATTTCTCCTCATTGCCCAACCAATCAACAGCAACAATCTCTTCATACCCTCTCTCTTCCAATTCGGCAAGAAGATTGGATCCTATAAAGCCGGCAGCTCCTGTTATTACAATCTTCTTACTCATAGCCTATAGTTTTTAAAATATTTGAAGAGGAAATATTCGGAATGAGAGGGAGGATTATTACTTTGCCTCCATTTCCTTTTACATATTCAGCCCCTATAACATTCTCTTCCGAATAATCTCCCCCCTTAACCAATGTAGAAGGGTTAAGCTCATGTATAAGCCTTAATGGAGTGTCTTCATCAAATTCAACGATATAATCTACAGCTGAAAGTGAAGAAAGAACATCCGCTCTATTTTCAAAAGAATTTATAGGACGCTTTTCTCCTTTTAATCTTCTAATGGAATCGTCTGAGTTTAACCCGACAATAAGGAGATCGCCCAATTCTTTTGCGCTATTAAGGAGAGACGCGTGCCCGGAATGAAAAATATCGAAACAGCCATTGGTAAAAACTATCCTTTTATCACGTAAGGCACTCTTGATAAAGGAAGTTGTAGTTACCTTATTCCTACTTATTACATCTTCCAAAAAAACTGTTCCTGTTCCATATTGAGTTATCTTTTTTTGAGCAGCTTTATTGGAATATGCGATTCTATGATGAAAGGTGATAGAGGTGTCGAGCATTAACATTGCCAAGAATGATGTTACAATGTCGCCAGCGCCTGTAACGTCAGATACGCTTATCTCTTTAGTTTCACTTTTAACAAACCCTTCTTCTGCAGAGAAACCATAAATTCCCTCTTCTCCCGAGGTCATTATCACTTCCTTAATATTTAAAATTTCTCCAACTCGTTTTAGATTAATTTTAATACTGTCTGAAGGATCCAATTCTAAACTTCTAAATAGAGATACAAACTCTTTTCGATTTCCCTTCAAAACAGTAGCACCAAAAAATTTTTCCTTTGCTCCCTTTTTTATATCAACAATTGTAGAGATTTCTAAACGATTGGCTTCAGCGAGGAGTTTAGAGGCTAACTCACTGCTGACAAATCCCTTGGAATAGTCGGAGATTATAACTAAATCATATTGCTCTGATTTCAATTTCTCAACCATCAAATCTACTTCCTCAGATGAGGGAATAAAAGATGAATCAGTATCAACCCTTAGAAGTTGTCTTTTCCGACTATCTAAAAATCTTGTTTTTACAGTTGTTGAGGTGTTTTCAGATTCAATCAAGAAGTGTTTGATATTAAAATCATGGAGGAGTTGCTTAATCAAATCTGCGTTGTTATCTTTCCCAATCGACCCCCATAAAGAGACTTCAAAACCGGATTGTGAAACTTGGGAAGCTACATTAGCTGCTCCTCCTAATTTATATACTGCAGAGCGGCAGCAGTCTAATATCGGACATGGCGCTTCAGGAGA
This sequence comes from uncultured Sangeribacter sp., assembly GCA_964640375.1. Taxonomy (GTDB): domain Bacteria; phylum Bacteroidota; class Bacteroidia; order Bacteroidales; family Muribaculaceae; genus Lepagella. The sequence goes on along the minus strand of CAZXGU010000164.1, from coordinate 1,259 downwards.
AAGTCGGTTGACTTCTCCATAGACGTAGGTGTCTAACATCACATCTCCGATAACCAATATTCTACCGCCTACTTTTTTCATTAGATATTCTTTAAATTGAAATAGTGTGCTCCCAATCTGTTTGAAAATATTTCATCAGAAAAGGAATCGCCCACAACCAATGCGTTCTTTAAGTCAAGCTCAGGAAATTCTTCTAAGATAAGTTTCTTCATCCCTATGTTTGGCTTTCTAAGTGGTGAAGAGGGATTGGCATCTGGAGAGATAAAGAACTTATCTATTTTTCCTCCCGCTTCTTCCACCTTGTTTAGAATAATGGAGTTTATTTTATCCACCTCTCCCCACGTTGCTTTCCCCTTTCCCAAGCATGTTTGATTAGTAACAACGAAGATATATTTAAACGTATCTTTCAAAGCCCTGCAATAGAAAAGAAAATCCTCATTCATCTTCAAGTCTTTAGGGTTTAAAACATAATCATTAGGAAGGAGATGATTCACAACCCCGTCTCTATCAAGAATTAGAATTTGAGAATTGATTGTTTTGGCTTCTTCTATTATGTTTTTCCAAAAACGCCTATTACTCTCCTTGTTTTTATTGATAAATTTTTTTTCAATTTCTGCACATAGGAGATGTAAAATTATCATCGTTAGATCCTGAATCATTTCCGGTTCGGATACCGGAAGTTCAATAACATTAGATCCGAGTTCACAGCAAAGCGAACCGCAGCCTTTTCCAACAAATGCAAATGCCGGTATCTTTTGCTCTCTTGCCTGACACAATGCTTGCAATACATTTTTCGACCTCCCTGATGTTGAAAGGACAATGAGCAAATCCCCTTCCTTTCCAAGAGCTTCCACTTCACGAGAAAAAATACGCTCAAAACCGAAATCATTAGCTATACAGGTAAGAACAGACAAATCTGTGGCTAATGCAATAGCTGGGATCGGATTGCGTTTTATCCTTAATTTTCCCATTAGTTCTGAGGCAGTATGCTGAGCTATTGCTGAAAACCCTCCATTACCACAAATCATTATCTTCCCATCATTATTTATCGATAAAAGAGCTTTCTCTAATAATGATTCTACACCACGAAGAAAATCCTCTTCTTTTAGTAAAGAAGAAAGAACATTAGCATGTGTTTTCAATCCAGCTAAAATACCTTCTATATTCGGATTTTCATGCTCCATGATGCAATGGTAATTTAATTATCTCTTCATAAGAGATTTGGATAAAAGATAAATTGTTGTAAATTAATTAAATAT
>CAZXGU010000163.1:0-6161 GCA_964640375.1 uncultured Sangeribacter sp. | reverse complement strand
CACGTCGCATTTGTATATCGGCAACTTCATTATAAAAATCTTCCAAATATGCTCGGTGTGGCATACAAGAATAATATTCAGGAATGCTGTCTGAAGTCCACCATGGATTATCAGATACCATTCTTTTCATAATTTGCTCCTCCAGCAATTGTGTTAAAGTTGACATAATACACATATTTTGACTGCAAATTTACGAAAATATTCTTAAAAATGTAATTTTTGCAAAAACAAGATTAAAATTTTTTGTTTGATATTACAATTGTTGAGTTATTAAAGTTATACTTTTGTTTTTATAGATTATTCAAACCCTGTAAGATTGAAAGTGCTTATTTCAATAAAATGAGGTTATATGAGTATTTAATAGATATTATGATATCTGCATAATCAAATTTGCTTTTTTAAGGTAAGAGATGTAGTTGAACTGAATGATACCGGTTAAGCGGATTATATCTTAAAATTGCATTTATACTTAAAACTGCATTTATAGAAGTACGATGTGAAGTTATTGCTTGCTGAAAGTTTCAACCAACTTCGGGTTTATCGGCCCGAAAACGCATCTCTCATATTTTGTGGAGAAAATCTCAAAGCATTTGTTACAATGTAAACAGCGGGAATGATCAATGCTGCCGTTTTTGAGCTGGATAATGAAATCGGGTTGAGTAAGCAACGTTCGCCCTAACGATACAAAATCGGATATCGTCAGCGCCTCCTCGATTGCCTCCTTAGTATAGATACCACCCACGGGCGAGAGAAGTAAATTAGGGAATTTTTTCCGTAGTTCTCTAACCGCATCAAGATAATATAACTGATCTTTCCGACCCTTCTGAGTGAAATCTCTTCCACTCACCTCTACCAAGTCTAAACCTGCTCCAACCAATTCTCTGACGTAATCAATTAGTATTTCATAATCGTCCACTCCATCCAAGGTGTTATGAGCATTCATTTTTGCCATTATTATGAAGTCTTTTCCGCAGGCTACCACTATCCCTTCTACAATCTCGCGAGGTAATCGTATCTGATTCTCCGGAGAACCTCCATATTGGTCTCCACGGTGATTGAGGTCGGTGGTGCAGACGGCCTGCAGAAAATACCAATGGGCAATATGAATCTGCACCCCATCAAACCCCGCTTTTTTAGCCCGAATGGCCGCCTTGATAAACCAATCACGAATCTCTTCCATCTGCTCAGTAGAAAGCTCATTGTAGTCAAAAGGTGTCAACCCTTTCGGTCCTGCTAAAGATATTTGAGCAATTGCCAATGATTCATATTCATGGATTTTATCTGCGATACGTTTTAATCCCTCGATTTTATCTTCATCACCAATTGAAAGCTGTGCGATATCCGCTCTGTAATCAAGCGAAGGACTAACGCTCATGTGCCCGGTAATCACCACCCCTATTTCCCCACGTCCAAGTGTGTCATACATTTCGATTTCTGCATCGCTCACACTTCCATCCAGATTTCCAAGATGGTCGTTAACTGCGCTACGGATGAAACGATTCTTTGCTCTCTTCCCTTTTATCTCAAGAGGCATAAAAGCCTTACCCTTATTGTCTATCATAGTGTTTGTGTGTAATTTGTCTTTGCAATATAAACATCAAATCCAGGGAAATGGTTGATGCGTCAACTAAAATTATTGCAACACTTATCCTATGTAAAAGAGTGGAAACGCTAATAATAAAGGCTTGGGCCTTTAGTAAGCTTCTCATACAGATTAATTTACCTTTCAGGTGTGAGAGGTATCTGTTTAATAGGGGGAATTTTTTGCAATTCATCTGTTGCAAAGGAAGCCCTCTCCCGCCGCGGGCCGAACCAATTGGCTTTCGAATGCGTTTAGCGAGTAATAAAAAGACTTTCAATCGAGAATAGAATAAACCACTCATATAGTTATGATTAAGAAGATATATTTGGCCGGAGGGTGTTTTTGGGGAACAGATCATCTGTTTTCATTGGTGAAGGGAGTTGAGAAGACGGAAGCGGGATATGCGAACAGTCGAGTGGCTTATCCCACCTATGAGGAGGTGTGCACGGGTAGAACCGGAGCTGCAGAGACAGTGGAAGTAGTGTATGATGACACAGAGGTGAGTCTTACGGAGCTTCTTTCAATCTATTTCCGCAGCATAGACCCTACTACTCTCAATCGACAAGGCAACGACCTTGGAACGCAATACCGTACCGGCATTTATTACATCGATGCTGCCGATTTGGAAATCATAGAGGCTTATGTGGCTGCGGTGCAACGACGCCACACGGAGCCGGTGGTGGTGGAGGCTGGACCTCTGGTAAATTTCTATCCTGCCGAACTCTATCATCAGGAGTATCTGTATAAAAATCCCGGTGGATATTGCCACATCAATCCAGCCCTTTTCGAGGAGGTTAGAAATCGGAAACCGAAAAGAAGCGATAAGGAGGACCTGAAAGCGCGTCTCACGCCCTTGCAATGGGAAGTGACTCAGAATGGAGCCACCGAGCGGCCATTCCTCAATGAGTATGAACATGAGTTCCGAAAGGGGATCTATTTGGATATCACAGATGGCACTCCATTGTTCGTATCAGCCAATAAATATAATTCCGGCTGCGGCTGGCCCGCATTTACACGTCCTTTAGGTGAGGGATTGGTCTCCGAACATACGGATACATCCTTTGGACGCGTTCGCACCGAAGTTCGTTCCGCATCAAGCGGTGCGCATTTGGGTCATGTCTTTCCTGACGGCCCTGCATCGGAGGGCGGCCGGCGATATTGCATCAACTCAGCTTCACTCAGGTTCATCCCCCTCGAAGATATGGAGAAAGAAGGGTATGGAGAGTATATTGGGCTGGTGGAATAAGGGTCTCACCGAGTGGCTTAACCACGCCAATCCTATCCAATTGAAGAATTATTTTGGGAAACAGATAAATATCGTTAAATTCGCAGGTAAAGAAACACAATATTGTTAACATGGATTTGCTATTTTTACTTTTTCAGGCTGGTCCTGCTATGCGGTTGATATTTAATCTTTGTTACATCCCTCAAAGATCAGATTTTAAGGAATTGACACATGAGCAATATACTGCTATGAATAATGGAATGTCGGAAGAGGAGCGCTCATCTCTGACTAGGCGTAGAGTATATGCTCTACTTCCTGATGATCCAAAGGCAAATAATAAACTCGTAACGGAATATGGTGATAATCTAATGGTGCTTGGGGAGGATGAGATAGCAGTATTTGAATCTGCCGCCACTATGATTGAGGATTATTGTCAGAGAAGAGGGAAGAGTTTTGAGACGATGAATGAAAAACTTATCTATATGGCTCAAATGCTTCCGGATGTATTTTCAAAAGGGACTCCTTATGAAATACATGCTAAACTAAAGAAATGTAGTTCGTAGTGCCTTTATCCTCCTCATGATTGGTAGTCTAATTTGTCCTCATAAGTTATCTTGAAAAATTAACGGAGCGTGGGAGTGTCATATCGAGCCGGATGGGCTATTGGTATGAGAGCAGAATGATACAGAACTGACTCTGTTGATGATCGAGACAGGTAATCACGCTGATATTTTTTGTCTAACTACAGGCAGAGAGCATAGTACTGGACATTAAGGTCTCAAAATAACCTTAAAATTGAAACTCAAACTATCCCGTTCGTTATCCCTTTTTAAGTTTTCCTCCAAATCCTCCAAGTTCATGGAGTATTTAAGACTTAAAACATAGTATGTTGAATTATTTGGGTATTTTATCCATATTATTTAACTTTGCGTTAAAAGATTATTCTTTTGATTTATAACATACTTGAGGTAAAAGTGGTGATCGATAGTGGAAGAGTAAACCAGAATTGGAGAGGCTTAACGGATTGAAGTATTCTATACTGATTCTGTGTCTTTACCCATATTGGGTGTCAACATTTTTACACATAGAAAAGATAAACATAGGGTTTGGCTCGACATCTAAAGTTTGTATACTGATGAGCATATAGGAATAGGACAGAACATTTATCATTACATTAGAAAATGCTGACAGAAATTAATAATTCATTTAAACGATGCTTCATTAATGGTAATTATTGCGCGGTATTGGACCTCTCAGACGGTCGTGGCGTATTGCTGAACTCCTTATACGAGTACAATAATCAGGAATTTAGGCATAGTTTCTTTTCCCTAAATCTTAGCCATGTTCAACCGAAGGAATGTTTGAGGTATCTTAAGGGTGTATTTGCTTCTAAAATTTATACCGCAACGCCAATTCAGCCCATAATATCTATCAGCAAAGATAAGAGAGTGGTACCTAATAAAGTCGTGGATTATACGTCGGGTACAAATCTTGCGGAAATGGATTGGGAAGATTTTGAGCATTTGGTTCGGCAAATACTCGAATGGGAATTTAAAGACTCCGGTGGAGAAGTGAACGTTACTCAAGCAAGTCGGGATGGAGGTGTGGATGCCATTATATTTGACCCTGATCCCATTAGGGGAGGGAAGATTGTGGTTCAAGCAAAACGATATACCAATACCGTTGGAGTAGCTGCTGTTAGAGACCTGTATGGCACAATTATAAATGAAGGTGCTAATAAAGGGATTCTAATCACTACATCAGATTACGGACCGGATGCATATAAGTTTGCAACTGGAAAACCCATTACTCTTCTTAATGGAGGCCATTTGCTCTATCTTCTTGAAAAACATGGAAAGAAAGCGCGAATTGACTTAAAAGAAGCTAAAGAAAAAATGGGAAATAGAAAAGAATAAAGGAGCCATGTATCCTGAATATTCCATATACTTCAGAATTAAAATCTCCGAATTCGATAATAAAACGGCTTTTATGACACAATATAATATACCTAAATTACCACTTCCATTTGATTTGGAGACGAAAGCGGTGTTGAAACAACTCAATAATGCAAACCGTGCATTGGCTGAATTGAAAGGAGTTGCCTTGACAATCCCGAATGAGAATATTCTTGTCAGCACACTGACTTTGCAGGAAGCAAAGGATAGTTCGGAAGTGGAAAATATTGTGACCACACAAGATGATCTCTACCAAGGAGCTGCCGCCTCTCTTTCTGAATATGCGATAAATGCTGCTACTAAAGAGGTGCTGAATTACAGAGAGGCCCTGCAACATGGCTTTCATCTCGTAAAAGATAAAGGTGTGCTGACATCATCTGTAATAAAGGAAATCCAGAAGAGGCTTGAAAACAATTCTGCTGGCTTCAGAAGTGTGCCCGGCACATCTTTGAAACGCTCTGATGGAAAAACGGTATATACCCCACCTCAGGATAAGCAGACCATTCTCAATTTAATGGATAATCTTGAAATCTTTATCAATGACGATAGAGTTTCTGAACTTGATCCCCTCATTAAATTGGCGATTATTCATCATCAGTTTGAAAGCATTCATCCTTTTTATGATGGCAATGGCCGTACTGGAAGAATCATCTGTGTGCTTTATCTCGTTCTGACGGGGCGTCTTGATCTGCCTATTTTGTATCTAAGTCGATACATTACCCACAATAAGGGGGAATATTATAGGCTCATTCAAGCTATTCGTGATAAAAACGAGGATAATGCAACTGAATGGGAAGCCTGGATTCTATTCATGCTAAAAGGGATTGAGGAAACTGCAATTGAGACAACTCGATTGGTGAAGGGCATTTCAAGGTTGATGGCTGATTTTAAAGCCGTTCTCAGACCTAAGTTTGGAAAACAGTATCGCCACGAGTTGCTGAACAATCTATTCTTCCATCCTTACACTAAAGTCGAGTTTTTAGAGAAGGAATTAATGGTAAGCCGTGTGACAGCCAACCGTTACTTGAACTCTGTGTTAGAAATTGGACTAGTTGATAGGGTGAAGTTAGGCAAAGCATACTATTACATGAATATCCCCTTAATGAACCTTTTTATGAATGTATCTGACTCCACCAATGATGATTCGGTAATGCCGATTGAGTCAGTCTCACGGTAAAATTGAACAGCAAATTCCACTTGCTGTTCACAAAAGCCTATATCGTGAACAGTAAAATAGGTTTACTGTTCACGAAATAGTCGATTGTGAACAGCAATTACAGGTAAATGATCAAATAGTGATGGACTTGAATACTAATAACACATAGTCTTTTCATCGTCTTTCAACGCCAAATAAACTTGTTACAGAAGATGTTTAAACAACTTTACGTTGAAAAATTTT
>CAZXGU010000162.1:0-6170 GCA_964640375.1 uncultured Sangeribacter sp. | reverse complement strand
CCTGATAGGGGAGCGCCACATTGATACAGATATCGGGACGGTGACGGTTGAAGAGCTCCACGAGTTGCTCCACGGAGTCGGCGTCCACCTGATCGGTGACAATATTTTTTGCGCCGATTTCAGCAGCAATACGGTCGCATTTTGATTTTGTGCGCGACGCGAGCACTATCTCACTGAAAACTTCGGGGTTCTGAGCGCATTTGTGGGCCACGACTGTGCCGACACCACCTGCGCCGATGATTAATACTTTTCCCATGACTATATTGTGTTTATATGTTTTAAGTTAATAAAGTTCTAAGGTTATAATGTTAATAAGCCATTAAATAATGAGATGGAGGAGAGAAGGGTTGGAGGAGAAAATAATTGCAAATATAACAAAAAATTAGGATTGATTCTCCGATATTAAAGGGAATTAAGTAAATTTGCAAATTAATATGAAAATAGAGATAGAAAATATAGAACAAATCGACGCTGGGGCACGTGAATTTCTGCGTGTCATAGGCGATCGACGGCATATAGCCTTCCATGCCTCCATGGGAGCAGGGAAAACAACATTCATTTCAGCCCTTTGTAGGGCAATGGGAGTGGAGGATGAAACCACCAGCCCCACATTCAGCATCGTGAATGAATATCGCGACCGCGACGACAAGCGCATATTCCATTTTGATTTCTATAGGATAGAAACTCCTGAGGAGACTCTCGATTTGGGACTCGACGATTATTTCGATTCCGGGGCGCTCTGCTTGATGGAATGGCCTGAGAATGTGGAGGATTTTCTGCCGGATGATCTTCTCGATGTCTATATAGATGTGGATGAAAAAGGGAGCCGGACCATTCATGCCGATGTAATATAATCAGTGATTTCTGCAATGAGGGAAGGGATGAAATATATAATTCTTGAATCAACCGCTTCGACCAATACTTGGTGTCGCGAACATGCTTCGGAACTGACGGCTCCTGTTGCGGTTCGTGCTCTTGCCCAGACAGCGGGACGCGGCCAGCGAGGTAATTATTGGGAAGCCGCGCCCGGCGAGAATCTCACCTTCTCTATCGTGTGGCACCCGGAGGGGGTGAAGCCCTCTGAACAGTTTGCCATAAGTGAAGCGACGGCATTGGGGGTGGTAAGCTATCTGCGTGGTCGCGGAATCGAGGCAAAGGTGAAGTGGCCCAATGATATCTATGTGGGGAACCGTAAGATATGCGGCATTCTGATTGAACATTCCCTTTTAGGCACGGCAATCGAGCGCAGTGTGTTGGGAGTGGGAATCAACGTGAATCAAGGTGCTTTCCACAGCGACGCCCCAAACCCTGTATCAGTGATTCAACTCTCCGGAGAAAGGTATCGGCTTGAAGATGAATTGGGAAGAGTGGTGGAAGAGATAGAGGGGAAGCTCGCTTTGGCGTCAACTCCGGATGGTCGAGGCGCTCTTCACAGAGAATTTTTACAGCTGCTGTGGCGAGGCGACGGCGAAAACTATCTTTTCCGGGATGTGAAAGATTCCGAGCAATTCTTAGGCAACATTAAGGATGTGGAGCCGGAAGGATTTCTTATTGTGAGGAAGAAAGAGGATGGAACAATAAAAAGATATGCCTTTAAGGAGGTGGAATTTATATTATGAAAGGTAAACTGTTACGCTGGGGACTTCCGTTGTTGCTGACAGTGATGTTGGTGTGGTACATGTTCAGCAAGGTGAACTTTGCAGACATGATGACGCTGTTGAGCCATGGTGTGGACTATTGGTGGATACTGCTTGCAATGGGCCTGAGCATCTTTTCGCATGTGTTCAGGGCCGCGAGATGGCGGATCCAGCTTCGCAGTTTGGGAGTGGAAGCTCCGATGATGTCGCTTTGTTGCTCCATATTCGGCTGCTATGCTCTCAATCTTGTTTTCCCAAGGTTGGGGGAGGTTTGGCGATGCACCTATATCTCGCGACGTGAGCGAGCGCCTTTCACCACGGTTTTAGGCTCGATGGTGGGCGACCGTGTGTGCGACACGCTGATGGTGTTGTTGCTGACCGTGCTCACTTTTGTGGTTGCCACTCCGGCCATAGAGGCGTTCCTGGTGAAGTATCCGGTGGGACGCGGCGTGGTTGATATTCTGTCGAGCTGGTGGTTCTGGACAGCCTGCGGCGTGATGGCTCTCGCGCTATGGGGATTGTTCCGCTATGGAGATAATCTTTCGATAATTAAAAAGTTACGCTCCTGGATAAAGGAACTTTGGGCGGGATTTGCGGCCCTTTGGAATATGAAAGGGAAATGGAAATTCCTGCTGCTCACATTCGCTATCTGGGGATGCTATTACCTGCAACTCTATGTGGCATTCTTTGCCTTCAGTTTCACGAAGGAACTTTGCTCGGAATCGGCGCTTGCCTTTGGATTGGTGCCCTGCCTTGTGGCATTTGTATTAAGCTCTATAGGGATGGCTATACCGAGCAACGGCGGCTTGGGACCATGGAATATAGCAGTGATGTTCGGATTGGCAGTTTATGGAGTGACAGAAGCTCAAGGCACAGCCTTCTCGATGTTGGTATGGTCGGCTCAGACAGTGATGCTGATTATATTGGGAATATTCACTATGGTCTATATTTCGAGAGAGAAGAGGGAAGGCTGATTTTCACCCGGAGACAAACTGGCTCCGCAGGATGGAGATTGATCTTCAATCTTCACCCCAGGCCAGATAATTTTAATTATGATTTAACCCTTCGTTGGTTTTAAGAAATATAATCCCTTCGTTGGGTTTAAGAAATATAATAATGAAATATGAAATTTTACGAAGAAGATAATACAAGCAATGATTATTTCGATGGCCCCGATATACCGGATAAACCCGTTAAGCCTAAGGAGCCGAAGGGACCTGTTTATCATCCCGATGATCCGGAATATTGGGATCAGCCCGAATCGGAGTGGGAACATTTGAAACCCCGTAAACGCAATTGGCGCTTCTGGGCAGTGATAGGTGTTTCGGCAGTTTTGATTGGTTTTTTGGTAGCACTCTTTTTGCGTTATTTCTCGCCCTACGTCACGGATGCTTCAATGTGTGGCTATGTGGAGAGCATCGAGAGCCGTGGAAGTGTGTTCCAGACATTTGAGGGCGTGATGCTTCCCTATAAAGAACTAAAAGACACGACTCGAGTGTATAGGAAGGATTTCAAGTTTTCCCTTTCCAACGAGGAGATGGCCACTCAATTGCGCCGAATGCAATATGCGAATCGGCCTGTGAGAGTGGAATATAAGGTTTATAAAGGATGGCTCCCATGGCGTGGCGATGAGAATGTGATAATAACGAAGGTGGATAGCGTGGATCCGCGCACCATCCTTCCGCCTGAATTTCAGCCAGAGGTTTTGTAGGGGATATGCGAGATAGAAATTATGGGCGAAGTAGGCATTATAGGTGATGGAGATGAGAACATATTTTTTATTGGATGAGAAGATTGGGAAAATCTTATTTTCTCTTGTTTTGATTTTTTCCTTCTTTTCTGCTCTTTCTTTAAGAGCAGAAGGAAACGATGGTGAAATGGAGATGAAAGATTCGGTGCTTATAATAAAGGGGAATGTTACCCATATTCCTAATTACGCTTTCCGCGACCGGCAGGATATTGCGGAGGTGAGGTTTGAAACGCCTTCCTCCCTGAGCTCCATTGGGGATTATGCCTTTATTGGCTGTGAGAATCTTAAAAAGATTGAATTGCCTGAATCTTTGCGCTCTTTTGGAGAGGGTTCCTTCCGGGAGTGTAGTTCTTTAGAGGAGGTAGTCATACCGGCAAGTGTGAAGCGGTTGCCGAAGTTTCTCTTTTATTGGTGTGTAAATCTGAAGAGAGTAAGCTTTCCGGCTGGGCTGACTGCAATAGAGAGGGGATGTTTCGGTTTCTGTCGCTGTTTGGAATCCATTTCCTTACCTTCGAACCTGAAAAATATCGGGATGAATGTGTTTTCGGGATGCGAGAGTTTGGAAGAGGTGGCAGTGCCGTCGAGTGTGACCGAACTTGAGTCGTATGCCTTTTCCGATTGCCGGAATCTGAAGTGCATTACATTTCCGCGCAATGGGGCGATGTTGGGAGAATTGATTCTGAGCGGATGTGACAGGTTGGAAACGATTTATGAGTTGAGCCCGGTGGTGCCGAAATTTGAGTGTAACAGCTTCTTGTTCGAACCCGATGAAACTTTGAAATACAATACGGTAAGATTGATGGTTCCCGTCGGTAGGAGCGATGCTTATAGCAAGGCTCATGGCTGGAGCTTATTTGAAAAGATAGAGGAGGAATAAGGAAAAGATTTAGAAATGCGACGGATTTACTTTCTCGTTATATTAATCCTAAGTTTTTGTTATGCGCCCTCGGCTCAATCCCAGTTTATGCAGAAGGCGGGGGAATTTCTATCTGCTGCCTTCGATGGAGAGGAAGAGGATTCATTAAGCGGCAAGCAGGTCACGATGGAGGAGCGAATAAAACGCGATTCGATAAAGTTGCATGAAATGACTCTTCAGCTTCAGGAGATGCGCATGAAGGAGATGACCTTAAACACGGAGCTGAATAAAAATTATATTGCCGATTCCTTAAAAAGGGTTGAGCAGATAAGACAGATCGATTCATTGAGAAGCATCACTCCCGGAGTGCCGGTGATAGTGGCCCAGGACACGCTGTTCAAGCTCTATGCTTCTATGGGTGGTCGGTCGGCTCTTGATCGTGCGGAGAGGATTGCAGAGACTATCGAGAAGATAGGGAAAAACCGTCGGTTGCGTCGCGATTCAGTGCATCTCTTTGCCAATGAGAATTATATCGACATCATGTATGGTGATAAGGTCTTGATGACCGTCACCGAGCAGGATGCTCTTTGGGCAGGAGAGGAGCGCGAAGAATTAGCCGGGGCCTACGGGAGAATCCTGGCAGCCAAGATCACCTTCTTGCAGAATGAGAATAGTTTTTGGCAGATTGTGCGTCGAGCCGCCCTTTTTGTCTTAGTAATAGCAATCCAATGTCTCATTTTTAAGATTATCAATCGGCTTTTCAAGCGGTTGCGGCGTCGCATCGTCCGGTTTAAGCAGCAGAAGATGAAGGCGGTGGTGGTGCGAGATTACGAACTGCTTAACACTCACCGCCTATGTCGGGTAATGATATTTGCCAGTAATGTAGTGAGATGGTTCCTCTTGCTATTGGTGCTCATCTTCACAGTTCCAATCCTATTCTCCATCTTCCCCCAGACGGAGAATCTGGCGATGCGCATCATTTACTATATTTTAGACCCGGTGAAGATGGTGGTGAAATCGGTGGTGAATTACATCCCGAACCTCTTCATAATAGTTGTGATATGGTATTGCATCAGATACCTTGTGAATGGATTCCGCTATCTTTCGCATGAGATAGAGACAGAGAAATTGAAGATCTCCGGTTTCTATCCCGAGTGGGCGCAGCCAACGTTCAATATCGTTCGCTTTCTTCTGTATGCCTTTATGATAGCCATGATCTATCCATATCTTCCCGGGGCGAAGTCGGGGGTGTTTCAGGGCATATCGGTTTTTGTCGGTTTGATAGTGTCGTTGGGTTCGAGCACCGTTATCTCTAATTTTATAGCGGGTTTTGTGATCACCTATATGCGGCCGTTCAAGCCGGGTGATTTCATCAAGGTGAAAGACACGATTGGCACTGTAGTAGAAAAGACACCCTTTATCACCCGAATGAAAACGATAAAGAATGAGATAGTGACTATCCCGAATTCTTTCATCATGTCGGCGGATACGGTTAATTATAGTGCGTCGGCGCGCAGATATGGTTTGATTATTCATACGGTCATGACCATGGGATATGATGTGCCTTGGCGTCGGGTTCATGAATTGCTGATAAAGTCGGCATTGCAGACAGAAGGAGTGATGGATAAACCAAAGCCATTCGTATTGGAGCTGGAATTGAATGATAATTACATGTGTTATCAGATCAATGCCTATATCAAGGATGCCGACTTGATGCCCGACATAATGTCAGCCTTGTTGGAGCATATTCAAGATAACTTCCATGATGCAGAGATTGACCTTGTTGCCCCTCATTTCTATTCACGTCGTGAAGGAGAATTTCCCAAAGACCGGGCTAAATTCCGTAGGATTCACTCCTTGGATGAATAAGCGATAACGGTTATATCAGTGGAATCGGAGTGCGGAAATTGTGCGGAAATTGTGCGGA
>CAZXGU010000161.1:0-6198 GCA_964640375.1 uncultured Sangeribacter sp. | reverse complement strand
AGTAAAACAAGGGCGAATACCAGAGTGGCCAAATGGGGCAGACTGTAAAAGTACTGGATTATACCTTCGGTGGTTCGAATCCATCTTCGCCCACTCACTAACTATTACAACATCTGAAACGCATACGAAAAAAGGAATCCGACCGGATTCCTTTTTTTCGTTATTTTTAATCGTATCTTAGTAAGGCAGTTATCTTCAGGTATTCTCCTTGGCGCGTCAGAAGGTAGTGGATGTGGGCTCTTTCGGAGGTGAGGAGGAGGGAGCATACCTTCGTATGTGACCGACTCCGAATCCTCCGAAAGAGGCCGCAGACGCTGCCTTATCACGCGTCAAGACGAAGAGATGCTTCCCGGATACGAGTCATAGCCTCCCGAATGTTATCATCTGAAGTAGCATAACTGAGTCGCAGATAGCCCGGCGCGCAGAATGCGCCTCCATCTACAGTGGCCACATGAGCCTCCTCCAACAGATACATCACGTAATCTGCCGAACTCTCAATTACCTTATCCCCTGCCTTCTTTCCTATATAATAGCTCACCTCCGGGAAAAGATAGAACGCACCCTGCGGCTCATTCACAATCCAGCCCGGAATCTCTTTTGCCAGCGACACTATCAGATCGCGGCGGCGCTCAAATGCCACTCGCATATCCTCCACACATTGCTGTGGCCCTTCGTAGGCTGCCTCGGCTGCCTTCTGCGCAATCGAAGAAGCTCCCGATGTGTATTGTCCCTGAAGCTTACTGATGGCCTTCGCAATTGGAAGAGGAGCCGCTATATATCCGATGCGCCAACCGGTCATGGCATAAGCCTTGGAAACACCATTCACTATCATCACGCGGTCGCGCACGCTCTCAAACTCATAAAGAGAATGAACCGACTCCTTACCAACGAAGTTGATATGCTCATATATCTCATCGGAAAGAATCAAGATATCGGGATATTTCGCCAACACCTCTGCCAACCCCTTCAATTCATCGTAGCTATAGATGCTTCCCGTAGGGTTGGAGGGAGAATTGAGCATTATCATCCTTGTCTTGTCGGTGATGGCCGCTTCGAGTTGCTCGGGTGTGATCTTGAAATCCTGATCCACACCGGCATGAACCGTGACAACCTTTCCCTCGGCAAGCTTCACCATCTCAACATAGCTCACCCATGCCGGAACGGGAATAATCACCTCATCGCCGGGATTGATGGTGGCAAGAATGGCGTTGGTAAGCTCCTGCTTCGCACCGTTTCCCACCACAATCTCAGCCGGAGTGAAATCCATATTGTTCTCACGTTTCAGTTTGGCGCAAATAGCCTCGCGGAGCGACTGATAACCTGCCACTGCCGTATAGCGCGAATAATTATCATCTATCGCCTTCTTTGCTGCCTCCTTGATGAAATCGGGAGTGTCGAAATCCGGCTCGCCAACCGACATGTTGATTACATCTATTCCGGCGGCTTTCAATTCTCCGCTCTTCTGCGACATTGCCAATGTGGCCGACACCGCAAGATTCTTGATTCTGTCTGAAATCTGCATAATATTTAGTTAGATTTTTTCTTTTCCTTTATTTTTATCCAATCTCGTTGCCTCAATTCCGCAAGGAGACGGGGGATAATCGACTATTATTTCGCGAAAATAGTTATTTTAACTTTCCATTCCAAATATTTTAATTAATTTTACCCCCAATTAGCCTTTTTATCTCCCGATTTTATCTTATTTCTTTCTCTCGGGAGTAAAGTTTATTTTAATAATATAGCTCAACTTATGAAAAATAATCTCTTTTCATTCCGCCACTTCACAGCATTTTTCGCTGTAACGGCGCTCATTCTATCTTCTCTGGTCACCTCCTGCTCGGGAGATAAAGCTGATGTCAGCGAGCTTCTTGTCACAGTCCCTGCCGATGCTTCTTCTGTGATTGCTGTCAATGTGAAAAGCCTTGTGGAGAAATCAGGCTCCAAAATCGACGGCTCCAAGATTGTGCCGGGTAATGAAATCAAATCGCTTATCAACAGCAATGCCTCTTCCCCTAAAGAGAAGAAACTCATTAGCCGAATCCTTAATGGCGACTCGGGCATCGACCCAACCGTAGCTGTGATTTTCCTTGAAGGAACCGACCTGTATTTCACAGGCTTCCTTGCCGACCCCGATAAGTTTAAGTCTTTCATTGCAGAGGAATATGGAGAAACCTTTGCCGAACAAAACGGAATCTCCACCCTCTCTAATGTAGCTCTCAAAGGGAATCAATTCTGGATCCTTAATTCCAAGACACGAAATGATGTCGATGCCGACCAAATCTCTCGATTCCTTGCGCTCGACGATAAACTATCTTATCTCTCCAACAGCTATGCCGACCATCTCTCCTCTTTTGAAACCGACATCGCCGGCTGGGCCAACCTCTCATCCCTCTATAATGCCTCCGATATGTCGTTCCAGGAAAAAGCAATGGCAGGCCTCGCTTTAGCCGGCCTCTTCTCCGACGGACAGGATATCGCGTTCCAAGCCAATTTTGAAACCGGCAAGTTCACCGCCGGCCTCTCGGTGCTCAATTCAAAGGGTCAACCGGCTAAATTCAATTTCCCTACTGATAGAATCGATGTCGGCATGGTGAAGAATCTTTCCGTATCGGGCGACCTTATCGGCGCCATGGCCATCTCTCCCAAACTCGTGGAGCAATTGAAGAAAGATTTCGGCGATAAGAACATCCCCGGCCTCGGAATGATTATGCCGGCTCTTGAAGCTATCGACGGCACATGCCTCGTGGAAACCGGAGGCGAAGGAGTGAAAGGCGCCTTCTCCACTAAAGGGGAAGCCACAGCTGCCCTCTCCGATATCCTTTCAAATCTTTTCCAATCCACAGTAACAAAAGACGGCAAACTCCTTCGCGTGGAAAAGGGAGAAGTCAGCGGCGACCTCAAGAACGCGGAAGTGGCCGATAAATTCAAGGGGTCGATGTTTGCCGTCATAGCTTCAGGCAATGCCGGAGCAAACAAGCAGCTGCAAAGCCTCCCCGTGAAAAGTTCCTTCTTAGGCCTTCAGCCCTCCGACGGCTCCCTGAAGCTCGAAGTAATCGTCACCTCCACCAACCCCAAGGAAAATATCCTCATCTCCTATATCAAAGCCGGAAATAAATAAGAAGACTCAATGATATCAGCAATAACCATCGAACACGCGCTCCCGCGCGTGTTCGTTTCCGAAAAGATACCCCCCTCCGATGTGTGGCACACATCGCTCACCCTTCGCCGTGGTGAAAAATATCTGATAGAAGCAGCCAGCGGAGGCGGCAAATCTTCCCTCTGCGCCTATATCTTCGGTGCACGCACCGACTATGAAGGACGCATCCTCTTCGACGGCACCGATGTCTCGGCCTTCAATATCGACAAATGGCAGGAGATTCGTCGGCGTCACATCGCCTATCTCCCCCAGGAGCTCTCCCTCTTCCCTGAGCTAACCGCCTGGGAGAATATACAACTCAAAAACCGCCTCACCTCCCACGTGCCCGATGCGCGAATTGAGGAATGGATGGAGCGCATAGGCATCGCCTCGCGCCGCGACTATCCCTGCGGCCGAATGTCGATAGGACAGCAACAGCGTGTGGCAATCATCCGCAGCATCTGCCAGCCCTTCGACTTCATCCTCCTCGACGAGCCGGTATCTCACCTCGATGAAGAGAACAACCGCATCGCCGCCGCAATGATCTCCGAAGAAGCCGACCGACAAGGAGCAGCCATCATCTCCACCTCCGTCGGCAACCCGCTACTGATTCAGGAACCGATAAAATTGAAGTTATGATTTCACGCCTTTTACGTAAAAATATCTCGCCTGCACGCATTGCCGGGTTTATTCTCTCCAATTTTATCGGGCTCGCTATCGTGCTCGGTGGACTTATCTTCTACCTTGACGCCCGTTCTATCTGGGACTCCGAAGATAGCTTCATCCGCTCTGATTATCTTGTCATTAATAAAAAAGTCACTTCCGAAAACACCTTCAAAGGTGCCTCCTCTTTCTCCCAAGAGGAGATATCGGAGATAATGGCGCAGCCATGGGTGCGCAAAGCTGCTCCCTTCACCGCCGCCGACTATCGCGTCCGCGCTTCCCTCAACCAAGGAGGCCGGGGAATGTCAACGGCAATGTTCTTTGAAGCAATCCCCGACGAATATGTGGATGTGCCCAAAAACCAGTGGAGCTGGCAGGAAGGCTCCAACGAAGTGCCACTCATCATCTCCAAAGATTATCTCACTCTTTACAACTTCGGCTTCGCTTCAGCCGCCGGACTCCCTCAGATGTCGGAAGGACTAATGAGCGGCATCCCACTCGCCGTGACTATCTATAATGAGGAGGGCACCAAATCCATTCAGCTCAATGGGCGAGTGGCCGGCTATTCCAACCGACTCAACACCATCCTCGTGCCCCAAAATTTTATGGATTGGAGCAACAAAGCCTTAGCCGCTTCCTCCTCTTCTACGTCAAATAGTTCCGATTCTTCGGATAATTCCAATTCCTCCGACCGCAAAGACCCATCGCGCATCATCATCGACGTGAACAGTCCCGGCGACGTGGCCATAAACAAATTTCTCACCGCCCACGACTATGAAGTGGCTGGCGATAAAACTGCCGCTGCTGCCTCCTTCCTCCTCAAACTCGTGGTCGGTATAGTCCTCGCAATCGGAGGAGTTATTACAGTGCTCTCCCTCTTCATCCTTATGCTCTCCGTGTCGCTCCTTATGGAGAAAAACCGCGATAAACTCCATTCCCTCCTCATGCTCGGCTATCCTCTTGGGAAAGTTGGGGCGCCTTATTGCAAGATAGTGATCTGGGCCTCCTCAGCAGCCGCCGTTCTCGCCATAGTGGCAGCCCTTCTGCTTCGCAATGCCTACCTCGAACCGCTCCGCGGCTTAGGCGCCGGCAACGGCTCCCTCTGGATCATTGTCGCCCTCGACATCATCCTCACGGCACTCATCATCCTCTTCAACATCTTAGCCGTAAGGAAGAAAGTTCGCGCCTCATGGAGAATAAGCAGATAGGATTAAGGGTCTTTAAAGTCTTTAAGGTCCTTAAGGTCCTTAGGGACTTTAAAGACTTTAAGGACTTTAAGAAACCAGCCCATCAAAATTGTTAAAATTGTTAATTAACAATGTTAATATAGCTTTATATTTCTTAAAATCGCTCTTATTCCTTACCTTTGTGGTTGCCAAAACGACCCTGACGGCATTCCCTCCCTCCCTGTGGCCCGTCGGGGCGAGGCGCGCCCGACATCAGAACGGCACCTGCTCTCTCCATAAAGACATTGAAACATACCGCTTTAGGCTTAATATAATTAGAACGCAACCTTAAAATGACCGTAATGACTCAGCATCACACAAGCTGACAAATTCAACATTTTGACTCAGGTACGGATTTCGTTTCCGGCCCGATTCGGTGTGTATAACCCGGAATGACGGCTTTTTTCATTGCAAGAGGAGGAAGCCCGAGTTCGACCATAGACGAGAGATTTATTAACTTAACTAAATTGTATAACTTAATTTCATTCTTGCATGAAGAACATCTGTTTTCAGCTGAATCGGAAGCTATGGGTCACCATGATAGCTCTCTTGGTGCTCGCGCTTCCCGGCTTCGCGCAAAAGATCACGGTCCACGGTCACGTGGCCGATGAATCGGGCGAAGACCTGATCGGTGCTTCCATTATGGAGAAAGGCACCACAAACGGTACGTCAGCCGACATCGAAGGTAACTTCACCCTCACCGTGGCTCCCAACGCTACGCTCGTGGTGTCTTACGTGGGATATGACCCCATGGAGGTTGCCGTCAACGGACGTACACAAATCAACGTCGTGATGAAAGAGAACTCAACGATGCTCGCCGAGACGGTGGTTATCGGTTACGGTTCTGTAAAGAAATCCGACGCTACAGGTTCGGTGGCTATCGTCACTCCCGACGATGTTGACGCCGGTATCTCTACTTCTGCTCAGGACCTCCTCGTGGGTGCAAGCCCCGGTGTGGTTGTAACAACCAATGGTGGTAACCCCTCTGGTAACGCTAACATCCGTATCCGTGGTGGTTCCTCACTCTCTGCTTCTAACGACCCGTTGATCGTTATCGACGGTGTGCCTCAGAGCAACATGAACAGTAACGGTGCCAACGCCCTCACCATGCTCAACCCACAGAACATCGAGAGCATGACAATCCTTAAGGATGCTTCTGCAACCGCTATCTAC
>CAZXGU010000160.1:0-6252 GCA_964640375.1 uncultured Sangeribacter sp. | reverse complement strand
ACTCATAATCAGGGAGTCCTTGGTTCAAGCCCAAGTGGGACCACAATTTGAAGCCGCTGAAATTCAGCGGCTTTTCTTTTTTATGATAATTCATTCCCTTTTATCCCCTGATATTTCCTATGATTCAACAACTTGAATTTCGGCTTCCAGCCATGCGTAGAGGATGCCACCTCATCACTAATGAGATTCTCCGTCAAATCCCCTTTCTGCCCGAAAAGGGTTTACTCAATATTTTCGTCAAACACACCTCCTGTGGACTAACTATCAACGAAAATGCAGATCCGGATGTCCGCTCGGATCTCAACCGCATTTTAGATCATATTGTGCCAGAAGGAGAGCCTTATTATGAACATACTTTGGAAGGACTCGATGACATGCCGGCTCACGCCAAATCGTCACTCACCGGTGTCTCTCTTACCATTCCCATCACCAACCATCGTCTCAATCTCGGCACGTGGCAAGGCATCTACCTCTGCGAATTCCGCAACCACGGGGGCGCCCGCTCCATCGTCCTCACCATCTATTCCTAAGAACACTCCAGCTTAGATCGTGTGGAATGACAATATAAATTTACATCGCGAGACGGAATCGCGATTATTTTTCAAGATTCCGTCGCTTGATATATTTATCATGATATGTTATTATTAGCAGTATAATGGAATTCTACCTCATCCAAAATACAATTAGGTTGAAAGAATTCAGCGAATTTATCAAGTAGATTATACAAAAAAATTTTTAACCCAAGCAAGCCCTCTATAAACTGGAACAAGCCATCATCTCCCTCGTAAAAGTCAATCGCCAAATCGTCTCCCTTGCCAACGACTTTGACGCCTACTGGCGCGAAAAATACCGATAAAAGCAAGTATCAGCACTCTGACTTGATGAAGATAGCAAATATTTCAATTTTTTCATTAACTTTGCGTTTAAGTAGAAAAAATTGAAACATGGAAGATTTAAATCGTCTCAAAATCGTATTAGTTGAAAAGAAAAAAACTAGTAAATGGCTTGCTGAGGAACTTGGCAAGAATCCTTCTACTGTATCAAAATGGTGCACTAATACAAGTCAACCGGATTTACAAACATTAAATGAAATTGCAAAACTTTTGAATATCAATATAAAAGATTTACTAAACTAATATTTTCATTTTCAACACTGAATTATTATCGTATTTAAAAATATGGCAAATAAAATTAATAATAGCACTTCTATACATTCTGTTAAACAGCGAAGAGACGATTCATCAAGTTCTCTTACCAAGAATACTGATATGCTTGACAGGACATTCCATGCCATATTTGTCCAAGATGCGATTAAATTCTTAAAAACGCTGCCCGACAATTCGATTCAATTGATATTAATTGATCCACCATATAATATTGATATTGCTGAATGGGATTCATTTTCAAACTATCTGGAGTGGGCAAAACAATGGATTGATGAGATATATAGAATATTATCTGAAAGCGGGAATTGTGTCATATTCGGAGGTTTTCAGTTTCAAGATCTAAAACACGGAGATTTATTGGAAATTCTTTACTATACGCGACACAATACCAAACTACGACTCATCAACCTAATAATTTGGTACTACAAAAACGGGATGAGCGCTCATAGGTTTTTTGCTAATCGTCACGAAGAAGCGATTTGGTTATCTAAAACGAAAAAGTATTATTTTGATCTTGATTCCGTTCGTATACCATATGATGATAAATCAAAGAAAACTGCATTAAAGGACAAACGCTTAATACCGGGAAACATTGAAAAAGGGAAGAACCCTACCAATGTTTGGGAAATTGGACGATTGAATGGTAATTCCTTAGAACGAGTAGGTCATCCCACACAGAAGCCAATTGACTTAATCCGTCGTTTCGTCAAATCACTCTCATTCGAAGGATCTGTAGTATTGGATTTCTTCGCTGGTTCTGGGACAACTTGCCGTGTGTGCATTGAAGAGAATCGTCATTCGATAATGGTTGATACAAACGTTTCTTTGAAGGAGTATTTAAGAAAACACATTGAGAATATTGATATGCATTCGCATAAGCCCTATAGAATCAATGACAACATCACTATCGGTGAGTTCTTTCAACAAATTAATCAAATCCGATAAAGCAATGTACTATAAATCGATAGATGGGAACTTCATCCTCTACAAAGGAGATGCTCTACATATTTTATGTCAACTTACTGATAAAGTTGATATGATCTTTGCTGATCCACCATATTTTCTATCCAATGGCGGAAAGAAGATTCAAGGCTCAAAGATGGTATCAGTAGATAAAGGCGACTGGGATAGAGCAAAATCCATAGAGCAAATTGACTCTTTCAATCAAGAATGGATTAATGCGTGTAAACCGTTATTGAAAGAAAATGGCACCATTTGGGTATGCGGAACATTTCACAATATTTATTCTGTAGAAAAATGTTTAAAGAACGCAGGATTTCGCATAATCAATATAATAACATGGCAAAAGTCGGATCCGACTCCGACTTGGGGCAAGCTACATTTCAATTTTTCCTCCGAATATATTATCTGGGCAAAAAAGAATCCTACAATTTCACATTATTTTAATTATGATTTAATGAAACAACTTAACGGTGGAACTCTTATGCCTGATGTATGGAAACTACCTGCAGTAGGGTTATGGGAGAAGACTTGTGGAAAACATCCGACTCAGAAACCCTTACGTCTTCTATATCGGATAATTTTAGCTTCTTCAAAAGTTGGAGAAACCATATTGGATCCATTTGCTGGAAGCGGAACCACTGGAATAGCCGCTAATTTATTGAATAGAAATTTCATAGGAATTGATAAGAACGATGACTTTTTAAATCTTGCTATCCGACGAAAGAATGAAATTGAAAGTCCACTCTATTCGATTAAGATGTTAAATCATATGTCTGAGAATCCCAATGAAGTAATGGTTATGGTTAATCATGTTCGAGCAGAACTGAAAGACAAAATGATTGAAACAGGCATATGCTACTTAAGAGCGGGAGACTCTAAGGGTTCTCTGTGTGTGACTCCTGGATTTGAAAGAATGAAGTATGTAATGCTCCACACCAATGGGGAGAACTGTAAAATATTTAGATTAAAGAAGCCAGGATGCTTCCAAATATGGGCTAAAGATGCGTTAGAAAAATATGGATTTACACCCTCTCATTCTTCATATTATATAGTGTTGAGATTCGATAATAAGGCTCTTGAAAAGTTTAAATTCCCTAACAATCTCAAACAAAGGATTAATACCTATCGAGCGAAAATCCGTCCCCTCAGTGACTTTTTAGATATTGTTAATCTATAAATAAACTCAATTCAGATGGCTAAGAAAAATCAATCAGAGAGATTAACCACTCAGCATAAAGAAAGTAAAGGTGTCATCGGTATCTTTGGATTAGAAGCCAAGAAGCATGATAGCACCACGGGCAAAATATCCCATATTGCAATGGAAGCCCTAAAAGCAATGTATCCACAACTCTCCTTTCGATATCGTAAATCCGTTGATAAGAAGGAAATCAATGAAAAGTTACAAAAATTGGATTCGTATCTCGGACAAACTCTTTTCGTTGAAAATGCGAGTATAATCCCGGACGGAGGGCTTATTGAAGTAAAGGATGATAATGGTGCATGGCGTATCGTATTGGTATCTGAAGCCAAACATCAAGGAAAAGATATTGAAAATATAAAAAAAGGTGAGTTAGTTGGAACCCGTAAGGACCAGGACTTGATGGCAGCCGGGAACGCCATCGAGAGGTCTCACAAAAACATCTCCGAGATAGCAAATATGATGCTTGGAGAGTCTTACTTCCGTATATTCTTTTTTTGGAAGGATCTAACTTTTTAACAGAGACCATCAACGTAAA
This sequence comes from uncultured Sangeribacter sp., assembly GCA_964640375.1. Taxonomy (GTDB): domain Bacteria; phylum Bacteroidota; class Bacteroidia; order Bacteroidales; family Muribaculaceae; genus Lepagella. The sequence goes on along the minus strand of CAZXGU010000160.1, from coordinate 2,387 downwards.
GAGACCGGATGGAAGAGTGGTAACCTTGGAATATAATTCAGGGATGCTTAACCGCTTAGATCGACTTACAGCAGCGAATTATGGGATGCCCATAAATACTAATCTATGTGAAAACCGTTTTATTCCACATCAAGATAAAATGATAATGCTTCAAGCTGCCTCAATCTATACTCAAGGAGATGGTAATAGTTGGGATGGTCAAGATATGCTTGAAATAATGATCCAAGTTGCCGAAACTTCATTAAAAGCTTTAGCAAAAGACTTGTGGGGACAGATTAACCAGTATAAGTAATGGCACGTAAATCAAGTAATCTGATTCTTCAAAAGGCGAAGAAATCAAAAAGTGATGAGTTCTATACACAATTATGTGATATAGAGCGTGAGTTGCAATATTATTCTACCTGTTTTCGAAATAAAGTTGTGTATTGTAACTGTGACGATCCTCGCAGCAGCAATTTCTATCGTTACTTTAAAGTAAACTTTAAAACATTGGGTTTACGAAAACTAATCGCATCGTTCTATCAAGATCGGGAGGACAATTTATTCTTGACAAATGAGGCTGAGGCTGCTTTTTATTCAATATATCAAGGAGAAGATCATCCAGAAATAATCACTCCATTCAATGGAAATGGAGATTTTAGAAGTAATGAGTGTCTTTGTCTATTAGAACAATCGGATGTTGTTGTAACTAATCCCCCGTTCTCTCTATTTCGAGATTTTATTTCCCAGATCGTACGCCATCATAAACAGTTCTTAGTTATTGGAAATGTTAATGCGATTACATACAAAGAAATTTTTGAATTAATCCAGAGCAATCAGGCATGGCTAGGAGTGAATCTAGGTCGTGGAATATCAGGGTTCATTGTTCCTCCCCATTACAAACTTTACGGCTCGGAGACTAAAGTCAACGAATACGGTCAAAAAATCGTGGCAACTAATGGTTGTTTATGGCTCACAAATTTAGAATTTGACCAGAGACATCAAGACCTCATACTTACCAAACAATATGCAGGTAACGAAGATCTCTATCCGAAATATGAGAATTGCAACGGCATAAACGTAGATCGCACTCAGGATATTCCCAAAGATTTTGCAGGGCTTATGGGAGTACCAATTACTTTTTTACATAAATACAATCCAGAACAATTTGAAATTGTACGCTTTAGAAAGGGGGATGATGGAAAAGATTTGAGGCTACCCAATAAATCATTATATTTCAGAATACTTATAAAAAATAAAAGACTTAGACTATCATAAGAAGGTTGACTAATAATAAAATTGTTTCGCCTCAAGCGATTGTCGCTTTAGAAAAGGCATTGTCAGTAATATATTGGTATAAAAGAGACTTGAAAAGTTTTCTATATCAAATAATTGGAGAAGATTCAACTATTCTTGCAGTTATAAATTGGTCAGATCTAAAAAAAGATATAGCGGCCCGTGTTATAAATATGTTGGTAAGAAATGGAGACAGAACACGTCATATTTTAATGCAATTAATAATTGCTGTATCAGATTTTGCTGATTCTTCGCATTTGGAAATTTTAGAAGGAGGAAAAGAAAAAGCAAAACATGCTAGAGACGCTGTCATGGCACTCCGCCTTCATGTAAGTGGTTATCAAAACCTACAACAAGAGCTTGAAAAAGCCAAGTTAAGAAGAGAACAAAATAAAAAGTCTCAAGATGAAATCAACCGTTCTAAACAATCTCTTGCGAAGCTTAAGGAGGAGTTTTTTACATGGTCAGTTTCATCTGATAGACAAGGGAGTGGCATGCATTAGCAAGAATACTTTATCAGTTATTTGAATTATCTGATTTGGACCCCAAAGGCTCCTTTAAGATAATAGGAGAGCAGATTGATGGTGCATTTTCTTTTAATTACGAAGAATACCTACTTGAAGTAAAATGGAGAAACAAACCCACTCCGTTAGCCGTTCTAGATTCATTCTCTGGCAAAATAGGTCGAAAGTTTGAAAATACTTTAGGTTTATTTATTTCAATTTCCGGATTCTCGGAAGAGGCAATTGAGCAATTCAAGAATTCTTCTGATAAAAGAGTTTTATTAATGGATTGTGAAGATCTAATTGCTGTTCTTGATGGACGCATTACTATCTCTAATCTAGTAATTCGTAAAAGATGCGAAGCTGCTCAAACTGGTAATATTTATTTCAAATATCGAGACATGATTGGATAAATATTTCTTGATACTCTTATGACGATTGACGATATAAAGGCACTGATTGCGGCGGATGAGTCGAGGACTTTGGAGCTGAAGAAGAGTACCGGCGAGTTGAAGGACGGTATGCACGCGGTGTGTGCGTTTCTGAATACTGACGGCGGATGTTTTTCGGTGTTACGCCCAAATGCTCATCAAAAAATAGTGTTGTTTG
>CAZXGU010000159.1:0-6284 GCA_964640375.1 uncultured Sangeribacter sp. | reverse complement strand
CTTTCCCCGTTTGCGGTTGCAAAATTACTACAAGTTTTCGCCCTGTGCAAGTTTTGTTCGCATTATCCTTATCCGTTTACCCGATTTTATGTTTTAAAACATTGTTTTTCAATAAAATCAAAATATGTTAATTTTTGTTTTGATTTGTTAATGGCAAATCTAAGGGCTCTAAGGTCTTTAAGGTCTTTAAGGTCTTTAAGGTCTTTAAGGACCCTAAGGACTCTGAGATAAAAATAAAAAGGTCGGCTACACGAGCCGACCAAATTTTAACTTTTTTAGAAGACGGATTAACGATAGTCCTTCAGAATCTCACGGAGCTTCTGACGGGTAAAGAAGATACGGCTCTTAACCGTTCCCAAAGGCATGTTAAGCTTTTGAGAGATCTCCTCATATTTATACCCGGCCACATGCATGGAGAAGGGCTTTCGGTAATCAGCGGGGAACTTAGCGATAATCGCTGAAATCTCGCCAACAGCGTACGCACCATCAGGCGCGGTTAACCCTGAATCCTGGCATAAGTTGACATGATAAAGGTTCTCAGTGCTATCCACTACTGTGTTTTCACGCACAGTCTTGCGATAGTTGTTGATAAAGATGTTGCGCATTATTGTCAACATCCACCCCTTCAAGTTAGTGTTCTCAACAAATTTTTCTTCATTGTTGAGAGCCTTGAGAGTTGTATCCTGAACAAGATCCTGCGCCTCCTCTTTATTCATCGTCAACTTTAGAGCGAAAGAAAGAAGATTGCCCTGCATTCCGATTACAGAGTTTTCAAATTTACTTGTTTTGCTCATCGAAGTTAAAATTAGGGAGTGAATAAAAAATTTTAAAATAACTTGTTAACTTCGAAATTCCAGATGTCCCTTTTTACCTGAAATTTCAATGGTTAGCTAAATTTCACAGATTTGATGAAATAGGGCTAAAAATTAAGCATTAGTCGTTTTGTCGCTTAAGGCAATCCTTCCTACTCTCAATTTCTGCGTAAAGTTACTATTTTTTTTTGAGATTGCAATAACTTTATCCAATTTTTTGCAAAATTCTTTATTTTTCCTTTGTCTGGGAGCTATTTTCTATTTCCTCGACTTTAACAAGTTCGATGCGTGTGGTTGACATTTCAAGGATTGTGAAGCGTAGGTTTCCTATCTCCACCACATCGCCCTGTTTTGGAAGAGCCTGAAGGTTTTCGATGATATAGCCGGCGAGTGTGTCGTATTCTTCGCTCTCCTTTATATCGAGTCCGAAGTCTTCGTTCACTACCGAGATCTCCACACGACCGGGAAACTCAAAACTACCGTCGGGAAGTTCTCTGCCTATAACTCGGTTTTTATCATGTTCATCTTCTATTTCGCCGAATATCTCCTCCACCAGGTCTTCGAGGGTGACAAGTCCGGCTGTTCCTCCAAATTCATCTATCACTATCACGAGGCTCTTCTTTTCGGAGAGCATCCTCGACATCATTTTATTGGCCAACATTGCTTCCGGAGTGAAAATCACCGGTTTTATTCGCTCACGCCAATCGGTTCGCGTGTTGAAAAGCTCTGAAACATGTATATATCCTTGCACATCGTCGATATCTTCCTTATAGACCACAACTTTTGACAAACCGGTATTTATGAACACTTTAAGCAATTGTTCCCGGGTGGTGCCTTCTATCGGAACGGCCGTGATCTCATTGCGAGGTGTCATACATTTGGAGATGGGGGTGTCTTTAAAGTCGATGGCACGACGGAATATTTTCACCTCATTTTCCAATGTCTCCTTTCCGGGTCCGTCGGTGATGGATTGTTGGAGATAATCGTCGAGCTCCTCCATTGTCAATCGAGTGTTGTCATCTTTGGAATGGTTAAGGCCAAAGAGTTTCATCAAGCCCCTCGATATTGCCGACACGAACCATGACACAGGATAAAGACAAAGATAAATAAGATAGAGAGGCAACGCCACAAGGCGAATCATAAAATTGGGATTGATTCTGAAGGTGCTTTTCGGCATAAACTCCCCTCCTATTAGAATTATTCCGGTGGAGAGAACGGTGTTGCAGATAAGCACAAGTGCTTCATTGCCGTTAAACCATTTCTCGAATGTAGGATTAACTATAGCTGAAAAAGCGATACCATAGATCACCAAGACCACATTGTTACCCACAAGCAAAGTGGAAATAAACATATCCTCATGGCGCGAAAAGCCTCCGATTATTCTATCCACAAGACCTCCTCTTGCGGCGTCGATCTCCATTCTCACTTTGCTCGATTGCACAAATGCAATCTCACTGCCGGAGAAAAGACCGGAGAGAACCACTGCAATGACTGCTATTATTATCGCTAATGTAATGTCCATAATTTAATAACAACCGGATATTCTTATACGTTCCCTAAGGAGATATGCTATAATGCAACGGTATCAGTGGCAGGCGGAGTGTTATCCTCTATCACAGGAGTAACCGTAACACTTCCCTCTTGAGTAGGGCCGGATTGCATTCCGGAACCGCCTTCGAGAACTTCATCTTTATTTACAGGGAAGATACCCATCGGCTTAATTACGCGGTATTCAGTGAGTTTGTCATTACTGATGAAACCTATCCCTTCAAGCACATGGGTTGCAGTTTCTATATGGATAAAGGAGTCGCTGTAAATCTTATTAGTGTTCTGGTCCCAATAAAGCTCAGCCGACTGAAAAAGGTCTTTTGGAGCCTTGGTTAGCTCCACTCGCCCCATTAGTTTCCATAGCTTCTTGTCCTTAAAATAACGCGCTGAATCAGCTGCAACAGTGGCTATAACATTAAACGCCCTGTCATATTTCTGAAGATAGAGTCCCTCCGGAAAAACCCAATAGGGGGTATCGACTTGGTCGAACACTTTCCATAAAGGAGAAACTATCTTATATTGAATCACTCCCGAATCGCTAATAAGGGTGGAGACATTCTTAGTGGTCATGGTGGCCATCTTTTGAGGGTTGAGGCTCGCAGCCACATCCACTTTCTTCTCCTCCTTACACCCCACGGCAGCAAGAAGCAATCCGATAAGCATTAATAATATGAATCTTGAAAATTTCATTTCCTAAATTAACGTATCTTACGCTGCCAGAACCATACTTCATTGAAGTTGACGCCAAGCGTGATATTGAAATAATTTTCAGTGATGAGACTTTCGGGATGTGCCACACGATGTTTCCACTCAAATCCAAGATTTATCATTGTCTTCCCTTCATAAGTGGGGAAACCGAAACCGCAAGTGACACCGGCCTCCCTCAATCGATTCCCATTTATATTAAGGTAATCATTGCCGAAATATGCTCCCAACCGATATGACATACGTTTCAAATAAGAGCCTCTAAGCTGAGGCACAAATTCCGCTCCCAAAGCAAAGCGTGTGCGGTCGTAGAAATTCATTCCGGGAGTAAGAACATTCTTTATATCCGAGGGCTTCTGGCCTGCCAATATCCGCTCATCATATATGGCGGAGAAGGGAGCTTTCGACCATTGCTGCCAGGTGAAATCCGCTTCCACCATAAGGCGGTAGGCCTTTTCAAATGTATAATTCACGCCCGCGCCAACACTATTGGGAGAATAATAGTGATTCTTCATTTTCATGAAACCCAAAGTGTCGGGGCGCTGATCCTGAACCATTTCCTGAGCTGTGACCCATGTTTTTCCCAACATTGTCTTCTTGGGAGAATAAGTGAGACCGACCACTAATTTGTGGAATTTATTCCACCGAGCTGTGTATTGTGCGCCAATATTGATGTTCCAGTCGCGAATCTGCATCACATGCTCATATTTGGCTTGGCCCCCGCTCTGAGTAGTGGTGAACACATCATCCACAATGTTGCCGAAATCATAACTGACATTAAATCCCAGCGACACTCCCTTCACTTCGCCGGCCCAGCCGAGATATAGCTGATTGATTCCTCCCGAACCTTGATTCGAGAGCGCTCCATGCTTGATTTCATTTCCAAAAGCATATCCCACGGAGCTATAAGGGAGCAGACCAAACGAGCCACCCATGTGTTTACCGATAGGAAACTGCATGGTCAAATAATCCACTCCTCCGCCTATGCTGTTTTCGCTCTTCCCATTCTCGGTGCTTCTTATAAAAGAGAGATCCGCGCCAAGATCGAAAAGAAATGTGAGAGAATCTATGGCGGCATACGATGCGGGATTCATCACGTTGATCTGGCGTCCGGAATTCATGGCATAGCCGATGCTTCCCATCTGGCGTTGCATAGATGTGGCCCGGTCGCCTATAATGCCATAGCCATACATCGAATATGGAGAGGTCTGATTCTGCGCCGAAGCGAACAACACAGCCATAAAGGCTCCCAATATCAGTTTGATTCTATTCATTTTCTATTATAATTGTATATGCTCACCAGTCCGAGGCCAACCAGATTATGATCCACACTGCAATTCACTCCCCTCTCTTCCAAAAGAGGCTTGAGAAAATCGGCATCTCCACCTGTCATAACCAATCGGATAAGGTTATATTTCTTTTTCACCTCAAGATATGCGGTCGCTATTTCAGAAACCAACCCATTTACAACACCGCAACGGATAGCTGTCTCAGTGTCATGACCCCATTCAGGCATCTCTCCTTTAGGGTTGACAAGGGGGAGCTTGGCTGTGAATGTATTCAGCGACCTGAAACGCAGTCTCAATCCCGGAGAAATATTTCCCCCGAGATATTCCCCGTTGCTCACCACATCGGTGGTGACAGCAGTTCCGGCATCGACTACGAAGATGTCTCCGCCATACTTGCTGATAGCGCCCGCAGCGGCGGCGATTCTGTCAACTCCAAGTGTAGCCGGGGTGGAATACACAACCCGGAACGGCAAAGAAGTGGACGCTGTCACAGCCAAGACGGGGATATCAAGCTCCGCTCTGAGTCGTTTCCCGAAATCGCTGTCACCTCCGCGAACACTGCAATAGACAGCGCCCTCAGGCCTGTTTTCTGAAGCTATAGCCACAAGAGAGTCGGAATCATTGTTATCAACCACCCTGCTTGTCACCACTTTATCGCCGTCGAACACCGTGCCCTTGGCAGCGGTGTTCCCTATATCCATTGTAAAGATTCTGCTCATTTCTTCTCTTTCTGACGGGCTTTCTCCTCTTTTTTCATCCGCGCTGCTATCATCCATGAAGAAATAACCTGAATGACCGCACCGACCAAGGTGAACATTATAGTGTCGCGCATCACCATCAAAGAGAAACCGATGTTAGGGAAACGATAGGAATTATAAAACCAGAAGAACGCTCCTATTATAAATGCTATGCCGGCCCACATCTCCATTCTGCGCAAACGCTTTAGACGAAGACTGTCATCGGGACCGTTAACATTTACCATACGGGCAGCCGTATATATGAGCGCACCGGCGGCATAAACATATTTGAACACCGTCAGTAATGTCTCGCTCCCTATATTTATAAATGGAACCACCAGCCCGGCACAAAGCAACACAAGCCCTATCAGCGAGAGATTCTCCATCTGCCTGCGGCGTTTCTCTATCTTTGTCATTTTATCCTTTTCCTTTTGTTAGTCTTTTTTGATGATATACACATCCTCAGAATTTTTCTGCATGTGATATTCTTCCCTGGCAATATGCTCCAGATCTTCGGTGCCTGTTACCAAAGCCTCTCTCCGAGCACGATAATAGGCAGCTGAATCTTCACATTGCTTTATCTGCTTGTTGAGATCATTTATCTGCGACTGATACTCCATATTGAGTTTATAACTTGTATCCTCATTAAAGAAGAGGAGAAGCACCACTACCCCGAGAATTAATATAAGAGCAATATGAGAGCGCCGACGCACCCAAAAATTCATCTTTTTTATTTTTCCACTCATCCTATTACCGTTTTAACATTGCAAAATTAGTGATAATAACCCCCATTACCAAAAAAAATAAAAAAATTTACTTATTTCATGATAGATTTCTTCGCCACATTGTTATAATATCAGAAAGCGGTTAAGATATATCTTTTATCAGAAATGTTTTTCCGCAGGATTGTTGTAAAAATCTAATGTTCCACTAAAAAACACATTGTCATGGCTGAATCCACAACTTTCAAACAGAGATTATTAGGATTGCAGGGCAATCTTCTTAATTTCGCTTATCAGCTCACCACCAATAGGGAGGCAGCTCAGGACCTCGTTCAGGACACCACCCTCAAGGTGCTCGACAACGAAACTAAATATGTTGACAATGTTAACTTCAAAGGATGGGTTTTCACCATCATGAGGAACATTTTCATCAACAATTATCGTCGTCAGGTGCGCACCGCTACAGTGATC
>CAZXGU010000158.1:4280-6324 GCA_964640375.1 uncultured Sangeribacter sp. | reverse complement strand
TGATTTATCTCAACGCCCGGGAGGAATTCATCTCCATGCCTTATCTCTATGTGGCCGGGCTGAGTCTCTGCGTGTTCTGTTTCTTCAATTTCCGCAAGAAGGCCAAATGTTTTGCCGGCGACGTGGGTTCGATATCCATGGCTTTCATCGTGCTCTTCGCTCTCGGGCGGCTCATACTTGCCACAGGCGATTTCGCATATATCGTGTTCTTAGTTGTATATGGCGCCGACACAGTGCTGACTATCTGCCACCGCATCCAGCTTCACGAGCACTTGGGGCAGGCTCACCGCAAGCATGCCTTCCAGATAATGGCCAACGAACTGAAGATTCCTCATGTCGCGGTCTCTTCGTTCTATATGGCCTTGCAGTTGGCCATCTCAGCCGGCATGATATGGATACCGATCAATCATTATCTTTATTTAGGGATAATAATTCTTCTCCTTGCGGCCGCCTATCTCATCTTCATGAAGAAATTCTATCATCTCCACGAAGAATATCTTCAGGCACAGAAGAAGTGATATGGAGAGGAGCCGTCCCCGGCTCCTGAACAATAGGGAGAGGAGGCATCCCTGCCTCCTGAAAAATGATTCACACGGAGCCGTGGACGGCTCCGCTCCATATCAGCGACCATTAAGATTGCCACGGAGCCGGGGACGGCTCCGCTCCATATTCCGTTTGAAACTTTTTGTGCTTAAATTGTTTGTATTTGTAAAATAATTGATGTAAATTTGTGAAAATCATTTGAAAGCTTTTGATGGAAATTGCGGAGATGGATATAAAGTCAACTCAGACATTTGATGCAGGTCAAACACTTGTTTCAGATGGGTTTTACACCCAGAGTATACATTGCTTTTATTATTCTGTGCTTCAAATGATGAAATATAAGCTTGCTAAATGCGCTTTCATCCCTTATGATAAGCAAGATGAGAAGAAAAGCTTATATAATAAAAGCACTCATGATTGGTTGCTTTCCGAGATTGCTCCCAGACTAAAAGGGAGAAATAGAGTGGTCTTTAGTGAGGATTTCAGGCTTTTAAGAAAATTTAGAGTTGATGCCGACTATTATCAGAGAGTATTTAATCAAGAGGAATCAGCAGATTGTAGTTTGATGGCTCAACGATTGTTGGCAAAATTAAGGGATTTTAAATGATAGGAGGATAGGAAATGAATAAGAAGGATATAGAGAAGGATATCGTAAATAAACTTACTGATTTTGTCGGGGAGTGTCCCATGGTGCAGTTCGAATATGAATTCGATAATAAACTGAATGTATTTTTAATTTCATACCAACTCTCCCAGTACTTACCTGATACAGATCCTTTCTGGGATGCCCTTTGCGAGCTGGAACAAAAAATGAATGATGATTATTCTATTGACGCCCCTTTATTTAGTGAGAAAAATCGTCTTTTTACTCTTTCCTCCAATGCTAATCTAATAAAGAGTCGCCCTTCTACGCCAGCACCTGTCAGTTCCCACTCGGTCTTTGGAACAAAAAGAATAAAGCGTAGCGCAATTAATTTAGTCTCAAGAGCGTTAGGTTCGTAGAGTCAACAAAAGAAGCGTTGAAGAACGATGTATTGAAAAATGTAGTATATGATTATAGATTCCTCTCTTATTGATGGCGTGGAGCAGAAGGCTGCGGAAAGTCCGCGACTGCGCATGAATTATAATTTACACGAGTCGCTCGATTCTAAGGCTCAGCGTCTAATCAATGTGCTGATGCCGGGAACTGAAATCCCCATTCATCGTCATCGGCATACAGCCGAGACATACGTTTTGATAAGGGGCAAGATGATAGTGGCTTTCTATGATGATAATGGGGCAATGACCGAAAGCTTCCTTTTGGATCCGACTGTAGGTAATTATGGGGTACAGATTCCCAAGGGTCAATGGCATGGGATAGAGGTGATCAATCCTTCGGCTATCTTTGAGGTGAAGGATGGACCTTACACACCCCTTGCTCCAGAAGATATTTTGGAATAAGATATGGGGCCTTTTGAAGAATGATTGCCATTATGGAGAGGAGGCTTCCCAGCCTCCTGAA
>CAZXGU010000158.1:0-4180 GCA_964640375.1 uncultured Sangeribacter sp. | reverse complement strand
GGACGCCTCCGCTCCATAAAGGCTCCGCTCCATAAAAGCTGCAAATGAGGAAACTCATTTGTGGCTTTTTAGTTTTACTTTACTTTTTATCAGGGTTTAGCTTGAAAAATCAAAAAATTATTGTAACTTTGTGAAAAACTCATTAAACATAGGTTATGACATCGGAATCTTGAGGGAAATCGGATAGAAACTAACCTTAGATTGACTTACATGAATTCTTTTAAAAAACTTGCAAACTGGTATTTTTCCAGGGCTGCTTTACCGTATTGGAGCATACTGATTTTAGACTGCATGTTTGTAGTCTTTGCCGGTTTGTTAGCCTACGCTGTTCATCATGGTTCGGTGCAGACTTTGAACGATCTTAGTTCGCTGACTGTGACCATGGGTGTGTTTTTGGTTGCTTTCCTAATCTCCTTCAGAATCTTTCATACCTATAACGGAATAATAAGATATTCCTCTTTTACCGACCTGTTACGAATCGGTGCGGCTGTTGTTTTGGCAGTGGTTGTGGGAGCGTTCGCCCTCTTTCTGATGGGTTCGCGCGAACATGATTGGCTTGCTGCTTTCGGTCTGGCTGATATCATTCTCATGGGGCTTTTCGTGATAGCCTTTATGTGGACCGTAAGGGTTTGGGTGAAGACAATATATGAACAGTCGGCCAAGCGACCGGATTCTAAAAAAGCCTACGTGTTTGGTGTCAAGACCGGAGGTGTGGCTTTGGCAAAAAACATTCGTTCGGCAGCCGATTCCCCCTACGTGCTCGACGGTTTCGTCAGCTCGGAAGAGGATATGGAACATCGCATTCTGATGGGTGTGAAGGTGCATCCCTTCGATATGTCGCTGCCGGAGAGGATGATCAATAATAAGGTTTCCACCTTGATTGTGTCGCCATTCATGATGGATGAGCTTCGCGAGAACACCGTTCTTGTGGATGAACTAATCGAGAAGGGGATAAAAATACTTGTGATGCCTCACGCTCGGGAGTGGGATGGAAAAACCGATTTAAAGTTGGCCGACCTGCATCCGGTGAATGTGGAAGACCTTCTGCCACGCGAGAAGATTGAGGTGGATATGGAGGCTGCCTCGAAACTGCTTCACGATAATGTGGTGATGATCACCGGAGCTGCCGGAAGTATCGGCTCTGAGATGGTGCGCCAGATTGCTACATATTCGCCTCGTCACATGGTGTTGGTGGATCAGGCTGAAACGCCGATGCATGATATCCGCCTGATGATGAAGAATCAATGGCCCGATATACAGGCAGAGACCATTGTTGCCGACATAGCCGACAAAAAGATGATGGAGCGGATATTTGAGAAATATCGTCCGGAATATGTGTTCCATGCCGCCGCTTATAAGCATGTGCCTATGATGGAGGATAACCCTTACGAGGCCGTAGTGAATAATGTGGACGGAACGCGGATAATAGCTGACCTATCGGTGAAATATGGCACAAAGAAATTTGTGATGGTATCAACCGACAAGGCTGTGAATCCGACAAACGTGATGGGCTGCTCGAAGCGAATCTGCGAGATATATGTGCAGAGTCTTGATAAAGCCATCAAAGAGGGGACAATGAAAGGGGAAACTCAGTTTGTCACCACACGCTTCGGAAATGTGCTTGGCTCCAACGGCTCGGTAATTCCGATTTTCCAGGAGCAGATAAAGAAGGGAGGTCCAATCACTGTGACACATCCCGATATTATACGCTTCTTTATGCTCATTCCGGAGGCCTGCAAGCTTGTGATAGAGGCCGGCACGATGGGAAGAGGAGGTGAGATTTATGTATTTGATATGGGAGAGCCCGTGAAGATTGTGGATCTTGCTAAGAGAATGATTCAATTTAGCGGCGCTAAAGATATTGAAATTAAATTCACCGGACTGCGCGACGGCGAGAAGCTATATGAAGAGGTCTTAAACGACAAGGAGATCACATTGCCAACTTTCCACCCAAAGATTAAGGTGGCGAAAGTGAGGGAATATGAATTCGACATTGTGAAGAATGAGATTTCAGAGCTTGTGGCCGGAGCTACGGAGGGCGATGATATGGAGATTGTGGCAAAGATGAAGAAGATTGTTCCGGAGTTTAAGAGCCAACATTCAAAATATCAAGTGCTCGACAGAACGGCAGAAGAAGTGAAGACCCCTTGATTTAGAAACTCAATCCGCTCCTCATAAAAACAAGATAAAAACAACAATAAAAGTATTAACCCTATTACCTAATTCATGAAGTTATGGAAGTTTTATTAATCGTATTCCTACTTGGAATCATTTTGGTAGCTATGCTGGTAGCTATGGCAGTAACATCAAGAGCCCGCAACAACTCTACAGATCTACTCAGCGATTTCGATCGTATGAGCGTGAATAGTCACTCCTGATTGTGAACTCATTGAAATGTGAAAACAAAATGTCGGCCCCGAGTCTGATGACTCGGGGCCGACTAATTATTTCGGATTGTTTCGAAGCCGGGGACGGCTCCGCTCCATATTTTCCGGAGCCGGGGACGACTCCGCTCCATATTTTCCGGAGCCGGGGACGACTCCGCTCCATATTTTCCGGAGCCGGGGACGGCTCCGCTCCATATCAATGACCATTCAACGACCATTCAACACCGTTCTTGGTGTCTTTGACGTTGAAACCAAGTTCGGATAGCTTATTGCGGATAAGGTCGGATGTGGTCCAATCTTTGGCCTCCTTTGCATTTTTGCGGATGTCCATCAAAAGATCTACCGCCCCTTCGTATGGCTTTAGATTAGTAGCGGTTTCCTCATTGCTTACGCGGATTCCGAGGATATCAACGAGCATTACATTGAAAAGCTCTTTTAATTTATTGATATCGTCGGCAGAAAGCTTCACATTGCCGTCGAAAGCTGAATTAATCATCTTGCCGGCCTCAAAAAGCTCAGCTATTACCATAGGAGTGTTGAGGTCGTCGTTGATTGCTTCGTAGCATTTGGCCATAAAATCGGGCAATTCAACGGTTGATTTTTCAGCCGGAGTGAGCGTTTGGAGACGACGATAGATATCGGTCATCTTCTGGAGCGCTTTCTCTGCGGCCTGAAGTGCTTCGTTGGAGAAATCCACTGTGGAGCGATACTGAGCCATGAGGATGAAGAAGCGGATCACCATGGGAGAATAAGCCTGAGTGAGGAGTGGGTGAGAGCCGTCGAAGAACTGTTCAAGAGTGATGAAGTTGTTGTACGACTTACCCATCTTCTTTCCGGCGATGGTGATCATGTTGTTATGCATCCAATAGTTCACAGCCTCGTGTCCTTGAGCTGCCACGCTTTGGGCAATCTCACATTCATGATGAGGGAACATAAGATCAAGACCGCCTCCATGGATATCGAATTTCTCGCCGAGGTATTTCTGACCCATCGTGGAACATTCGAGATGCCATCCGGGGAATCCTTCGCTCCAGGGAGAAGGCCAGTGCATGATATGCTCGGGCGATGCTTTCTTCCAGAGGGCAAAGTCGAGAGGATTGCGTTTCTCCTCCTGCCCGTCGAGCGAGCGGGTATTGTTGATCATATCCTCAATGTTGCGCCCTGACAGCTTGCCATACTTATGGTCGCGGTTATATTTCTCCACATCGAAATATACAGAGCCGCAACTTTCATAGGCATAACCGGCCTCAAGAATCTTCTTGATATATTCAATCTGTTCGATGATATGGCCCGAAGCGTGAGGCTCGATGCTTGGGGGGAGCACATTCAGAGCTTCCATGTCTTTATGGTAGCGATTAAGATAGAATTGCACCACCTCCATAGGTTCGAGTTGCTCCAAACGGGCTTTCTTTGCGATCTTGTCTTCACCGGAGTCGGCATCATGTTCAAGGTGGCCGACGTCGGTGATGTTACGGACGTAGCGCACCTTAAACCCTAAATGCTTTAGATAGCGGTAAAGGATATCGAAAGTGATGGCCGGGCGTGCATGACCGAGGTGGGCATCTCCATAAACGGTCGGCCCGCAGACATACATACCGACATGCCCGTCGTGAATGGGCCTGAAAGGCTGTTTCACGCGGGCAAGCGAGTTATAAATAAAAAGATTATTTTCTTTCATATCAATTGTTTCCGGCAGCAGCACGGGGCATGATTTCGCCAAACTGAGCCTCATATTTCTTGATGTTGTCGGTGAGGGCGAAGAGGAGCTGCTTTGCGTTTTCGGGGCTCATGAT
>CAZXGU010000157.1:0-6332 GCA_964640375.1 uncultured Sangeribacter sp. | reverse complement strand
AGAAATCGTGTAAAGAAAAAACCCCCTTTCCTCCTTCCCTCGGCGAGACCCGGGGGACGGGATGACATTTTTCCCTCTCGCAGAGAAAAGGAGAAAAGGAGGAGTATAGGCTGCAGAGAAAAGTAGCACTATTGCCAAACTTAAATTAGCATAAGAAATTAAATAAATATTACACGTTTTGATATTTTTTTACAGTTTTTTCAAAAATAATAGTATTATATACAATAAAATGTTATCTTTGCCGTCAGAAAGAGGAAATAACACACGTGATTAGTACATTGAGCTGCACTCAGTGTATTAACTTTCCTGTTTTCAAAAACTAACATCTTTACACTCGCATCGGGAGAATCCCCTCCTTCCCTCCTGTTCTCCTGCAAAAGAGGAATCCGTCTGCGAAGAGCGCAGCTCCTTGTTCTGCTCCAATCTTTCCAGACGCAGATCTTCGGGGATTTAGCAGATCTGACGGAGACTTCTTATGAGGGGTTGGGATTTGAGCAGAAAGGCTCCGGGAGCCTGCGCAGACGGATAAAGCAGAAATCTGCCCAATCTGCGAAAAATCTGCGTCAGGAAAAGAGAGACCCGGAGTCCGGGATGACAAAATAAGTTCTCTCGCAGAGAAAAAGAAAAGAACCTACCTCGGCATGATGGATTAGGGCTATGAGAAAGAAACGACCAATTATACATAATACTTAACTTTTCAGCGTATGAAACAATTAAACAAACTCCTGTTGACGCTGCTGCTTTCCGGAGCAGGTACCGTCGGGGCTTACGCGGAGTACTTAGTCGACTTCGATACCCCGATTAATACCAGCGACGTGAAATTTATAGTAGCGCCTGGATGGGATCACAAAGCTGACTACTATAACAGTTTTGCGCCCTCCGAAAAGATGTCGTACGTCTACGAGTCCGAAAAAGGAATCGATGGTACGGGGGCATTACACGCCAAAGTTCAGGACGACGGTGGAGTCACTGAGGTATATGACTACCTTATTACCCCTCCTGTAAAGGGCACTGTTACCATCATGGCCCATGATAACCGTTCAGACTTCGATTATGACCCCACTTTCATAGAGGTTTACTCCTATGACCCAGCGACTGGCACAGTGGGCGACATACTTAAAACTATAAGTGAAGACCAAATCCCAACCACAGGTTTTCAGGAATTTACTTTAGCAGAAAATGGCGATGATTTTCAATGCTTAGCCCTTCGCCTACAACACGTAATCGTTGACAACTTCAAAGCTGACGATGTAAAGACTGAACAGAACGTGGGTGGCGACGACTGGGCTTATACTTGGGATTTCAACACTCCCATCACCACCAGTAACCATGACTTCAAAATAGCTTCCAATTGGAAACATATAGTTGACTATTACGATTCTTATGGTAATATTTACTACATGACTTATGGCTATCTTGAAAATGAAGGTGTGGATGGTTCCGGAGCTCTAAAGGCTTACGAACAGAAAGCCGGTAGCTCTTCCTACTATAGCCAGACTGTATATGATATGATTGTCACTCCGAAAGTAGGAGGAGATGTCACTCTCGATGTCAAGAGCTGGGGACCGACCTATACTGCATCTGTCGAGGTGTATGAATATAATGAGGAAACAGGCAAAAATGGAACTTTAGTCGGCAAGTTCTCCGGCGATGAAGTGCTTCCCACGGCCTCTTTCACCACATTGCATCTAATTCCTGAAGATAAAAGAACAGATGAAACCAAACGTTACTGTCTCCGTCTCCAGGGTGTGATTGTTGATAATTTCAAGGCAGAAAAAGCTGATATCGAAATAGAAAAATCTATCGAAATATCTTCTGTGACCCCCATTGTTAAAGATCCCAATTCTGGAACCTTAGATTGGGTACAGGCTGAAGATGGAACCACTCCTTTCTCTTTCAAAGTAAAGGTTACCAACAATGGAGATGCTGACCTTGTTTTAGGAGAAGATAAATACTCAATCACTATTTCCAACAATAAAAATGATGAAAGTGAAGTAATTCCTGTTCCGTTCAATCTTGCAAAGGGTGAAACCTCTGAAGAATTTGTAGTTACCTACACAATGTCTAAGGAGGAGGCTAATAAGATCTTCACAAGTTCTTATACGTACATTAAATTTACTCTTACAGAGAATTTGGGTGGTTCGTCAGTTACTTCCAAACAGGGAACATTAACAAAATATGAATCAGCATTCGTAGTTTGTTATCCCGAGACATACGCTTCAACCACTTCAACACTAAGTCAAGATCAAGCCTGGGGAATTGTAACTGAAGATACATATAAAGAATATGACCTTCGTAACCCCAAGCCTGCTCCCTACCAGATTCTCTCAATGGAATTGCCCGAGGGCTTTAGCTTCGCAGAGGATTATGAGTTCCCGCTCACAATCGAAGGGAATGCAGTTCCCTACAACGATGAGAACGGGGATACTCAGAGAGACAGAGTGACTGTTCTGAAGATTGGCCTCACAGAGATGGGCGCCTATTCCGGTGATCTTGTAATCAAGTATAAGCTTCATCAGGATGATGAAAATGCAGAGCCTCATGTTTACAAATTGAAACTCTCAGGCTCAAAGATTGACCCGAACACATGGAGCTGCGACTTCAACAACACCACCACTACTCCGCTTTATCCTCTCGGATCATTTGCTTTGGGTGGTGTGGATCAAGATTATGATGGTAGTAAAGGTGATGATGGAAGATATAATAACCATCTGTTGTCTCGTACCTATAATAATACACTTTTCTATACTCCGCTTCTTCATGCAAATGCAGATGATACAGTTTCATTTGACGTTAAGAATTACAGTGCGAGCTATCCTCTGAAGGTCTATGTTACCACTGATCGTAATGAGCTTGGCGAACCGTTTGCAACATTCCCCGGCTCTGAACTTTCAAACAGTTCTTTTGAAACAAAGAGTATAACCATTCCTACCGAGGGTAACTACTATATCGTTTTCGATATCGCAGGTAAGCGTCTTGATAACATTGTAGGTCTAACAAAAGTTGATGTTGCTCACGATCTCTTCCTTAAAGAGTTTTCTCTTACAGAGGAGGTTCAGAATGGCAAAACTATTTCTCCTTCAGCCGACTTCTTTATTCTTTCCAATGAGGATAGCGCCGACTATGAAGCAAAACTTTATATAGGCGACGAAGCAGTTGCTACTTACGAATCGGTTGATCTTCTCCACACTGGTAAGGCAAGCAAGCAATTCTCTTTCAACTATAAACCTGAAGTTGAAAATACTATCGAGACTACAGGCCACATAGCAATTGAATTCACCGACGGCACCGTGATCTCCACTCCGGAACTCCCGATTAAGATTACGAACGAGGCTCACTTCTCATTCGGCACAAGCAATAGCGCAACTGCCTACTATGCTCCCGAATCAACGAAAGATCCAATTGCATTTGGAACAACCAATAAGCCTGGTCTTTCCAAGACTTATAAGATTGCCAACTGGGGTACGAAACCTCTCGTGATCAATTCAATCACTGTTCCCGAGGAGTTCGGCGTTGACGTTACTGAATGCACAATCGAGGGTAAGACTGAGCAGAATGTAAACGTTTCATTCACCACAACTACCCCCGGCACCTACGAGGGCAACCTTGTGATTAGCTATAACGACGGCGAAGAGAAAGAATTTACACTTCCTCTCTCCGGAACTATGCTTGATCCCTCTAAATGGTTTGTAACTTTCAACGGTTCATACAATGGTGGAGGAACATGGCCTGATGGCATAGTTTACCAAAGTAATGTTTCTCTTTATGAACAGGGTGGATATTCCTCTTCCGATCACTGCGTTCAATCATCTTCTGGCCCGACTTCTCCTAACAGAATGTTCATCACTCCTCTTATGAGAGCTGAGGAAGGCGAAGCCCTTTCATTTGATGTGTTCCGAGGAAACAATAACTCGGCATCAGTGAAGGTATATGCGGCCAAGAAACGCAGCGACCTCTATGTTGCTGATGAAAACGGCAACTACGGAGAGGCAGTTCTTCTGGAAGAATACACTCCCGACAGCGAGGGTGACAACCAGCTCACTCAGGAGAAGAAGAGAGTATCTGTAACTCTTCCCGAAGCCGGTGAATATTATATCGGATTTGAATTCTGTTCCTACGGACGAGTTGACAACATTGCCGGTCTTTCTCCTATCGTTCCTGAATATGATCTCGAATATGTAGGAGCCGTAGCTCCTGCAAATGGTACTCAAAACAAAATAGCCTCCGGTACTATTAGTATAAACAACTATACACAAGCGCTGGAAGCTGGTGCCTATACAGTTAAATCGTACGTAGATGGTGTTTTGAGCATTGAAACAGAGGGTGATGTGGAAGTTAAAGCTAACCAGAAGCAAAGCGAGGCAACCACTAAAGTTCCTGTTGAATTCCGCTCTCCTAAGGCAGGTACATATCCTGTTTACTTTGAGTTCATCTGTGGAGAAACTGTATTTAAGTCAGAACCAGTAGAAGTAACATTCGCAGAGGAGGTATTCACCAATGATATTATGGTAGGTACTCCCAAATCATCTACAGAGGCTTATCCTCCAGTTGCATTAAACTGGAATTCAAGTGAAAGCGTGGCTGTATATCCTGCTTCAAAACTTGGTATGAATGGAGGTGAAAAGATCACACAGATTTCTTATCGAGGATATATTGAGAATTGGGATAAAACAGCAATTCCTCAGATTACTGCCTACTATGAATGGGTTGATGAACCAACTTTAACAAGGCCCGCTACATCAACTCTTTACGACATTTCCGAAATGACCCAGATATATGATGCTCCGTGGGAAACTGTTGGAAAGGGTTCAGAATCTGATCATGTGGATGTACTCACCTTTGTATTTGATGAACCTATCGTTTATCCTGCAGGAAAAAGCTTGAAACTTGTTGTAAGAGCCGGTAATACCACTTACTCAAGCAAGGGTCACTTCGAGATCTCAAGTGATATGCAAACCTGCTTTATCCATAAAGCCGATGTTAATCTTGAGACTCTTAGTAATAACTGGGAGGCTGCTTATGCTCCAGTGATTTATATCGGTCTTGAATCTGAGCCCACAACCTTCTCCGGTGTTGTAACCGATGGTGAGGATAATCCGGTAGCTGATGCTGTTGTGACTATTATCTCCGATGAGGGCGACAACATCCAGTACACTGGTAAGACTAACGAAAATGGTGAATATTCATTCAATGTTATCCAGACCGGTCGCACTTATAATGTAGAGGTTATTGGCACTGACATGGAGGAATTCGACAACGAGGGTATTTCCTTCGCTGATGGTTCCGTGGAGCGCGACTTCACTCTTATCGACGTGGTTCGTATCACTGACGATGGCGAGCACACTATTGCCGACAAGGATGCTGTGATCTACATTCAGAAGGCTCTCAACCCAGGTTTCAATGCCGTGGCATTCCCGATGGATCTTACTAAGGACGAGGTTGAAACTATCTTCGGCGAGGATGTTTACGTTCTCGAATTTGATGAGGTGACAACTGATGCCGCTGCAACTGTGGTTAACTTCAAGGAGGTTGGTAGCAAAGAGATGGAGGCAGGTAAGCCTTACCTTATCTTCGCCGACCAGGAATCTAAGGAGGTAAGCTTCAAGACTAAGAAGGCTGTTTCTGCTCTGAAGACCTCTTCTGCTGCCGAGACCGACTTCCTCGCTACTGAGAAGCGCACTCCGTTGGCCGACAAGATGTTTGTTCTTGCCGACGATAACTTCCAGCCTGCACCTAAGACTCGCGCCGTGGCTGATGTTCCTGCATATAGCGGTTATATCAAGGCTCCTAACGCAACATCACTCACATTCACTACCGATGTAGATATCGAGACATCTGTTGAGGATGCGATGATGGAGAAGGATGGCGAGGATGTGATCTATGATCTCAACGGTATCCGCGTGAAGAATCCTGAGAAGGGTATCTACATCATCAACGGCAAGGCTGTTTTGGTGAAATAATCTTTCTTTAGGAATCTTTCAGATGCTGATTTTTCAGCAACATGTTTAGAACTTTTCAGCCATGAGCTGAACTCCGATATGGCTGCCGCCGGGACTAACCTGGCGGCAGCTTTTTTTGCCCCGGGATCTCACGGAATTATCCGACTCCTGTCCTCCTGTTCTCCCGTCAGAAAAAATAATTCTCCTGTCAGAAAAAGGGAATCCATCTGCGAAGAGCGAAGCTCCTTGTTCTGCCCCAATCTTTTCCCGACGCAGATCTTCGGGGATTCAGCAGATCTGACGGAGACTTTTTATGAGGGTTGGGATTTAAGCAGAAGGGCTCCGGGAGCCTGTGCAGACGGATAAAGAAAAATCTGCCCAATCTGCGAAAAC
>CAZXGU010000156.1:0-6359 GCA_964640375.1 uncultured Sangeribacter sp. | reverse complement strand
TATGTTTTATAGCATTGTTTTGAAAAATATTTTATAATTTTGCAGTGAGTTTTTCATGGTATTAGATTTTAAGGTTAACGCAAGATTGGTTGTCGGGATGACAATCAATTTTTTTTGTCCTTATCCCGGGAGCATCCAGGCGCTTCTTCTGCCGAGGTTTTTGAGAATAATATTTCCTTTGGAATCTATTAGATGGAGAGTGTTTCCAATACCAACGATGGCCATTCCGTGATTGAAATTAGTGCCTTGGAAATATTTCTTTGGCAATACTTCTTTTCCGGAGAAGTCCTTATAGCCATGCAGGCCGTTCATTATTTCAACATCGGGTTTCCAGTCGTCGGTTGGATCAGTGGGCTTGTAGTTTTTGGTATATTCGCGTCCGTTCTTATCAATTCCAATACGGCGAGGTTTGGCTTCTGAGTCTTCATAGCTATACGCCACGAAGTTGCCGTTCTTATCCCTATACATCTCCTCATAAATAAAGGGCACAACAATATCCTCAGTTTTGCTAATAAGGCCATAATGCTCGTTTTTCTCAACTATTGCGAGCCCGTCTTTAAATCCGGGGTGAGGATATTCATCATAGATATATTCATAAAAAGGAGCTATCACCTCCTTGCCGGTTTTATCGATGAATCCCAACAATTGGTCGGAGGTAACAACAGTTGCATATCCTTCGGAGAAAGCAGTTATCATGTCATACTTTTTTAATTTATCCGCAGGGATAGCAACTTTCCCTTTTAAGTCTAAAAAATACTGCTCATTCTGAGAGTTTTGCGTCAAAATCATCCCTTCGCTCGCATTTAACACCCGAACATTCTCCGGGAGAGAGAAAAGGAGTTTATTTGAAGAGAGATCTAAGACTTGCCGTTCATTTTGTCCTTTCAATTTCACTACTGCATATTCTTCATAGAGGTCGAGATCATCGTAGATCGGTTCTACCTTCACCTTATAATTCTTATCGAAAAGACCATGCCCTTTCCCTTTGGTATAGAAATGCGTAAATCCTTTTGGATTTTGGAAAATGTAATCCTCATTTCTTTCGTATGAAACGGGGATGATAGTGGTTGTGCGCCCATCAGCAATCTCCTTCCCATTGCGGTCGATTAATCCCCATTTTTCAGGAAATAAATTTCTTGAATAAGGATCCTCATTGAATTGGGATATTATTATATTGCCATCGGAATTAAAAAAGGCGAAATCATATTTTGACTTAATTGAATCATCAGGCAGATAATTGCGCTCCCTTCTCCGGGCTTGACGGATAGAATCCTCTTCCGCTTTTTTCAGAGAATCCTGCAAAGTCTTTTCTTCGAATGAAGTTTGGTTTGCAACCTTTCCGGCATCTTTATTTTTACTTGCACAGCCTAATGCGGAGGCAACCATGAGAAGGGCCATTACCAAAAAAGAAAAAGAATTAAGCTTATTCATATCAACATAGTTATTAAATCTATTTTCCCTGAAATCGGAATTATCCGACTATTGTTTTTCTCTCAGTGATTTCCTCTTTTTCGCGGGATGTGAAAAACCAAGCTATACAGCCAAAGATAGCCATGTAAATGAGATTGAAAGGCCAATTAATGTGATGTTCCACTGCGGGATCCCAACCCATAGGGAAGAAGGAGAAAAGTTGATAGCGGAATAAGTTTCTCAAGCAATACAAGGCACCACCGACTGCCACTATAATCATAGATATCTGCTTTTTAGGCAAGATTATCAGACCTATCACAAAGACAACGGCTGTGTCGATGGAGATAGAAATGATGCCGTCAAAAAGTTCATAGGCCCAGCTTCTGTTCGAAAAGAACTGACCGATTGCCCACTCGAAAATATTAGCCACATTCTTTATCACGAACACAAGAGTGCAAACTAAGAGAAAGATGCCATATCTGATGATGGTCCACAGCATCTTAGGATTCGCTATCAAAAGAATCACCGCTATGATAGCAAGAATTATAAACAATGTGCCTCGGCTTATAAATACAGCTTGTAACATAATATTAGTTTAATGAAGGGTTATAATAAGGTTCGTTTCTATCGGTACTCCTAAGGATTACTTTTGCGAAGATATTACTATCCATAACATTATCCAAATAAATACAGAGATATTGGATGAACCATGGAGGTTATTGGATGAAATGAGAAATATCAGTTTTCAAGGTTGGGAATTAGGATTTCCCCTTTTTTGTTGATTAGTGCCAGCATATTGTTATAACGCACTAAGGCCAGGTCGTTCTTAAAATGTTCAGCTACAGTGAAGATGGCAGGAATGACTATGTCGCCCTCCAGATTTTTGAAGCCTACAAGTCCAGAGTCATTGTCAATGAAGGGGGTAAGACCGGATGTATAATCCATATATTTGTCGGGGAGATTCTTCACAATCTTGCCTTGTTTATCTAATTCCACAGTGGTGATTCCATCTAATTCACAAGCGGGAGATGTCTCTTCTGTAAAAGGTAGAATCCAGGAATAATTGAAGGGAATGATAGTGTTTCCATTTCTATCAATGGCTCCCCATTGTTCTGTATTTTTATCTTCGACTGTGGCCAGTCCATTTGAAAAGAAAGAATAGCTCGGGTCGCTATCATATAAATCTGCGTAGTAATTGCATGGAATTACCAATTTCCCGGTTTTATCTATAAACCCCACATTTTCATCACTCCCCGACTGGCCTACCATTGCTCTTCCCTCGCGAAATCCGAATACGCTGGAATAATTTGATAGTTGCTCTTGAGAAATTGCTACCTCCCCATTCAGATGAAAAAATATCTGCTTATGCTCTTCGTCAGCGGCTAATATCATTGAATCTGAGATGTCTTCGATTTTATGCTTAGCCGGAATATCACCTACGACTTTATTTGTTGGAATTTCTATAATCTCAATGTTAGCCGAGTTTGCTTTTTTAATAGCAGCGTACTCATCAAACACCTCTATTTCCTGTTTCTCGGCAGGGAGGATAACATTGAAATCTGAATCCATTATTCCCTGGCCTTTCCCCTTTTCTCCAAAAACAGCGTAAGGTTCATTTTTGCTTGTTTTTTTCATGCATCGATTCTTACCGTCGATGATAACATTGCCATGGCGGTCGATGACTGCATAATCTTGATAGAAAGAAATTATATAATCGTCATCACTGTTGTAATTCTCATTAGGCAAGATACCATAGATTAGGCCATTATCGCCTATCTCTACAAATTGAAATAATGCCTTCATATTATCTGCGCTTGATTGGGCAATAATTACCGGTGGAAAGATGAAGGCAAAAAATAAAATAACAGAGCCTATGAGATAAAGAATTCTGGTTTTTGTCATGGCATTAAATGTAAATGGACGTATCATAAATTAATTTTATTTTCTATCTATTAAATATTAACTACTTGTAAATCAGCATTGGTACCGCTTTTTCAGACCAAAAATAGGCATTTTTGCCGTTTTTTCAAAGAAAAATTGCTCAAAAATGCCGTTTTTTCAGTGATTGAGGGGACTGAGGGTTGTTATGGAGCGGAGGCGTCCTCGCCTCCGGAAGGATTTTGGATAAGGAGCCGGGGACGGCTCCTCTCCATATTATTGCCAAATCTCGGGTGCTTACAAAAGATAAATTAACAATGAGATGGTTAAATTATTTTATGAAAATTCGGGAAGATGTATTAAATTTGTGGGCAGATGGGTGGAAACAATAATAACTAAACTTTTATGCGATTATGGAACGTATCTTAAAATTTTTTCTATTTCTATCTATTTTAGTGGCCGCTGGTAATAGGTCAATGGCTACTGTGAATGTCGGGGCAGTTGAGATTACGGATCTGATGAATGACGAAAATGATGAACCTTGTTTGAATTGCGGAATCGAAATCTCCACGGAAAATCATCAAGGCGAGAAACTGATGGTCGCTCTCTATGTATTGGATAATAATGGAAAGCCTGTGAAAAATGAGAACGGTAAGATGATGGATCCACTCATTTATTCCATCCGTCCTGCTCAGAACGCGACTCATGGGGCTTTGGATATACCCATTCCTATTAGTATTATTCCCACCGACGTGGAGGATTTAAAGTTGGATATAATAATTGCCGATGAAGCAATGACTACGTCGCTTTATAGAGACAAAGGGATAGTAATTCCCTTTGAGGACATTGAGCGTACTTTAAAAATAAAGGAAGCTTCGAGGATGGCCGTAGGAGTTGTTGGTGGGCTTTTAGGGGGAAGTGGAGGAATGTTTGATGATGGTAATGTGCCGGCCAATGAACGCTGCTATTATTGTGGAGGAACCGGCGAATGTAGCTACTGTAGGTCACAGGCTGCAAGTGAAAGAGATTGTGATGAATGTAGCAATACGGGTAAGTGTCGCTATTGCGGAGGTTCCGGTAGGGAAAGAAAATGGTAGGCGGAGCTTGAATCCTCACTTCCATTATAAGGGTATTAATCTAAATAAATGTTAATTCTTATTGTGATTGGAATTACAAAAGTTAATAAATGCTAAATAACAAAATATTTTTATGTTTTATAGCATTGTTTTGAAAAATATTTTATAATTTTGCAGTGAGTTTTTCATGGTATTAGATTTTAAGGTTAACGCAAGATTGGTTGTCGGGATGACAATCAATTTTTTTATGTCTGAATTTGTGGTGGGTTTCAAAACCGCCAGCACTGATTAAACTATTGCAGGGAAATGTAATCTAAGAGATAGATTCTACAGGATTAATCCTCATCAATATGAGGATTGAAAAAACTATACTAACAAAAAACTTTATTAAAATGAGAAGAAAAAATTTTCTTTTGTCAGGAATCTTCTTCCTGTTTGCCTGTGTGTTGGTGGTGTCATGTGGTAAAGACGACGATGATGATGTCCCCTCGAATATTGACACGGCAGCCTTAGGCGGCACATGGAAATGCGTGGATGCGGATGTTGAGTCTATTTCAGCCGGAAATTTCGAGTTGCCGGATATGGTGAAGGATATGTTCATCAATCAAATAGAGAGTCAGATGGAAGGAGAAACGATTACTATCGACCCGGCAAAGGTAAAATATGATGGTAAGGTGATTATATTTAAGGAAAGCGGCATAAGCTGGAAAGTGCTTTCTCTGACCAGTGACAAGATGGAGGTTCTCTACGACACAGACAGTTCTGCCTCAGGGTATAGTCTTAAAATGACAATCAAGGCAGAGTATGAGAAGGTGAAATAAAGAAAAGAGCAACTACAAAAAAGAGGGCAGCCAGTAAAGATTGCTCTCTTTTTTGTTAGGTTAAGGCTCCGACTCATAAAATTCAGCGTATTGATTTTTTATGAGTCGGAGCCTAAAATTTTGATAATTGGGAAAATATTATTACATTTGCCGGCAAATAGCGTTAGTTGGAAACATACCTGAGGTATAACACTGACTCTACGACTCGGTAATCTGTGGGCGAGAGTCGAATGATAGTAAAATCAATTAACTGATAATCTGAAATTTAAGTAACATTTAACAGCACAAGGCAGAGATGCTCAGGTGCGAAATCAAGACTAAGATGGAAGAAGCAAAGAAACCGAAGAGACCGCGAATCGGAAGTGCAGGAATGAACATGACGTCTGATACCGGGGAAAATGATGCTCGTTATGAGAAGGTGAATTATCCTTCTGACTCTATGCGTTCAAGCAGCAATGAAGGTGGAGTGGAGCAAGGTCACGGTAATTACCAGCAAAGAAACTACGGCTACAACCGAAATCAGGGCGGATACAATCAGAACCGTCAGCAGGGCTATGGCCAGCAGGGCGGTTATAATCGCAATCAGGGAGGTTATAACCAGAACCGTCAGCAGGGCGGTTACAATCGCAATCAGGGAGGTTATAACCAGAACCGTCAGCAGGGCGGCTATAATCGCAATCAAGGCGGTTACAATCAGAATCGCCAGCAGGGTTATGGCCAGACATCCACGGAGGGTTACACTCAGCATACTCAGGAAGGCGGTTACAACCAGAATCGTCAGCAGGGCGGTTACAACCAGAACCGTCAGCAGGGTGGTTATAACCAGAACCGTCAACAGGGTGGTTACAACCAGAACCGTCAGCAAGGTGGTTACAACCGTAATAACCAGGGCGGTTACGGACAGAACCGTCAGCAGGGTGGTTACAACCGCAACAATCAGGGTGGATATGGACAGAACCGCAATCAAGGCGGCTATGGACAGAATCGCAACCAGGGCGGATTTAACCGCAATAATAGGAATAACCAAGGCGGCTTCAACCGCAACCAGGGCGGCATGAAATTCACGCCTCGTCCCAAGCAGGGTGACTATGTTTTGGAGGATATCGATCCCAACGAACGTTCGTGAAAGAAGTAGCGGAGCGCGCACCTATCCATGAGGCTATCAGAAATGATG
>CAZXGU010000155.1:0-6371 GCA_964640375.1 uncultured Sangeribacter sp. | reverse complement strand
GGGTTCGGCTTCGCCGGAACCCCCGGTTAATAGGAGATGAAACCGCTCCGCGGTTTTGGGCTTCACATTCTTCATACAATCCACATGGGTTTATAACACTCGTGCAAGTTATAAATTGTGGGTTACAAACCCACAATGACTGGTATCTTACCATATTTTTGCTTTGCCATATATCATCATATCTTGAGCATCATACATTTTTTTACGTTGTGCTTTAAGTTCACTAAGTATTTTTGCATTATCGCTAAGTTGTTCTGCTAATGCTATCTGTTGATTCTTTAAATCCATTAATATATCCAATCCCTCACGAAGTCTAAACATGGATTCCGGATCTCCGTTGCGTTGATATGCGCGATAAAGAACTTCAATATCAGGCATACATCTTTGCATTCTTTTTCCAAGTTCTTCTATCTTAGCTAATATCTGCAATTCTCTTGACTTGTCATTATAATCGCTATTTGAGCTGGAACTGCTGTAGCTGGAGCTGGCATAGCTTGCGGATTCAGCCGGAGGGACATCCATTTCCATACGGCTATATTCTTCCTCCCAACGTTGTTGCGCTGCCAATCTATCAGCTTCTTCTCTTCGTAACCTATCCTCTTCCTGTGTTTGAAGATTTTTGTAAAGAGTCTGCTGCTCCTTCTTATATTCCTCTATCCTTACTAAGTCGGCTTCGGTGAAGGTGGAGTTGCCGGCATAGTCAAGATAGCCTTGGATTGTCTTACCTTCCGGAACGGTGGGCGCGAAATGAGACTGGGCACTTTCTACATAATATGTTGCTAAAACTACTCCATTTTCACCAAGCTGTAGATCGTTATATTTGGCAGGGATGACTGTTTCTCCCTTACTGTTTTTTAGTCCTTTCAACTCAATCTCATCGCCATATACATCTTTACCTTTCTCTGTAAAGATAGTGTATTCCAGATTCTTGGGAGCGGCTTCAGCAACATCTGTCGGCTTGGCCACTTCTTTAAAATCTTTATCGATATAGACTGTGGCAAAATCCTCTTCCCCCTCTTTTTCATAGTTGATGGTGCATACTCCATTATTGAAATAGAGTGAGCCTAAGTCGGGAGAAAGATAGGCACTCGCCATCTTGGTTCCTCCATAGAATCCCATGCTGAAGGGATATTTCGTCTCCTTTACGTTTCCGTCCTTATCCACGAAAGCTATCGGTTTGTCGAAATCCTCAGCCACACATGCCAAACCATCTTTGAAGGGGCCGGCAAAAGTGAATTTGCAAGGGATAACCAATTCACCTTTTGTGTTGATATAACCGAATTTGCCATTCTTACTCACTGCAGCCATCCCTTCGCTGAAAGGATAAAGGGCATCATATTGATGAACAGCCTCAGTGAATTGTTTATCGATTTTCACATCCCCGGAAGCGGAATTTCCCCATATCAGCCAGGCGATAGCTCCGCAGCCACAAAGAGCTATCACAATTAAGGCGATGATTAGCCCTAACTTCTTTTTTGAACCATTATTACCCTCTTCGTTATATCCGTTATCGTCGTAATCATTCATCGGAGCAGGGGTATGAGGGCAGCCACACTCAGGACAAGCCGAAGCTTTATCCGACATCATGCTGCCACATTCTTTACACGTTATTATTGCCATAATATTAGTTCTTTAGTTATCTAATATATCTTGTGCTCTCCTTAACATGCTTGTATTATTGTGCTCGCAAGCATGCTTGTGTTTTTGTGCTCGCAGAATTGGAAAGAACGATCTCATTACGGTCGCAGAACTCTTATAAAATTGTCCTCTCGCAGAGATAAGGAGCTCACAGAGAGCCAGTCAGCTTCAAACCGCGGGAGCGGTTGCACTTTCTATTAACCGGGGGTTCCGGCGAAGCCGAACCCTCGGCCTATCTCGCTGCGTCGTAGCAACCGCGGAGCGGTTCCACTTTGATAACGTCATCATCATCTATCCAGGTGTTTCCCCGCCTCCGAGAGAATGATTCTTCAGGAGCCGGGGACGGCTCCTCTCCATAATCGGCTTCTCCTATTCCGTCTGCGGAGCCCATTTTGTCAGCCGTCTGCGGAGCCCGGGGCGGGAGCTTTCCAGCTTCCGCAAATATCAAAGAGCTCGATGCTCCTTGGATATTTTTTTCGACAGGAGAACAGGAGGACAGGAATCTCATGGTCACTCAATACTATTCCACCAGAAAGTATTGGTTTCGTATATATTATGGAAACGATAATCGACATCCCAGGGGAGCGAGAGAGTAATGACCTTACCATTTTTATCTATTAGACCCTTTTTATTCCCTTGTCGATAATCCGCAACTCCTCCCATAAAATTTCCAATTTCATCATATATTGCTGGGATGACCATTCTTCCCTTTTTATCGATTGCTCCCCATTTAGAGCCTTTCTTTACGCAGGCCCTGCCGTCGGAAAAGTGGCCTACCCTATCATAGATAGCCGGAACCACCATCACGCCTTTTTTATTAATAAATCCCTCTTTATTATTCTTTGAAACACAGGCTAAACCTTCGGAGAATTTAGGATACGCGTTATATCTATAAGAATGCTTACCTAAATCTATTTTAATGTTTCCTTTATCGTCAATAAATCCATAATGGTATACATCACCTAAAGTTTGAATGAAATACGCCAATCCTTCGGAAAACTCCCCTATATCATTAAACTTAATAGGAATTTGGATATTCCCACAACTATCAATAATCCCAACCCAACCTCTCATCATTGATTTTCCACCCCCAAGATATCCTCCATTTTCATCATATATTGTCACTTTGGCCAACCCGTTGGAGAAATCTCCAATATAGTCATATTTAGCCGGAACAACCATGTTCCCTTGTTTATCTATCACCCCATATTTATCACCAGTACTTACAACTGCCAACCCTTCTGAAAAACCGCGCACCTCATCAAATTTGGGAGGTATCACTAACTTTCCGTTTGAATCAACAAAACCATATTTTGAGTTTCGTTCAATTGGAATAAGACCTTCGTATCTATTAGGAATATAATATATCTTTTCCTGAGTATGGGGGATTAGCAATTTACCGTTCTTATCTATATATCCCAAGTCCCAGTTTATTCCGTCAGAAATAGGGGCTGCTCCATTTGAATATTGTTTTATATATGCATATTTAGGCTTGGCTATTGTCTCTCCTTTCTTATTGACCACACCATATTTCCCATTTAAATATACAATGGCCATCCCATCGGAGAAAGTACGGATGCTGTCATATTGGGCTGGAATTACCATGTTTCCTTGTGGGTCGATGCAACCCCATTTTGACCCAATTTTCACGGATGCCAAACCTTCGGAAAAACGATGTACATCATCATATTTCGGCGGAATCACCAAATTCCTTTTCTTATCTATAAAGCCCCATTTCCCATCTTTCTTTACGGCCGCATAGAGGGTGACAGTATCAGTTGGGGATGTCGGTTCCTCGATTTTTGAGGTTTGACGACTGCTCACTCTTCCACTCGTCGTAGTGGCTTTTTTTCGTGGCATGGTACGAGAAAAAGCCGTTCCCATGCAAATACAAAGCACTAAACAAAAAATTGAAAGATACGTTTTCATGTTGGTTATTAGTTTATACTTATTTTTTTGAATCCAAATATTCCTTATATTCATTACCCTTAAAGGGAGCAAAACGTTTCAATAACTCCTCTTCCGGTATTTTTAATTCAATCTTTTGGATATCCCCGTTCCAGTTGTCACCCTCCCATTCTCTTTTAAATGTCACGGTTCCATGAGGAGGGATATCCTTGCCCTGGCGCACAGCATATTTTGTTATTCCACCATTATCATCTCCATACTCTACAGCTAAGGCAAACGACCACCAGCTGTCTTTGAATGTTACTGAGTAATCACTTCCTTTTATTGGCTGGTCAGTGAGGTTAGTAACGTAATTGTAGATATATCTGCCGTCGAAATGACCCGGTTTCCCTTTTTTCAGAATAGAGGCTGTCAACTTCTTGTTTTTCTTCTCGATATAATCAAAGAATTCTTTATCTTTCATTCGCGTGGTAATCTCAATATCATTGAGCGAATCTTTATAAAGCCCGGTTTGGAGAGCTATCTCTTGCTGTTTTGAGGGATAAGCAAACAAACCATAGGAGTGGACCACATTTATTTTCCCATCCTCATTGCGGTTCACTTCTATTTTTACTTTTGGCGCAAGGGTAGCCTCAAAGCGACCCGGCGTTAGTTCTCTGACAAGAATAGAGTCACTTTTTATTTGCACCAGTGAGTCGGCCATTGAGATGTCTGGATAAGTCTCTTTTAAGGAATCAATTTGGTTTAAAGAAACTTTCTCGATAAAATATTTGGCATAACTCCTTACCTGCTCTTCAGGCGTAACTTTCTTTCCAACTCCAAATAAGAGATAGCCGACCCCTCCAAGTATTACTACCACTATGAGAGCAATGATTATGTAACGATTCCTTTTTTTATGGTTATCTTCCGGATAATAGTCAGGAATGTAATCATTGTTCTCCTGTGGCTGAGGGTCTGAGTAGGCATCCAAAGGACAGCCACATTTCGGACAAGCCTTTGCCTTGTCCGAAATCATATTGCCACATTCCTTACATTTTATTAGTGCCATAATATATGTTAGTTTTTTAGTTGTCCCTACCACGGTCGCTTCGCTCCCTTATGATGGGGTTCTCCATCTTAATCCTCTACGAGGAAGGAAGGAATATAAGTGATTGTCATTACGGTCGCAGAACTCTTATAAAATTGTCCTCTCGCAGAGATAAGGAGCTCACAGAGAGCCAGTCAGCTTCAAACCGCGGGAGCGGTTGCACTTTCTATTAACCGGGGGTTCCGGCGAAGCCGAACCCTCGGCCTATCTCTCTGCGTCATAGCAACCGCGGAGCGGTTCCACTTTGATATCGTCGTCTATACCATCTGAAGGACTGCCACCTATCTCTACTATTCCTCCCCAAAATGGAACCGCTCCGCGGTTCATGGAGAGTGATTGGGTTTGGATCCGAGGGTTCGGCTCTGCCGGAACCCCCGGTTAATAGGAGATGGAACCGCTCCGCGGTTTTACCTGCTCTGTTGGAATTAATACCACTTGAAGGTTTTTAATTTCTCCTTGGCTTCGGGATAGCCATCGTTGGCGGCTTGTTCATACCAATAATGGGCTTCATATCTATTTTTATCCACACCAATCCCTTTCTCATAACATTGTGCCACTATAAATTCAGCCTCTTTGTTTCCCTTCTTGGCAGCAACTTTATACCATTCAAAAGCCTGGGCAGGTAAGTTAAGCGACACAAATCTATCTCCTATTTCTTTTAATTGAGAGGAGGATCCCTCGTTCATTGCTTGATTTATCAACTTGTTTGCTGTCTCCTCGTTTTTATCTACCCCCATACCTTGGAAGTAGCAATCAGCCAATAGGACATACGCAAGAATATGGCCTTTGTCAGCCGCAAGTTGGATTAGTCTCACTCCCTCCTTTTCATCCTTGGAGACTCCAGCCAGACCATTAAGATAGACTATTCCCAAGTCCGCAAGTGCACGCTCGCACTCTTGGTCAGCTGAAAGCTTAAGCCATTTAAGCCCCTCGGCTTCGTTTTTTTCCACTCCCTCTCCATAAATATATAGCATACCCAAATTGAATTGCCCATATTTGGATCCTTTTTCTGCCGATGCCTTGATCCATTTACCGGCTTCTTTAAGGTCCTTTTTAACACCTTGCCCTTCTACATAGCAACGTCCCACCTCATTTATAGCATCTGGGTAATCTTGGTCAGCGGCAAGTTTATACCATTTAAAGGCTTCTTCATAGTCTTGCTCTACTCCATTCCCATATTTGTACAACAACCCTAATTCATACTGTCCCTTTGCAAAGCCTTGTTCTGCTGATTTACGTATCCATTTTTCGGCTTCTTCAGGATTCGCTTCTACTCCATTGCCGGCCAAATAGCAATGACCCAAATCTACTTGAGCGGCCGGATTGCCTTCTTCAGCCTGCTTTTCTAATTCTCCAGAGTATTCAGGATTCTCTTGGCTTTTGTATTCTTTAGCACAGGAAATGAGGAGCACGCATAATAACATCGCGCTCACCAATGCTTTCGCATGAGTTTTTATTGAAAAGTTTATCATAACAGTATCAGTGTTAAGTTATTGTCTGTATTATTAATTGGTATAACTTCTTACCTCCCTTCCAGCCTCTCCCAAAATGGAACCGCTCCGCGGTTCATGGAGAGTAGTGGGGTTCGGATCCGAGGGTTCGGCTTCACCGGAACCCCCGGTTAATAGGAGATGAAACCGCTCCGCGGTTTTGGGCTCCGCATCCAGCTCCTCTCCATAATCTGCTCCTCAATCTGCGACTGCGCCTTGACTACCCTCTTAGTTCTTAAACTTTACAA
>CAZXGU010000154.1:0-6441 GCA_964640375.1 uncultured Sangeribacter sp. | reverse complement strand
GGCTGCGGTTATGTGGTCTATAACTCGTATAAGGATGAATATACACGCATCTACGTGGTGGATTACATCACTTCCGTAACCGGCGGAATAATGGGTGCCGACATAAAGTATCAGAAACCCTTCAAAGGGCTCGACGAAGCTGTTCGCGTGAAGCAAGACAAGGTTGTGCTTCCTGCCGAAGGCGGCTCGCAACAGATTGTGTTTGAAAACAATTCCATTATCCCCTTCAAAGTCACTTCCTCCGAGCCATGGTGTCAGGTGAAGAAAGCCTCGACGCGCGACCAAAATTTCCTTTATGATGCCATCGTGATTTCTTGCGATGAGTCATACAGCGCCACAGAATCAAAAGCCACCGTCACTATCGAAACTCTCTATGGAAATGAGAAAACAATTGAAGTGACACGGGCAGCCAAAGGGGAATTTATACAACTCTCAGAAGTGAAAGCCTTCATCGACTACAGCACTTCACCCTCTTCCTATCCAATCAATGTCTTTACAAATATTGAACCCTCTGATATTAATATTTCCAGTAGCGAGGATTGGCTTTCAGCTGAATTTACCGGAGCCTCCTACTCGCCCAAAAGAACTGTAAAATGGATTGAGAAGCAACCCGCGACACGCGCCACATTGGAAAATCCTGTTTCGAGAGAATTGCTTATCAAGACTCAGGGTTATGCCGGTTCTAAATCTCGTTTAGGAGAGATAACAATATCATACGGAAATATACAGAATGTAATCAAAGTTTCCCAGGCCGGTTCAGGCTTTACTATGGAGGAAACCGAATTCAAGTTTGAAGCCGGAAAACAGTTGTCAAGAAATTGCAATTGGTCAGGTAATGTTCAAGCTCATACCTTAGTAGCTGAACCTGTGGGTGAAGATTCCTCTTGGGTGTCAGTTTCTATCTATTATGGCTATCTTAGTATCTCTACTCAGATTAACCCATCTACAGAAGAGAGAACTGCCAAAATAAAGATCGGAACCAACGCCTCGGGAGAATTTGTTGAGATGGAAGAGATTACAGTGGTTCAAGAAGGATTAACTCTTACATTTGACCAATCAGAAATAACTTTCGGAGCTGACTCAAATCTTACAAAAAAGATTAAATGTAAAGCCAATTTTACAACCAATCTCCTAAGTTATGAATGGGAACCCTCAGATAATGATCGTTCTTGGCTTACATCAGTAAATATTAGCGACTCCGAGTTAAGTGTTTCAGCCGCTGCAAATCCTTATGAGAACCCACGCTATGGTATTTTAAAGTTTATATATAATTATCATGGGCAAACAACCGTAGCGGAAATAAAATTAACTCAAGAAGGAGCCACTCCTCAAGACAGGTATCTCTATTTTGAGAGCCCGGCAACAACATATTTTCTAAAAGACTTTGTGTTTATGAGCAATGCCAAAATCACTTCATCCGAAGACTGGTGTGTGGCATATCCCAATGGCACGGAGATTGTTATCAAATTGTCTCAAACCACAGAAGACAGAACGGCTGTTATTTCCGTAGAAGGTCGAACCTCCAAGATTTATATTTCCCAGAGTAAATATAAAGTTGGTGATACTTACCCAGTCGGTTCAATCAATGGGATAATTTATAAAATGAATGATGGAGAGGGAATGATTTATCACCGTCTCATCACTACCTACGCCTGGTCCACAGAAAATGTGAATATTCAAGGAGCGAACAGCTATGACGACGGAAGGGAAAATATGCAGGCTATAAAGTCAATACCTGATTGGGAGAATTTATATCCGGCTTTTGCCGCTGTAAACAAGTTGGATCACGGAGACGGCCCGGAATGGTATTTACCAGCGGTACACGAATTCTATCGAGAGGGTGCCAGATATTGGACCTCAACTCAAGCCTCCCAATATAATGCCAATTGTTGGTTTAATTCCATATATAGTGAACCTAAATCATCCAAGCATCTTGTGTTTGCAATAAACTCTTTCCAATACGGAATCAAGAAGAGAGATTCCAAGAAAAAATAAAACCTTTCCAATATGAAAAATAAAATATTTTTATTCCTTATATTCCTCTCCGCTCTCTGCGCTTCGGCACAGACACAGGAGGTGGCTGACGAGATTTATGTTGTAGGCGCTTTCAACGACTGGAAGAACCCTACTCTGACAGATCTGAACGGAGCAATTGCTCTCGAAAAGGATTATTCCTCCGAAAATGTAGTGACTTATTGGGGATATTTCGAATTGGCCGCCGGAGAGGCTAAATTCAACATTGTCACTTTAGACAAAACAACCGGCGAGGCGCTCCCGTGGAGTCAGAAATATCCTTCTCCCCCATTCTCCGTTTATTCCATCGACGGTCAACCGGGGAAAGCTTGGTTCAACATCTATAATTGGAATAACTGCGCACTCTCCACTATCACCATATCCAATTGGCAAACAGGGATTATTGACCTCCGGATCAGTCATTATCTATCTCAGGACTTGATGACCGTTGATCTCAAAGCGCCCAATGCCGCTCCGTTCGATATCCCGTCCCAACTCTATGGAATTTACGACACTGGCAACGGTGAAAGGGAGGTTGTGCCTTTGGAAGTCTCCTCTGAGTTCAATTATGTAAATAACATGTGGGCGAAAGGTCCGAACACCACCATTTTCTTCTCCACTGAAAACTCTACCGAATATAATCCCGAAACCTGTTGGGGTGTGCCGCAAGACACAGAAAATTTGGAGAACTTCAGAGAATATCAATTGGTGAAGGGTGGCAAGCCGTTTAATGTGGATTTCACAAAACAATTCGGAACCATGAAAGGGCAACTCACTGTGCTACCCTACTGGGCCAATGCAACCGCACAGGTGAATGTGAACGAAGATATCTATTCCACATATCCCAAGGAGGTATATGTGATGGGCTCTTTCAACCACTGGCTCTATACGGATAAACAATATGTGCTTAAAGCTATCGATGATTCCGACGCTACGCTTCGCACAGGCCGGGTTTATGAAGGAGAGATAGAACTCACCGAAGAGAATCCTGAGCTACGTTTCTTTGTGGATGTGAACGATAAGGTGGGATATATAAGTCCTCTATACGAAGGGGAATTTGCCCTCAATGTGGATCTGACCGGAAAGCACGGTATCGTGACGAGCGCCATGAGAGACGGCTACGG
Source organism: uncultured Sangeribacter sp. (assembly GCA_964640375.1). GTDB lineage: Bacteria > Bacteroidota > Bacteroidia > Bacteroidales > Muribaculaceae > Lepagella. Next base: position 3,304 of record CAZXGU010000154.1, on the reverse strand, counting down.
ATGGTGGACAATCCGAGATTGGACTCCCGGCAAACTTGGCATTCACCTCTCGCTCAATGAGATGAGAGATGAAGTGGAGTTCTACCGCATTATCGACAATTCAGGCGTGGAAGAGATTGAAGCAGACTCTGCTAATCCCATATATTACAACCTGCAAGGAGTGAGGATTGATAGCCCGGCCAACGGAACTTTCATTAAAGTAACGGGCAAGAGGGCTGAAAAAGTAATTCTCAAATAAATTTCACTATTGCGCAAGAAGAAGTCGGGCTATGAATCATAACCCGACTTCTTTATTTCTTTATCTTTATTTCTTTATAAATTTCCCCTATCCCCTCATCACTCTGACCTCTGACTTATCAGGGTCTCGTGGCCCATCCTAATTTATTTCTTAACAACCGGGAGAAATTGCCGTCGGGACGACGCACCACACACACCTTGAACGGTGCCTCCTTCAGAACCAATGAATCGCCCGAATTAATGAGGAATGAACGTCCGTCCAAGCTCACCCTACATTCACGCGCCCTCGACTTAGGGGTGAGCACTATCCTCGAATCTCCCGACACAACCAAGGGGCGCATCGTGAGGGAATGAGCCGCAATCGGCGACAATACCAAGCAGCTCAGTGTGGGCTGAAGAATCGGACCTCCTAAAGAGAGGTTGTAGGCCGTGGAGCCGGTAGGAGTGGCAACCACAAGTCCGTCGCTCATATAATCGGCAAGGAAATATCCGTCAATCTCAGCATGAACCGTCACCATCGAAGCCGAATCCCCTTTCAAGACTGCCACCTCATTCAGGGCAAAAGGCCAGAAATTTTCAGGCATGGCATCGCAAGCCACCTCAATCACGGCACGTCGCTCCAGTCGGCCGCGCTTATCGGCAACAACGCTCAGCAATTCATCCGTATCGTCGAGCGAATAACTTGCCAAGAATCCCAAATGGCCTGTATTGACACCCAAGATTGGAGTCTCGCGCCGACCCACCCATTGGGCAGCCTGAAGAAAAGTGCCGTCGCCTCCGATACTAACCACGCAATCCACCCCTCGCGGAAATTCCTCAACAATCGTCACATCGCCCGCATCAATCCCCACAGAATTGAGATAGAGAGCAAAATCCTTTTCTATATAAACCTTAAAACCTTTTGAGGGAAGGTTTGCAAAAAAATTTTGCAGCCCCACAAAATGCCCCTGTTGGTAATGATTGCCGAAGATTGCGAGCGTATCCATAAATTCAGACGTTAAGTAGGGTGTTCAAGGCCAACAGTCTCTCCCATGCCACCTCCGCATCCTGATAATCAGAAGCGGAAGTATCAACCACATCATAACCGTAACGCTCAAGGTTATGAACCGTAGGAGTCGGGTCGGAGCGGCGCACGCGCAATGTGACGCGGATTTTGCCATTCTCGGCCGGAGCGGACCAAAGGTCAACAATATGGGCGTCGGAGTCCTCCACTGCATGGGCAAGGCGCGAGGCGCTGTAATCGGCCGGCGCACATTCCACAGTGACAAGACTCGAATCATCACGCGCCGGTATCAATCTCCCCAATCCTTCGAGAAGCGAAGTCTGGTCGATCACGCCGACACGCTCCCCTTCCTCCTCCACGCCGACAATGCGACCCGGAGCGTCGAGCAGACGGGGGAGCACATCGACAAGGGGCATTTCCCCCGAAACCGTGACCCCGGCAAACGACTCTTGAAGCGGTTGAAACCGTGATATTACATCTTTCGCTTTTATCATATTCTTTTTTTTCTTAAATTTGCAGCTGATTTATAATTGTAACAATCGCCAAGCAGGGCGCGTTTGCTCTTTCATATATTTTTTTCTTCCCGAGCAGCCACCGATTTCATCATAAATCAGTCTCTACTTCGCAAAGTTACAAAAATTATGCCAATTTTCAATAATGACAAGATTAAGTGTAAATATCAATAAGGTTGCCACCCTCCGCAATGCGCGCGGAGAGAATGTGCCCGATGTTGTGGAGTTTGCTCTCGCTTGCGAACGCGCCGGCGCACAGGGTATAACCGTCCATCCTCGCCCTGATGAACGTCATATCACTCGCGCCGATGTCTATGAGTTGCGTCGCGCCGTAACCACTGAGTTTAATATCGAGGGATATCCTTCTCCCGATTTCCTTAAGCTCGTGATTGAGGTGAATCCCGAGCAGGTCACTCTCGTGCCCGATGCTCCCGATGCCCTCACCTCTTCTGCCGGATGGAATGTGAAGGGGGAGGCAGAGTTTTTGGCTCCTATCATTGAACGCCTACGTTCGGCCGGAATCCGAACCTCCATTTTCGTTGACCCAGACCCGATGCAAGTGAAGGAGGCAGCCCGTCTCGGCGCCGACCGCGTGGAACTTTACACTAAGCCATACGCCGACGTTTTCCCTCTCGACCCGGATAAGGCCGTGGCGCCTTACATTCCGGCTGCCAAGGCTGCTGTGGATTCAGGTATCGGTCTTAATGCCGGTCACGACCTTAACACCCACAATCTTCATTTCCTCTACCGTCGCCTGCCACGATTGGATGAAGTGAGCATCGGACACGCTCTCATTTCCGACTGCCTCTATTGGGGACTCGACGAAACCATAAAGCGTTATCTCAACTGCATCAGATAATTGAATAATCCCAATTATTCCATTTTCTCTTTCTCTCTCAAAATTCCAATTCCTCTATTAACTCCGATAAAATTTTTAAAATGCAAACTCTAAATTTCTGGTCGCTCGTAATGGATGGCGGATATATAATGATTCCGTTGGCAATCCTTTTGGTGGTGACTATCTATATCTTCACCGAGCGCACGATCGTGATTTCTCGCGCCTCTAAAGACGACCGTCAGTTTATGAACCGCATCCGCGATTATGTGCATGAAGGCGATATCGAATCAGCCAACAATCTCTGCAAGAAAACCAACACCCCCTACGCACGCCTCATCCAAAAGGGTCTGACCCGTATCGGCCGACCAATGAACGATGTGCTCGTGGCTATCGAGAACACCGGAAATATCGAGGTGGCTAATCTCGGAAAGGGTTTCCCCTGGCTTTCCACTACTGCCGCCGGCGCCCCGATGCTCGGATTCCTCGGAACGGTGGTCGGTATGATTCAGGCTTTCTTTGCTTTGGCTTCTGCCGGAACTTCGGCTGATATCACTGTCCTTTCAAGCGGTATCTATCAGGCTCTGGTCACTACCGTTGCCGGTCTTGTTGTCGGAATCATCGCGCTGTTTGCCTATAACTATCTTGTGGCTCGTGTGAACCGCGTGATGAATGGTCTTGAAACAAAGACCATGGAATTTATGGATCTCCTCAACG
>CAZXGU010000153.1:0-6486 GCA_964640375.1 uncultured Sangeribacter sp. | reverse complement strand
AATGAAAAATCAAAACAAACAGACCCGCGAGGTCAAGGCCTCGAAGCTCCGCGAAAAACTTTCTCGGATGGCTTGCAGATTCAAAATTTATGCTTACCTTTGTGGTGCTTTCCATTTGAACAAGGCGACCGTGTCGCCGACAGCCATAGCCGCCGGCCTTTTTTATGGCCGTGGCCATCGTCAATATAGTTCCGTCCCGTGCGGTGCGTTAATGCGCCCGCTGCCTTGTTCAAGGTGGAAGTCAACGGGGAGCGGAACTTTTTTTGTTCCCCAAAGCGAAAAATTCACTTATTGTCCAACTTCATTTTAAAGACTTCCAAAATGAAAAATCAAAACAAACAGACCCGCGAGGTCAAGGCCTCGAAGCTCCGCGAATTTCTTAACGAACTGGCCGGCGACCTATGCGCCGGACTCGACACCGTCCGCGTCGATCTGACGGGCAACACCTTCGAAATCCACCTCGAGGGCGCTACCATCGACATCACCGTCAACGAATCCCGGAAAGGAGGTGAGCAATGATGGTCCACGTCTCCTACATCACCGTCGACCAGCTTCGGAAAGTGCTCGACGAACTCGCCGCCCGTGGCGTCATCACCGCCGACGCTAACGCCGCCATCATCGCCCGCTCGAAGGAACTGTCGGGCGAACTGATCCGTAAATCCGAAGAAACCCGCCGCGTCAACGCCCTCCGCCAGGAATGTTATTCGCTGGCCTCGCGAATCTCGGCCGAGACCATCGGCGCCATCCTCGACGAGAAACGCCGCCTCCATGAGGACCGTCAGCTCGCCGTACCGGCACAGCGGGCTACCCGCGACGCACGTCTGGCCGAGCTCTACGCCGACCGTGACGAGCGCCTCCATCAGAACCTTCTCCTGGTCGACGAACTCGATGCCGAATTCCGCGCTCTCCCCGCCGACAGCCCGGAACGCGAACCTCTCCAAGAGCGACTGACCGCCCTCAAACGCGAACGCTCAGCCATCAAGGCCGAAACCAACAAGGAGATCGCCGAGATCCGCAACACCATGGCCATCCGTCTCCGTGAAGCACATTTCGACTACAGCCGGGTCCACGACGACTGCGAACGCCGCATCGCCGCCGCCAAGAAAGCCAGGGCCTTCACCCTCCGGCTCATCGACAAAGCCACGGCCGACGAGCTGCCGGCCATCTACGCCGAGCTGACCGCCACCGACCCTTCGACCACGGAAGGAGGTGAGCGATGATGTACTTTATCAATCCGGTTCAGACCTTCTCCACCTCCGGAAAGTCAAACAAAGGTCAGCTTCTCCAGGATATGGCCCGGCGCTTCGAGCGTGTTCTTGTACAGGGCGAAGACGCACCCGTTAAAATCACTTTGGCTCTGCGCGAGGAAGCTAAGGCTATTGACGAACGTTTTAGCCGCGGACGTGCTACCATGGTAGACCTCGTTCTTGATAGTTTCGGGGATTGCGGCCAAATAACAGCCTGCCCGGTGTCAGACACTGCCGATTTCGACAAGCAACCTTATTTCCGCATGTACTTTCATAAAGTAGCGCGCACGGCCACAATCCCGGAGGCGGTTGCCCTGGCGAAAGGAGGTGAGCAATGAGATCCCACGCACTTGCCCGAAAACTGTTATCTTTACCGGATCAATTTGTTTACATCCATCCGACCAACAAAGATAAAGCCTACCCCTGCGAGAGTGTTATCGTGAGGTTAAACGGCATCGTTCTGACACCGCAAATCACCGGAAAGGAGGTCGAGAATGAGAATTGAAGCAGCCGGCGCCCAAATTACTGACGCCGTTGTCGAAGTGGTTGAAGAACTCCAGACAAATCAGGAGCTGACGAAACTCTATATCGAGACCCTTGACGAAGTGACCCGGGCCGTGATCTTGGACATCGACGGCCTCGACGACCACGATCAACAAACCCTCTCGCGCATCAGAGTGCTCCAGATGATAAGGCGGGATCTATTGAAAATCGCGAATCCGCCCGATGTCGACGACCCCGAGAACGACACCCCGACGCTTTCCGTTTGATCCTCCCGGATTTTTTCGCGTGAAGACTCTGTAATTACCCGAAATATTCGTATCTTTGTGAAACAATAAACCACCTAACCTGATCGGCATGAAGAATAAACAGAAATTATTTAACATCCTTCGAGTGTTATATTACATTCAGTTAGTTATCCAGTTTATGTGCTGGCTTCAATACTTCTTAGTCCGCGGAGAAGGAACGGGTTGGGCTATTTTTAAAGCGGCATTCTGCACCCTTGGCGTCATCGTCGTGATTGTGCTTCTTTGTGGCCTTGCCTGGAAAATCTTCACAAAGGAGGGTCGGGAGAGCGAAAAAGAAAACCAAGCCCGTTTATGGATTGAGCGTATGGAACGGAAACGTGAAAAAGAATGGAGGCGACTTAACTCATAAATTCTAATATTTCTATCGATCACTGTCAGCGGGAGCACTTCGGTGTTCCCGTTTTTTCGTCCTTTAAAGTCCTTATTTTGCTAAATACCTTTGCGTTCACAAATCTGTTAACGCAATGGCTAAAAAAGTAAAGACTGACTATATAGAATTTGTCCTGAAGCTAAACGCCGGGCAGGCCCAGGAAGAATATCACAAATTAGAGAAATCCAATAAGGAACTTAAAAGCAAAATGGATGCCACCCGAAAGGCAATGGCATCCCTCGAAGCCCAGGGTAAAACCGGATCTACCGAATGGCGTAATCTTGGGAGTTCTCTTGCTCAATGTTCCCGGGAGATAGCTGAGAACCGAGCCAAAATGAATGAGCTGGCAAAACGGTTCGACCTGGCCTCAATGACCGTCAACCAGCTTAAAAGCCATCTAACCCGGCTTCAGAAGGAATTTAACAGCACGTCGAAAGCGGCCGACCCGAAGCGTTATAAGGAGTTACAGCGGTCGATAAACGATACCCGACAAGCAATTTATAAAGCCACCGGGCAGACTGATAAATTAAACCACAGTTTCCTATCCCTCTCGAAATTGAAGCAGATGCTTATCGGTTTCTTTACAGGGGTAGGCATGGTCGTTTTAAACCAGTTCGTGGGCGCTTTCAAAAATGCCTTTAATCAGGTTGTTGAGTTTGAAAAGGCAAATTCCCGTTTAGCTTCCATCCTCGGTACTTCGGTATCGGGTATCAGTGAGCTGACCGGCGCCGCCCGGAAATTGGGTGCAACGACATCCTATACCGCCGCAGAGGTTACGGGGTTACAGGTTGAGTTGGCAAAGCTGGGATTTGACAAACAGCAAATCATGAACATGGAAGGGGCTGTACTCAAATTCGCGAAGGCTGTCGACACTGATCTCGCGAGTGCTTCGGCCTTCGCCGGCGCAGCCCTGAGAATTTTTAATAAAGATGCGAGCCAAACCGCCGATGTTCTGGCCTCCTTTGCCGTAGCCACCACCAAAACAGCCCTTGACTTTAGTTTCTTGGAATCGTCGTTGTCTACCATCGGACCGGTCGCAAATTCGTTCGGAATGAGTATCGAAGACACGACGGCACTTCTGGGGACGTTGGCAAACGCCGGTTTCGACGCCAGCAGCGCCGCCACTGCCACGCGAAACATCATTTTGAACCTTTGCGATGCGAATGGTGACCTTGCAAAGGCGTTGGGCGAACCGGTTAAAAGCGCCGACGATCTGGTCAAGGGGCTGAAAAAACTCAATGCCGAAGGTGTTGACCTTGCCACGGCTCTCGAATTGACCGACAAACGAAGCGTGGCCGCTTTCTCGACGTTCCTCGATCAGGCCGATAATATTACAGTCCTCCGGGATTCAATAACCGGTTGCACATCGGATTTCAATCAGATGTCGGAGACGATGGGCGACAACGTGGCCGGAGCTTTGGCCGGACTCCAGTCGGCGTCGATGGAATTGGTTCAGACGATAGCCGATGGGACTAACGGCCCGCTTAAGGACCTTATTAAGGTGTTGACTTCGATGGTCAACGGCCTGAGTGACGTCGTCAAGTGGGTCCGAAGCCTAAATATCAACTTCACCCCGCTCATCAAAACCCTACTGGCTTATAAAGTAACGGCCTTGGCGTGTCGCGCTGCTTCGGCCTTGTTTAACGGGACCCTCAACGCCATCAAAAATTCGGCGAAGGCATTAAAAACCGGATTCCTTACCGTAAAATCGTCGATGCTCGTTTTTCGATCTTCTGTAATTGCGACTAATTTATCGGTTAAAGCATTATGGGCGACGATTAAAGCGACGCCGTGGGGCGCGGTTATAACCGCTGTTACTACCGTCGTAACTGCCATTTCGAGTTTTTGCGGTGGTAACGATGAAGCCGCCGAGTCAGCCGACAACGCTACCGGCGCCATTGAGCGCGAGGCGACCGCTATGGAAAATTTCAAAAACAAGATGGACGACGTCGACGCAACTATCGCAATCGAACGCGACAAGCTCGAAAAACTCCACCAGACCGCCAGCTCGGCACTGACGCCGATGGAGGAAAGAATAAAGGCCATGAACGAGCTGAACCGCATCGCGCCCGAATACCATGGCCGACTTGACACCGAAACCGGTTTATATCGAGCCAATAAAAAGGCCCTCGATGATTATATCGTCTCCCTCGAAAAGAAACTCAGACTCGAAGCCAGTAAAGAAACCTACACCCAACTTTTAGCCGCGGAAAATGAAAAACAACGCGAACATTATAAAGCCTGGAAAAATAACTTTCAGGTTCAACGCTATATGTTGTTAAGTAAAATACACATTGTGCCAAAAGCTAACAAAGGAAACGATTATGTTCAAGACCAATACCTCGACAGACTTGAGAAAGATAATGAAAGGATACGAGAGACATTAGCTAAGATCGAGGCTTATTCTAAAATGACATTTTCAGAATATTGGGATCATGTCCGAAAAGGCACCCAGGAATATAAGGATTTGGAAGAATATAAAGGCTACATGGAAGAACTGGGGTTCACTTTTGCCGACCTGGCCCAGGAATCTAAAGAGTCGGGAAAGGTCGTGGGCGGCTACCTCAAAGACTCGGCCGATGACGTGGTTAAACGCATCAAGGCCATCGACGACGAATTAAAAAAGTTGCGTAAAACGGTGCCGAACAGCGATGCAGAGTTAAAGCAGCTACAGCAGCGGATGGCCAACCTCCGCGAAGAAAAAGACCGGTTGCTCGGTAAGACGACCGGGAATAATAAGCATACCCCGGGGACATACCGGCCCGACTCAATCGACGAAGTTACGGCCGAGGCCGATCTTGCCCATCAAAAGAAGATGGCCAAGCTCAACGAGCAAAAACCCGATATGTCGGCCACCGAATACGCCATCAAAAAGAGCCAGGAACTGATCCGGTATTACAAAGAATCAGAAACCGCGCTTATCAACTTCCGACAGGAAGTGGATAAAACCCACACTCAAACCCTCGACAAGGTCGATAAGGAACTGGGCGATCTGGCAATAAAAATCGTCGATACCCAACAGGCGCTCAACGAGGCGATCGTGAAACTCGGCAAGGAAAATCACCAACGGCGTCTCAATGACATCCAAACCTACTACGATGACTACAAGGCTATAGTCGAAAAATTCGTAACCAACCAAAAAATTTCGCGCGAAGCTGCCGATATTTATCTGTTAGCCCAGGAACAGCAGTTTTATGCCGATCAACTCACCGAGTTAAACAATTACTACGACAAAGTTCAGGCGTCGGACAAAATAGCTGCCGAAGAAAAGCTAAAGACATTGGAGGATCTTAATAAAGAGATCCGCCGGGTAACGTCTCAAAATTTAACGGCTGTTGGTAAATTGCAACAGACCATCCGCGAGATGTCGACCAACGCCGACAGCTCGGCAGGGTTACGCGCCTCGCTGGACGAACAGGTCAAGGCCGTCGAACAACGTTACGCCGCCATCATTGCGATCACAAAAAATTCCGGGGCCGATGTTACCGCCCTCGAAGCCGAGAAGCAGCGCCGGATCGCGGCACTGAATTACCAGTATCAGGAACAATTGTTCCAGCTCCAGGAGTTAACCGGCCTGTCGTGGGGTCAGGAGTTTGACCGTGAATTGATGAGGCTCGAAAACATGCACGAACAGGGCCTGATCTCGGAAAAGAATTACCAGAAAGCCCGCCTGATCTTACAGGTGAACAATGCCAAGAAATATTTCGATTATTACTCTCAACTATCGGGCTCGATGTTTACGGCCATCCAGGACGCCGAAATAGCCAAAAGCGACGCTAAATACGACGTCTTGATCCAACAGGCCAAGAACAACGGAGAAGAAACGGCCACCCTCGAAGAAGAAAAGGAAAACAAAAAACTCGAAATTCAAAAGAAGTATGCCGACGTAAATTTCGCCATTAAAATTTCCCAGATCATTGCCGACACTGCGGTAGCGATCATGAAGGCCTGGGCCGATCTGGGGCCGATCGCCGCCCCCGTCGTGGCCATGCTCACCGCTACCGGTGCCGCGCAAGTAATAAGCGCGAAAGCCGAACGCGACAAAATAAAGAATATGCAG
>CAZXGU010000152.1:0-6533 GCA_964640375.1 uncultured Sangeribacter sp. | reverse complement strand
ATGACACAATAATAATCGGAGCTCCGCTTTGGTGGAGTCAGATGGCTGCGCCCTTACAAACATTCCTTTTTCATAATGGGGATAAGATGGCTGGTAAGAAAATTGGAGTGATTGTATCAAGCCATTCTTCTGGAATAAGTGGAGTGGTGGCCGATGCCAAACGTCTTATTCCAGAGGGAGACTTCCTTGAGCCCTCACTATGGATACGGTCTTCGGAAACAGCGAATTGCGATGCGATGATAGCCAAATGGCTAAAAGAGATAAACTATGAGGCAATTTCAACCTCAATAAATGACATAAAATCAGATTACGAGTTCTCATACAATATGGTTGGAAGAGACCTTTATTTGACCGGCAACTACAATTTAGTCTCGATTTTTGACCAATCTGGTGTAAAGGTTGCTGAAACTAAGAAATCGAAAATGAATATTTCATCTCTTACCCCCGGTCTGTATATATTGGCTGTAAATACCAATTCTGGTATCAAAACATATAAAATCAAACTAAATTTGAATTAAATTTGCAATATTAAAAATACCACAGAATATGTCAGATAAAGAATTTCTAAAATATGCCTCTGAGGGCAATTTAATTGTTGCAGGAAGCGAGGTTCATAAAACGATGCATTCAATAAGTCAGCGGGCCTTGCGTCTCACTGCCAACATTAACAACACATATCATTCCCCGGAGAAGCTACGTGGGTTGATGTCAGAACTGATCGACCAGCCTCTTGATGAGGGATTCGGTCTTTTCCCTCCTTTCTATACCGACTGCGGACAAAACATAACCATTGGGCAACGCACCTTTATCAACATGGGCTGTTCTTTCCAAGACTGGGGAGGCATTGCAATTGGTGATGATTGTCTGATTGGTCATAATTGCACGATTTGTACCGTGAATCATTCAAAAGATCCCGAACAACGTGGAGACATGACATGCGTGCCGGTGCAGATTGGAAATAAAGTGTGGGTAGGGGCTAATGTAACAATCCTTCCGGGAGTCAGCATTGGTGATGGGGCGATTATTGCTGCAGGGGCTGTAGTGACCAAGGATGTTGAACCCAATACTATCGTGGCGGGAGTGCCAGCAAAAATGATTAAAAAAATTTGACACTTGTAAAAAGATACTGGAGCAATAGCTTTGGGAGCCAGACTTCCACTAACTCGCCAAATTCAGAGGAGATACCCCAAAGTCGTTGACGGCTAAGGATGGTTCGCATTGCAACCTCTCCACCCAGCTCGACATAATCTTGAGGAATAATATCGGGGCGTACTACATGGAAGATTTCAATAAGTAACCTGCCTTAATGATTATTATTGTTCAAAGTTTTTTATTGAACGATATTCATTTGGAGCTACACCCAGATGCTGACGCACATATCGACAGAAAAACGATAGGGATGAGAAGTTGAGTTGGACGCTGATTTCCTTTACGCTCTTTTTTGAATTTTTCAGTAGGTTAGCAATCTCATTGACGGTCTTTTCGGTGATCCATTCCATAGGTTTTTTCCCACTTGTACGCCGAATGACTGTTGATAAATATTTTGGAGTTTTATTAAGGTGTTCGGCATACCACTTAACGCTACGCGGAGTTGGATAGGTACGGTTCAGGAGATTAAAGAAGGCTTCTGAAAGGGTCTCCGGCGACTGCATAAAGTTGTGTGTTTCAATTTCTTCAGACACAGTCCCAATCATGGAAGAAACGCGGTAAATCATTGCTTGTATAAGACAACGGATATAATCATTGTAAAACAATACCCCATGTTCCGGCAAGCGGAGGCATAGATACTGGAAGTCTATTGATAAGTCCTCAATTTCTTCATCCGAGAAGGTATGCTTACCATTAGACCTGAATTGCTGAAACATTAACCAGATTATTGCGGAGTTAGGGAATATTTCCGAATTTAGTTTCTTTGACAAGCAAAACATCATGAAGCGGAAATCATGGCTGAACATTGTATGTTCAATTCTCCGCTCAGATGGACAAAACAGGATCTCATTCTTACCCAGATTGACTATTGTGCCGTCCATATCCATTGAGATTTCACCCTCTTTGCATATAATAAGGCGCATCCACATGTCATTGTTCTGTTCGATGGCAGAAAGATGATGCAGATCGTCGGTTATAATGAAATCTTCTGTCGCAAAATATTTAGGTTGGTCAATCATTATGCAAAGTTACCAAAAAAGTTTAAAGGTTATATCATTTATTTCTCTATTTGTTGACTATTGGTTAGATTTTGAAGATATAAGGAAAAATGGTATGTTATTAGCGAAATATATATCATCTGAATTGATGGTTAATTTTAGACCTTTGTATCAAAAAAACAAATTGAAATCGATAAAGATAAATATAGGGATTATGAAATTTACGACAAACATTAAAATAGACTTGGCATTGATACCGACATTTCTGCTCTTGATAATTTCCGGAATAGGCCTTCATGTCACTGATGAATTTACTAACTATGTGGTGTGGCATAACTGGGCGGTGACACATGTGATTGCAGGCACCCTATTCCTCGTATTGGGAATTTTCCATATAAAAGGTCATTGGCCGTGGTTCCGTTCTCTTGCCAAAAGTATAAAGAAAAAGAGCAAACCGAATATGATATTGACTCTGTTGTTTTTGTTTGAAACAGTTACAGGAATAATTCTGCTTGCCTTCATCGAAGGGGGAGGAAGCCATATAGGAAGGTGGCATTGGGTGGTAGGACTTGTGATGATAGTTTTCGGTATAGGACATCTTATTAAGCGCTGGAAAACACTCAAACTTGGATATGCACAGCTGAAGAAATAGATTTTCAGAACGGAAACCTCACTATAGTTATTGAAAGCTGTTCAAAAATAAATGAGTTTTCATTTCGGCAGGGGATGGAGAATTAGATTTGCAATGGTGATTTATTTTTTATAATTTTGGGACATAGGGTGAATTGTGTTATTTAAATCTCATCTCAAAGATTTTTATAAGACGGGTTCTAAAAAGGATTGGAGTATGGGTGGGAAGAAGTAGGTTAATAGTATGGAAACGATATATAAATCAAAGGTTGATTGGTGGGTGCCCGCTGTGGTGGTTTTTACGGTGATAATGTGTTTTGCCGGTCCGGCAATAGAGGGGGATTGGTTATGGGGGATAATATTTTCCGCGATATTGTTGGCTCTCGAAATCCTGATGTTTGCAGGGGTCAAATATATGATAAGAGGTAATCAGTTGGGTGTTAGAAACTTCTTCCGTTGGCACTGGTATCCTATCGACAAGATAACGGAGATAAAACGACAAAGGAGCGTTCTTTCGGCGGCTGCTTTGTCGTTCGACCGATTAGCCATAAGATTTAGCGACAAGGCGATACTGAAAAGCACGATGCCATTGGAGATTTCCCCGAAGGATATGGCAAAGTTTGTGGAACAGCTTAGGGGGATTAATCCAGGAATAGAGATAGAGGGAAAATTTTGAAAAAGCTATTTTTCCAAATTTGGAGGAATTTAGGGAAGATGAATGCCATTGAAAAAGCTGCTTCAGCCTGTAAATTTAATAGAGGGATAATAGGGATAGGATTCATGCTGCGAAGATAAGGGGAAAATAAGATATGGTAGGCATAAATATTCACACTTAGGCAATAACAATTGGGTTAAGGGAAGGTGAACAAAATGAACTGAGGGAAAGTGGAAAATAATTGCGACCTTTGCAGAAATAGAGGTTCGTCAGAGAGGTTCTTACTCTAATGGGTGAACCTCGGAATGTTTAAATTAACTTTTTCAACATGAAACAATCCTTTCCACTTTTTCGGCTGCTTCTTCTATTCCTTAATATCATGGTGGCCTTCCCTGTCTTAGCGAGTGATAACTTCGATTATACAGAAAATGGAATCTACTATAAGATTCTTTCTAAAAGTGATAAAACAGTATGTGTAACTAATTATGGCACGAACAGATATAAAGGGGATATTGTGATTCCTGAAAAGCTAAAAAATGGCTATGCCGTAACTGAGATCGGAGATAGGGCCTTCAGAGGAAGCAGCATCACTTCAATTGTCTTTCCTAACTCAATAACATCCATTGGGGAGGATGCTTTTTGCTTCTGTTATGAATTAAACTCCATATCACTTTCCAATTCGTTAATCTCCATAGGGAGGGGGGCTTTTTGGGGATGCCGCTTCCCCTCTATTACTCTTCCAAATAGTCTAAAGTCAATAGGGGAGGAGGCATTTATTTCTTGCGACCTTTCTAAGATAGAACTTCCAAGCTCCTTAACTACAATAGAAAAGGGAGTATTTAAAAGCTGTCATAATTTAACTTCTATAGTTCTTCCCAACTCCCTCACGACTTTAGGGCAGGAAGCCTTCATGTATTGTGATAATCTCCAATCCATAGAGCTTTCTAATTCATTGACTTCCATCCAGTCAACAACATTTTATGGTTGCTCCAGTCTTAGAAGCATAACAATTCCGAATTCAGTTACCTCCATCGGGAATGAGGCATTCAGTAGTTGTTCCGAACTTGAGTCAGTTAAAATTGGAAACTCGGTTAAATCTATCGGACATTCAGCATTCTATTTCTGTTGGAATCTAACATCGGTGAATCTCCCAAATTCATTAGAATATATTGCCGCCAATGCCTTCAGTTATTGTGGAAATCTTTCAGCCATAACGATTCCCGATTCAGTTACCAGCATGAGTGACGGAGTATTTTGGGGTTGTCAAAGCCTAAATTCTGTGTCAATTTCCAGTTCATTGACTTATCTCGGCTACGGCTCTTTTTATCTGTGCTCGGAATTAAAATCTGTTGAATTTGGAAACTCGGTAATGGGGGTATCGGATTATTCCTTTTATGGGAGTAAAATAGAGGAGGTGACATTCCCAGCCTCTATGAAAGGGATAGGAAGGATGGCATTTAATGATTGCGAAAACTTGAAGAAGATTGTTTGTAAAGCTCCCACGCCTCCGGTTCTTCTTGCAAACGCATTCGATGAGAAGGCGTATGAAGAAGCCACGCTTTATGTTCCTCAGGAGTCACGGTGGTTATATAAAAAACACAGCACTTGGAGGCTCTTTAAGAATATTGTTTCTCTTGCTGATTCCGGAATTAATGATATAGAAGAGGATAGCGACATATCTCTCGATCAACCATACCACATATATAATCTCGATGGTTTATGTTTGGGTGAAGATATAAGAACTTTGGTTCCTGGAATTTACATTATTAAGCAGGGGAAAAAGACAAAGAAAATATTCTTCCAAGGATTTTAAAAATTAAGAATTTGCAAAAAAAAGAAAACAGCTAATTATGAAACAATTGATATATCTGAGAAGAGTTCTTTTGTCATTCTTCCTTCTTCTTTCCGTTTCCTCTTTGTTGGCCTATGACTTCGAGGTAGATGGAATATATTATAATATAATCTCGGAAAGTGGGAAAACAGTGGAAGTGACCTACAGAGACGAATATAGTGGCACTTCATATAAAGGAGAAATTAAAATCCCATCAAAAGTAAATTGGAATGCGGACTATTCTGTAACTGGTATTGGAGAAAAAGCTTTCTATGGATGTAGGGAATTGTCTTCAGTCTCTATCCCTAATTCAATTACATCTATTGGTGAAAGAGCATTTTCTGATAGTGGCTTATCTTCAATATCCGTGCCTAACTCTGTAACAACAGTGGGGAGTAACATTTTTGAAAGTTGTAAAAATCTCACCTCCTTTAAGATACCTGGTTCATGGACTTCAGTTCCTGAAGGCTGTTTTGTTATGTCCGGTTTAACCTCCATAATGATTCCCAGAACGGTTACTACTATTGAGTATCGAGCTTTTTACGGATGCACGTCTTTAAGTTCCATTACTATCCCAAACACCGTGACAACTTTAGAAAAAGAGTGTTTTAGTTGGTGTAAATCATTAACCTCTATTGTTCTTCCAAAGTCGGTTACTACAATAGGAGGCGGAGCATTTAGCTATTGCCAGGGTTTGACTTCAATATCAATACCGGAATCGGTGACTTGGGTAGGGCAGAGTGTTTTCGAAGGGTGCAATGCCTTATCTGCGATTGATGGAACATGTTTTCTCCCGTGGGTGAACTATTCAATGTTTATAGATTGCACAAACTTGAAAACAGTGAATCTTTCAGAAGCCACGGTTTCCATTACTGATTTTGGATTTTATAACTCGGGAGTGGAGGAGCTTATATTGCCTAAGGCTATTAAATGGATAGGGCGCTACTCTTTTCGTTCATGTCCTAATCTGGCGAAAATTGTTTGTAATGCCGCCAGCCCTCCGTTTGCAATAGAGGAATCTTTTGATGAAAGAGTATTTGAAGAAGTGCCACTTTATGTGCCAGCTCAATACATATCCTATTATCAGGATCATTATTTTTGGGGGAAGTTTAAGACAATAGCCACGCTATAAGTTTATGGTTGCTTTCCGATGGAGGATAAGATACCGCCGTCGGCGTAGAGGATTTGACCATTGACGAAGTTGGAGGCGTCGGAGGCCAGGAAGATGGCGGGGCCTGCGAGGTCGTCGGGGGTGCCCCACCGTGCGGCA
>CAZXGU010000151.1:0-6770 GCA_964640375.1 uncultured Sangeribacter sp. | reverse complement strand
GGCCCGTAGATTTTCCGATGATCAGGGCTCTGGCGCTCAAGGAGGAAAGCTTGGGTGGTTCGGACATGGAAAAATGGTTCAGGAGTTTGATTCTGTATCGTTTGCTATTCCCGATGGATCTATAAGCGAGCCATTTAAAACGAGATTTGGGTATCATATCATCTATCGTCAGGATCATAAGACAGGACGCTCAATGAACGATGTGAAACCGCGTTTCATGTATCTGATCTCAACCGGTCAGGATTACGACAGAACCAAAATGATACGCGATAATCAGACCCGAAATCTTGCAAAAAAGAATAAGGGAATGCTCAATGAAAAGACTCTCAACGACATGAGGGCAGATATAGCAAAGACCGGGCTGGATTCCGCTTTTTATCTCAAATGGGAAAATGCTTCAAAAGATATAGCATCTATCGGCAAGAAAAATTATTCTATTCCCGATTTTATTGGATATGCCGGCAAGCCTATGATGCCTAATGCGGCAGCCGCTGAAAATATCTTCACTGAAATGGTGGATAGATATTACAATCATATCCTGATAGAGGCGGAAGAGGATAATCTTCTTCTTTCCAAACCGGAATATTCTAA
Source organism: uncultured Sangeribacter sp. (assembly GCA_964640375.1). Taxonomy (GTDB): domain Bacteria; phylum Bacteroidota; class Bacteroidia; order Bacteroidales; family Muribaculaceae; genus Lepagella. The sequence continues at coordinate 6,179 of CAZXGU010000151.1, read as the reverse complement.
TCTTTATCGTGAATATGTTGACGGCTCACTTCTCTATGAGGTAAGTGTGAAGAAAGTATGGGATAAGGCAGCCAAAGATGAAGAGGGTCTTCAGAATTATTTTGACCAGAACCGCTCAAAATATCGTTGGACTGAGCCTCGTGCGAAAGGTTATCTTGTTCAAACCACAACGGATTCAGTGGCAGAACTTGTAAAAAGCAGAGCTGCAGTCTTAGGGCGCGATTCATTGGTTAATACAATTCGTAAGGAATTCCCCAAGGAGGTTTCGATTTCCAGAGTGCTCGAAACAAAGGGATCAAACGCAATGATCGATAATCTTGTGTTTGGTGGTCCGGAAGCAAAACCGTCCTCATCACGTTATACCACCTATTTTATTCTTGATCCAAGAGTAATCATAGAGCCCGAGGAATTACAGGATGTTAAAGGCCTTGTCACCAGTGATTATCAGACACAGCTTCAAGAAGCTTGGGAAAACGACCTTCGTAGAAAATATCCCGTTGAAGTCAACGAGAAAGTTTTGAAGAAGGTTAAGCCTATCGAGAAGAAATAAAAAGAAAGAAAATAATTTAACTTTAATAGAAGGGTGCATGGCATGAGGGTTATGCACTCTTCTCTATTTTTCTTGCCGCTATTGTTTGCTCATAGTTTTCATATTATCGGAAAAAATCATTAAATTTGCAGATTATATTATGAAGATAAGATTGAGGATATTCATCATGGCTCTGGCTTTTTGCATTGTTCAGAGCTGTGGACATAAACCGCAGGAAGGGGACGCAGATGGAGATCTCCTTGTTTCGGTTGGTGATTCCTCGCTTATGCTTGATGATGTGGTGCGTCTTATCCCCACCGGACTTGCCGCTGAGGATAGTGTGGAGATGTTCCGCAGAATTGTGGACAAGTGGATAGAGACACGGGTTTTGGAGGAGGTGGCAAATGAAAACGTAATAGATCTTGAAAGAATAGATAACCTCACGAGAAGCTATCGAAATCGCCTCATTGTGGATGAATATCTGCGAAAAATGGGAGAGAATGCCCCCACAGACGTGAGTTCAGCAGAAGCGGAGAAATATTATAGGCAATATGGCGATAGCATGACTCTCGATCAACCTCTATTGAAGGGGATCTATCTTAAAACCTACGATAAAAACCCGGATTTGGATAAAATCCGCAAATGGTTAACATCGGGAACTGAAGAGGAGATTGATGAGCTTGAAAAGCGAGGTCTCCGCGAAGCCACAGGATATGAATATTTTGCCGACCGATGGGTTGAGTGGGATGATGTGGCCCGACAGATTCCTATGCGCGTCACCGATGCCGATGCTTTTCTGAAAGAGAATCGGGATTTTGAAATCTCTCATGGGGGAGCGGTCTATATGCTTCATGTTTCAGATTATGTTGCAACAGGAAGCGTTATGCCTAAAGAATTTGCCCTTTCCAGAATATCTGAAGTTCTGGCAGATCGTCGAGCCGGTGAATACCGGAAGAATCTTAAGAAGTCGATCTATTCGAAGGCAATGAAGGAGGGTAAACTCAAGAAAGGTTCCTATAATCCTCTGGATTTCAATTGAGACGCGCCAAAAATTAATATGAATTTTGAAAATATTTAAAAACAAGATACAGTGAATTTCAGAAAAATTTGGATAATACCCGCTGCTTTTGCTGCAATATGCGTGATGGCGGCCCCTATAAAAAAGAATGTTATTGATGAAGTGGCCTGGATTGTGGGCGACGAGCCAATTTTTCGTTCGGAGATAGAGGAGCAATATGTTCAGATGCGTCAGGAGGGTATCTCCATTTCAGGCGACCCTTATTGCGTGATTCCGGAGCAGCTTGCCGTGGAGAAACTGTATCTTCATCAGGCCAAACTCGACACCATAACAGCCGGAGAGGGTCAGGTGCAGAGCGAAGCTGAGGCCAGAATGCAGATGTTTGTAAATAATCTCGGTTCAAGAGAGAAGGTGGAGCAATATTTCAATAAGCCCTATAATGCTCTCCGCGAACAGATGGTGGAGATGATTCGCAATCAATATGTGGTGGGAATGGTGCAGAACCAGCTTACCAAAGGGGCCAAGGCAACCCCTAATGATGTGCGTAAGTATTATTCCTCGCTCCCTGATGATTCTATCCCATACGTTCCTTTGCAGGTTGAAGCGCAAATCATCAAGATCAATCCTGCCATTCCACAGCAGGAGATAGAGGATGTGAAAGCCCGTTTGCGCGATTATGCCGACCGTGTGAACAAAGGGGAGGCCAATTTTTCCACTCTTGCTATTATGTATTCTGAGGATAGAGGTTCTGCAATGCAAGGCGGTGAGCTCGGATTTGCCGGACGCTCACGCTATGTGCCGGAATTTGCAAACGTGGCGTTCAATCTTAACGACCCTAACAAGGTGTCAAGAATTGTTGAAACCGAATATGGTTATCATATCATACAGCTGATTGAGAAGAGGGGAGATCAGGCTAATTTCCGACATATCCTTCTCACTCCTAAAGTGAGCGAAAAAGATTTGGAGACTGCCCGGGTGAGACTTGATTCTTTGAGGAAAGAGATTTTGGCAGATAAATATTCTTTTGAGGATGCTGCTGTCTATGTTTCGCAAGATAAAGATACTAAGAACAACAAGGGTGTTATGATGAATCCGCAGACCGGAAGTTCTCGTTTTGAGATGTCGCAGCTCCCACCCGAGATTGCGCGACGAATAGAACACATGGAGCCCGGCGAACTTTCGGATGCTTTCGTAATGAAAGATGCTGCAAAGAATAAAGATGTGGTGGTGCTCGTGAAGCTCACCTCTCGCATCCCGGGACATAAAGCCACTCTTACCGACGATTTCAATATGGTGAAGCAGATGTATGAAGCCAACCATAAAAAGGAAATTCTGAAAAACTGGATTGAAAACAAGATAAAATCAACCTACGTAAAGATTGGAGAGGGTTGGGATGCCTGCGAATTCACCTACGATGGCTGGGTGAAATAACGTCGGCTCTCCCTCGTTCATTTATTTGATATGTTGAGGAAAACACCACAGATAATAATGACATTCCTGGCAATAATTCTATTGTCGGGAATGTATTCCATAGTGAGTGCACAGCAGAAAGCTAAAGAGCCTAAGAAGGAGACTAAGGAGAGTTTCCGACGCCCTGAGCCGACAAAACCCATTCAGCCCACTATCCCCAAAGAGAATCGATATCAGGACGACAAAGTGTTTCTTGAAAATGCCGATTCTCTCTATCGTCCACCCCATGACATGGAGGAGCGTCAGATAGTGAAGGGCGATGTGCAGTTTCGCCAGGGTGGCATATTTATGTTTTGCGATTCAGCCTATTATTGGCCCACTCGCAATTCTATGGATGCTTTCGGACATGTCTTGATGAAGCAGGGTGACACTCTGTTTGTATATGCCGACAAATTATTCTACGACGGCATGACTCGACACGCAGTGCTAACAAGCGGTCCGACCCAGAGAGAAGTGGTGATGAAGAACCGTGCTGTCACTCTCACCACCGACAGTTTGGACTATGATGTGGTTCAGGATTTAGGATGGTATAATGTAGGCGGTAAGTTGGTTGACGGTGTGAATACCCTTACTTCTCAATATGGACAATACTCACCCTCCACAAAGATTGCCGATTTCCGGGGGGATGTGGTTCTTGTAAATAGAAAAGATGGCTATAAACTCTACACTGAGGAATTGAAATATAACACAGCAACCGCCATTGCCGATATTAACACCGAGACTTTGATTGAAGGCAAAACCGATACTATTATAACTTCTCAAGGATGGTATAATACCAGGACAGATAATGCCACTCTGACAGCGCGTTCCACAATTCTTCATCGCGATTCAGCCGGGAATGTGGTCACTCTTGAAGGGGATTCTCTTATCTATGATAAATTGCAGCATCTGAGCCAAGCTTTTATGTTCCGCAATCCTTATAAGAATCCGCGTCCGATGGTTCTTACCGATACTGCCCGCAAGATGCAGCTTGTTGGGGGTTACGGACGTTATAATGATCTTCTTCAGCAAGCACTTGCCACGGAATATCCTCTTCTTATAGAATATTCTCGTCCCGACACTCTCTTTTTGCGTGCCGACACTATCTTCACATTTCAACGCACGGAGAAGGTCTGGCCTGATAGCCTTGCACACAATTGGAGCAAGGAAACTCGCGAGCGTCTTTATTCATATAAGTCGCTCACTGATATGCTCGAAGATATGGTGGAATCAATTGCTTTGCTTCCTTCCTATGTGCTTGAGCCAGGGGAGGCCGTAAAACTTATCGGCTTTGATGATATAGCAAAATATCCTCCAAAAAATAATAAGCAACCGAACGCCGATGATGGTGAGAATCAAGAGTCAGAGACTCCTCCATTAGGGCAGCCGGGAGAAATTCCGGATGATGAACTGCCTGAACGAGGAGAGGCTCTAATATCTGAGAATGAGATTTATGAAGAGAATGAATGGGATCAGGAAAACATGGAGTTGGAAGAGGAAGAATTGGTAGAGAATCTACCTCCTGATTCCACAGCCCTTGCCTTGGAGGAGGCACGGCAAAAGGCAATTGCTGATTCTTTGGAACGAATAAGACCGAAAATTGACAAGCTTGGCCGAGATTCAGCCTTTATGATAGATAGAAATTATCATGCAGCCAAGGCTATAGGGAAGGCCCGATTCTTCAAAAGTGATCTTCAGGGAATTGCCGATACCATTCTCTATCATCAATATGATTCGATGCTTTATCTCCAGAGAAAGCCTGTGGTATGGAGTGAAGAGCGTCAGATCTTTGGCGATACGATTAAGGTACACATGATTGATTCCGTGGCCGACTGGGCACATCTCCCTGCCGGTGGAATGGTTATCGAGCATATAGATGAAGATTTCTATAATCAGCTTTCAGGGTCGGAGATCAAGGCTTTGTTGCGAGATAGCCAGTTGGACCATTTGATAGTAAACGGCAATGTGGAAACTATATTCCTCCCCATGGAGAAAGATTCCACTTATAATAAGTTGGTTCAGGCTGAGAGTAGTTATCTCACTGTTGACATGGATGGTCGCGAGATGAAGCGACTCAAAATGTGGCCTGATGTTGAAGGAACAGTACGTCCGCTCTTCATGGTTAAGAAAAACGATGAGAAGTTCCTTCGTGGCTTCAAATGGCTTGAGATGCTTCGTCCACGCCGTCAATGGTATGGCGATAAGATAAAATGGGAGGATGAGTTGGGAGATGTTCCCGACGAGTTGGAAGAATATTTCCGTCAGGAATGATTGGGGGAGAAGAAGGATGAGTGATGTAATAAAACTGCTGCCCGATTCGGTGGCGAATCAGATTGCTGCCGGGGAGGTGATTCAAAGGCCGGCATCTGTGATTAAAGAACTTGTGGAGAATGCAGTCGATGCCGGGGCTACGGATATCCGAATCGTGATAAAAGATGCGGGTAAAACGTTAATTCAGGTTATCGATAACGGCTGCGGAATGTCGGAAACGGATGCACGAATGGCCTTTGAACGTCATGCCACCTCCAAAATACGTTCTGCCGACGATCTCTTCGCCCTCACCACTATGGGATTCCGGGGCGAAGCGCTCCCTTCTATATGTGCTATTTCTGAAGTGGAGATTAAGACGCGCACAGCCGATGCCCCCATGGGGACACGTCTTGTGATTGAGGGTTCTAAAGTGATGACCCAGGAGCCCGTGATGAGCGAGAAAGGCACAGTCTTTTCAGTGAAGCGTCTCTTTTTTAATGTCCCGGCCAGAAGAAAGTTCTTGAAATCAGATAATGTGGAGCTTTCTAACATTATGAGGGAGTTTGAAAGATTAGCTCTGATAAACAATAAGATTCGACTACATATAGACACTGGAACGCGCGAAATCGATTTGCGTGCAGGCACTCTTAAGCAGCGCATCGCCGACATCTGGAAAAACAGCATTAATATGCAGTTGTTGCCTGTAAATGTTGACACATCCTTGGTCAAAATTGAAGGTTTTATCTCGCGGCCGGAGTTTGCCAGAAGAAGAAATCCGCTGCAGTTCTTTTTTGTTAACGGCCGACACATGCGCCATCCTTATTTCCACAAAGGAGTATTGTCATGTTTTGAAAATCTTATAGCTTCCGACACTCAGCCTTGTTATTTCATTAAGTTCACTGTCGATCCGCAGACAATAGATGTAAATATTCA
>CAZXGU010000150.1:0-6872 GCA_964640375.1 uncultured Sangeribacter sp. | reverse complement strand
TCTTGACGGGGCCAACGACCTGCTTATCGACTCTTTCAACCGCCTTTTCAATGATAAGAAACTTACGATGGCGGATCGCCGACGTCATTTCAACACTATCCTCACTAAGTTTGAGACCTATCTCAAGAAACTATACTGGATGATTCACGGGGAGGAGTTAAAAAATATCCGCACTCCGGAAAAAACCCCTACGTTGGCCGACTGCATCTTTGCTTTTGAGGAATTGAAATCTCTCAAATTCAAGGAGCGCAAGAAATATCAGCGCATGTATCGTTATCTCGACACGATGCGCAATCTCCGCAACGATGAGAGCCATGTCACACCCGATGCTTCAGAAGAAGAAATAATCGCCTCCTCCCGAATCGTGACCACCCTCTACCTCTACATCACAGCCCATTCCATCACCGACCTCGAAAGCGCAGGAAAGATTTGATAAATCAGCAAGGATTATAATCATCGACCCAACTACCGGCAGCGCCGGTTGCATTACTTTTTCAATTTTTTTTAGAAGGTATCCAATAATATGGTGGTTTCTTCCTATGCTCCGTTACCCATTTTTCAAAAGCGGGCATATCAGTGACGCCATCAGCGAGAACGGCTTCATAATATTCCACTCCGTGATAATCTTTCCCTTCCGGGGTTTCAAATTTCAAGTGGAGGATAAGTTCTTTCTGCTCCCGGGTCATGACTTCCAAGATCCTGTCGGCCATTTTTTCAAAATATCCGTCATATTCCGTTCCCTCCTCGATATGGATAATGTCAAACTGCCATATCTCGCCATCCTCAGCCTTATAGAATATGTGCCATGCGAGGCAATGCTCATCGGTATGAAGGCCGTTGATACACCGGATTTCCGTTACATTGGGATTTTGTGCAATTTTTGAAACTATTGCAAAGCTGCTCTCAGTAGTGATTCCGGAAGAATAGACATGCAAATCTATATCGCGATGAGCCGCAAGCAATCCCATTCTTAGCGAACCGACAAGATTGACCCTGCAACCCGCATTTTTCCATGCCTCCCCTATTCCCGATTCCTTTAAAACACCGTATGCCTTCTTCTGATTCTCCGAGGCCATCCAATTAATTTCATTTTGATTCATATCCCTTGCGATTTGATAAATCTGCAAAGATAATATTATTTCACGAATAATCTTACCGGCAGCGACGGTTGAATCCTTCTTAACCTCGTGTTGGTGACCAGAGGGAGCCTACACGAGGATTTAAACCACTACAAACCTCTACCGTTGGAGACGGTTGCATTTCTTTCCTATCTTTGACTAAGACACCCTTGTTTACTTACCTCTCTTTTTCTTTACTTTCCTATATACTAAATTTGCGATCAGACTGAGAAGTAGAGAGATAACAACTATCGCGATGAAATTCACCATAAATTCGTTTTGGTCATAGAAAACTACAAAATTAAACGAATTAATGGGTTTACCGGTAATGTCATAATAACTCTGATCTTTAAATCGCGCAACTTTTATCACATCATCGGAGATTACATTTACTACTTTGTCAGTAAATGGTATTATCGCGTTGCCTTTCGCGTCGTAAAGGGAATTTATGAAATCTTGTTTCTCATTATCATGGTAAGTAATTTCATATAATCCCTTTTGAACTTTGGAAATTTCACCGTAATCTCCGGTGGAGAGTTTGGAAACAACCTTCCCGTTATAGAAGAGAGACACTGCGTGGTTTACATTAATCAAAGCATAACCATCTTGCTGGGCAAGTAATTCCAATCCCGATTGCCTAAACGCGTCTTTGGGGAGATAGACATTATCATGGATAATGTTGTCGCCCGGATTATATTGTGGAGGAATTATCCATTCATGGGTAGGTGCATATAACACACCTCCCAAACCTTCATAATTAACCGCTAATTCATAATTTGAAGTTGCTCTTGTTTCCCAGGACTTTATAATTTTATTTTTGAAATTGTTATCTATATATTTATTAAAAGGCTCATAACTTACAAAATAAAGAAATACGGCCAACACGATCGCGAAATATCCTATCCATTTTCGAGGAGTTCTTACAAAAGACACAACCTTCCCCAATTTGCTGTTTTTTGACGACACGGAATCTAAGCTTACCAACCCCGATTCTTTCCACGCAATGTTAACCAACGAATCGACATTACCAGTTAAAGTGCCCCACGCCATGTCATCTTCATAGGTTGCAGCGCTAAAATCAAGATGGTTCCCCTTATAAGTTTTTAAACAAACTCCATAAAGAGGCCCTGTTCCCTCACCACTTTTCTTTTCACACCTTAAATTAAGATGTTGCACTCGGGATTTTAGATTTGAAAATTTCTCCTCTGAAAAGAAGAATGTTTTTTTAACAGGAGTTATTTCTCCTTTTTTCGATTTTATAACAATTAGTTGCTTAGAGGAAGCTGTTATTGAAAACCAATTATAAGCGCCGGTCTTATTAGGGTCAAGAATTACTTTGATTTCTAATTTATCGATTGATGAATCAATAACTGCCTCTTTCTGTGTTTCTACACCACCCTTAACCACTGATATTATCTCTACCTCCGTCTCATCTTCTGTTTTATAGTCTGTTTTATCATCTGCTTTATCTTCAGTCTTATCGTAATTATTAAAACTTTGAGAAAAAGAAGGACCATTAATCCAGCTGGATAATTCAGATTTATCAGCAATATTGGTGCGCGAGCCAATAGAAATGATATCAGATATCACTGCCTCCATACTCTGAGGGCGTCCTTTTTTCATTGGAGACATCAGTTTCTCTATATATGAGGCAACCGTAGGCGAAACCCCAGACCGGATCAGAACCTCTTTTGGGAATCCATCGTTAAGAATTGAAGAGGCATCAGGAGGAACCGTGCCTGTAAGCATTTTAAATAAAGTTCCTCCAAAAGCATAGACATCCATTGTGACAGGGAAATCATTCCCGTCATGATATTGCGCCTGCTCAATAGGAGCATAACCACGTGTGCCCCCTCCGATGGTGGTGCTCGATTCCGGCTCGCCGTTTTCTGTATATTGTTTCGACAACCCAAAGTCGATTAACACGGGCTGTCCCGTTCCGGAAAGCATAATGTTTGAGGGCTTCAGATCGAGATGGAGCATTTTCTTTTCATGAATATCCTTCAAGGCGCTGGCAATCTGAAGACCAAACTGCAGCGCGTATCTTTCCGGAATGACTCCTCTATCGTAGATAAGATCATTCAGACTGCCACCAGATAGATACTGCATCACATAATATGATGTGTTGTTGCTTTGAAATAACTCAAGAACCTTGACAACCCCTTCCGATCTAACCGTGGATAGTTTCTGGGCTTCCTGATTGAATTTGGAAAGATATTTTCCAAAATAACCATCTTTACTTCCTGATGTGACCGAAGAGCCTTCACGACCATTAAAATCTTTCATAAAAAATTCTTTAATGGTCACTTTCAGAGAAGTGGATGCAGAGGAAGATTCATCGAATATTACATCGGCAAGATATGTGATGCCGAAACTGCCGCTCCCCAGAATTTTCTTTATACGGTAGTTATGAGATTTACCTTTAAGAACAGTTCCTGTTTTAAGCCCGTTGATATCCATGCCTCTAATTCTTATAGGATTATCTTATTCCATGAATTTGCCCTATCGCTAATAAGAATACTTCTTTATTATACATCTGGGCAACATTAATTGATACTGGCTTTGCTTTTTTCTTAAAATGCTCTCCTTCTGCGGCATTGGGATAAAGATATAAATATCCATTGTCGAACATATATTTGAATCCTGAACTAACAACGGTATCATTTGCCTTGATAAAATCCGGTCCTACGAGCACTTCTCCGCCGGGGGTTGAGAAGGAAGCATATCCATTATTTGAAAATTCATTGTTGAATTTCTTTATTGCGAATTCTAACCATGAATTGTTTATGCCATGACTGGCATAGCCTATAAAATTGTAATGACCTTCGAGATCATCTTCGTTTCGATATGCTCCGGAAAGAATTTCTTCCTTCACATTTTGGTCATCCAATACAGAGAGATTTACAGTGGTTCCATTATACTTGCGGATTCCATATATATTCTGATATTGACGTGTCTTCACCATCAGCACTCCCTTCAAATCGTTGAAATTGATGACTGACTCTTTCTTAACCCTTCCTTTGCCATCAAGGGTCTGCTTAATGAATCCGTTTTTATAGAGCAAGATCCTATCGGGATGTGATTTCACCCACCAGTGTCTTACGACGTGACCAACAAAAAATAGTTGTCCAATCACCGGCATTAGATTCCAAAAGACATTCACCCAATTGAACGGTTTTCTCTCTTCGGTGAATCCTACCACATATTCGCCTAATCCTTCATCCGGAATTTGAACGCTGTCGGGGTTTACAGTATAGTTTTCTATTGATGTTAAGCTCATATATTTATATTTTTATTGTTCTTCTGAATTAAATAAATTAGAGAAAAATCCTACAAAATTTTTTAGTCCCCACCAGCATAGCGCTATGGGAGCTATAAAAATTCCAATTCGCACGATGCCGCCCCTGCTTGATGTGAAGAATTCCACTATCAACCATACCGTCAAGGCTGCCAACAGGAAACAAATCAATGAAGCCCACAAACGCCAAGTTTTATTCCAGATTAGACTGAAAAAAGATTTTGATTTGCTATGCTTACCAATATTCCTGGGATTGCCTTTTTCGTCATAATATATCCCATCTTCTGTTATGGAATCGTTATCAAACAATCCTTCAAAATATTGACCATCTGGCATTATCAATTTGCCTTGCCCATGTCGCAATCCATTAACAAAATTTCCAATATAAATTTTACCATCACCATATTGCAGGGTTCCAAATCCATGGGGACGGCCGGCAAGGGTTGCTCCCTTGTATTTATTTGCACCGAAATGCACCGAGCTGCTACTGCTTTTTTGTAAACATGAAGTGATAACTTTACGGCTTTCATCGGAGTCAGAAATAATTAATACTCTCTCTCCCTCCACTGACAACTCCTCAATGATTGCAATATTATCAGCCCCATGGGAAATCAGATTGATAATATTTTGATTCGCAAGTATCAGGATGCCGTCTGTTGACTCAAAGCCTCCCAGCTCGCCAGTAAATATAGCGGTTCCTAAATAGCATGAAGGGGCAAATTCCTTATCAATTCTATATTTACAATTATTACTCGATATTTGTGTAATAATTTTAAAATTCATATTTAGCACCTTTTATAAAGCTCTATCCCCATTCACCGGATTCAATCCTATTGCATCCAATTATGCAAAGTTACTAAAATTCAGGCAACTTCACAAATCAGAGGAGTCATTACCGCTAAAGAGATGAAAGAATTAGGGAGTTGGCTTTATCAACCACTGATGTGTCGAGGCTGGCGAGATAGATTTGTGTGGTGGCTTCGCTATCATGTCCCATCCCTTCACTGATTACACTCAACGGTATCCCTTTTGCCTTTGCCGCTGATGCCCAACTGTGTCGGGCAACGTAGAGAGTGAGAGGAATTGCTATTCCAACTTTCTTTGCAATAGATTTAAGATTGTGGTTGATGTTATAGCCCACATTTCTATAAGTGTATCGCTCATTAGTTCCAGCTTTCTTAATGATAGGAAGCAAGTAGTCGGAGGCATTTTCCGGGTATTTGTCAAGTAGCATCTGCATTTCCTTAGTCCATTCGATAGTGAGAAGTTGACCGGTTTTTCTTCGGCGATAGATAATATAGCCATTGCAAAGATCAGATTTTTTAAGGTAGGCCATATCAATGAAGCTCATTCCGCGCAGCATGAAGCTCATCATAAACATATCCCTTGCGTAATCCAATGCCGGTATAAGTTTCAAATCCAGATTTTTTATCCTCTTTATCATGGAGAGAGGCAAGGCTCTCTTAACAGTCTTATCAACCCCGGTGTAAACATGGCGGAAGGGATTGCGATTTTCAATAATATCATCCTCGACCGCTCGGTTATAGACCGCTCGAAGAATCCGGATGTAAAAAGATATGGTATTAGGTGATACTCCTCGCTGCTGATGCCAAGCTTCATACGCCTCCATTATTTCGCAGTTGAGGCAATCGAGCATAATATCCTCACCCTCTCGGAACTTCTTAAAACTATTGAGAGCGACGGTATAGGTTTCTGATGTTCTGGCTTTCCCATTCTGTTTCAACTTTATAATGACACTTTCCATGAAGTTGAACAGGCTGTATTCATTAGCATAACGATTAAACTCGTCAATTACGTCATCCGCAGTATAAGCCACCCCCTTGATATCCATTTGACGGATAATCTTTGTCAGACGTTCCACATCCCAGCGAATACGCTCACGAATTGAAAGGATGAAAGATTTACGTTCACTCTTCTGATTGGTTACCACTATGGAGCGGTTTCTATCCCACTCATGCGAGAAGATATGATAATCTGAGAAAATCTGTCGCTGACGTCTCTCATGAATAATCTGATAGAAGATTGTACCCTCGTGGTCAGCGACAGTCGAGGGTCGAAACTTAACTTTTATCGAAGCCATTTGAATTGAATTTTAATTATATAATGTGTAAAATCCAATTCAAAATTGCCACCCTCTAATTCAAAAGTCCACAAGATTCTAATTCAAACGTGCGCCGCATTCCAATTCAAAAGTGCACAAGGTTCTAATTATCTTCTTTCCTCCGGCTACCTCTCATTGCCTTCCTCCCCCTTTGGCTTTGATAGTGCATAGTCACTAAATTTCAGGAAACTTCACAAGTCCGAGATATCAATTTTACGATTTATAACATATCGCTACATCCCGAAAATAGATTTGAGTTTCTCGACATTCTCCTCTAATTTTGAGGGATTGCTCTTTTTCAGTTTTGATAGATTAAGCAGCTTCCATTTCACCG
>CAZXGU010000149.1:0-6956 GCA_964640375.1 uncultured Sangeribacter sp. | reverse complement strand
ACATATATCATTCCCCTACTCTCTTCTCCTCATTTTGACAACACTGTTGGTCGCGCTGCTTCTTCCGGCTTGTGCCAACATCGGCAACCCTTCGGGAGGTCCGCGCGATGAAGACCCTCCAATATTTGTCTCGGCAGATCCTATGCCGGGGGCGGTGAATGTGAATAAAACCAGAATGACACTCACTTTCAATGAGCTGGTAAATGTAAAAGACGCTTTCTCAAAAGTAGTGGTTTCGCCTGTGGGAAAGAGCGTGCCGAAAGTGATGTCGTTGGGTAAAAAAATAACCGTCACTTTCGACTCAATTCAACCTAACACCACTTATACTATCGACTTTGCAGATGCCATTGAGGATAATAACGAGGCTAATAAGCTTCAGGGATTTGCCTACACTTTCTCTACAGGAGAAGAGATTGATACTCTCCGCATATCGGGTATGGTGCTCGACGCGCGCAACATGGAGCCACAGCAGTCGATGATTGTGGGGATTACGGCTAATAATGCCGATTCGGCCTTCACTAAGCTCCCTCTGCTTCGCGTTGCCAAGACCGATGACCGAGGTCGTTTCACTATCCGAGGCCTTAAAGAGGGCTCCTATCGCGTCTATGCCTTAGGAGATAAGGATAATGATTATAAATATGCCAATCCGGAGGAGGATATAGCGTTCTACGACTTCACCGTCTCACCCACTGCTGAAAGAGTCGGCGCGATTGATACTATCAGGAATAACAAGACGGGGGAGATTGATACAATCATTAACCGCACACGCACACGCTATCTTCCTAACGACATTCTTCTCCGTAGCTTCAATTCGCAGAAGCGTTCCCAATATCTTGACAAATTTGAACGTCAGGATTCCACAAAGTTCTTTTTCAAGTTTAATACTGTTGCAGAGGGTCTGCCACAAGTGGATGTATTGGGTTTCCCCGGCATTATGCGTGAGGCGGTGATTGAGAGAAGGGCTGCCAATGATTCGCTTATCTACTGGCTTCCTCCGAGAATTGTGGGAGTGGATTCACTGCGAGTTGAAACCACCTATCTCCGTACGGATACTACTGGCAATCTATCAGCCAAGACTGATACCCTCAATTTCTTCCGCGTGCGCCCAAAGGCTCCCAAGAAAAAGGAGAAGAAAGATGAGCAGCAGTTGCGTCTCGATTCTCTCAAGGCCCTCACCCTGGATCTTCAAGCCACTACCTCCTCCTCTCACGATGTTTATATGCCTGTGAAATTACAATTCGCAACCCCCCTCGAGCGGCTCAACACCAATGCTTTCCATCTCGAAACGATGGTTGACACCACGTGGCGTCGTGTGGGGAATCAGCCGGTGATTGAGATGATTGATTCGCTCTCTCCCCGTGATTTCCAGATTGCTTACGAATGGAAGTTGGGCGAGAAATATCGCGTTGTGGCTGATACTTTGGCAGCAACCGGTATTTATGGCACTGTCACCGCTCCCTTCACTCATGAGTTTACTATAAAGAAAAAGGATGACTACTGCTCTCTGAAATTGAATCTTTCAGGTCTCGACCCTCAAATACCGGCATTTGTGGAATTGCTCAACAGCAGCGATGCCATTGTCCGGACTCTACCCGTGGAAAATAATTCCGTCTGGTTCCGTTTTCTTGAGCCGGGCAAGTATTACGCACGTATTATCGAGGATTACAATGGCAATGGTCAGTTCGATACCGGCGATTACGATATTCTTCTCCAGCCCGATTTGGCATACTACTATCCCAAAGCTATAAATATAAAGAAGAACTGGGATAAGGAGGAATCGTGGAATGTGTTTGAAACGGCAATCGACATGCAGAAACCGGAAGCGATAAAGAAAAACAAACCTGCCACGGATAAGAACAAACGCAAGAAACAGCAGACAGAGGAAGAAGATGAAGATGACGATTACTTCGACCCCACGGCCAATCCCTTCGATCCCAACCAGAAGCGTCGCCGCAACACCAACGCCGGATATAGCTATTAATATCCTTAATCCATTATAAACATGAAAATGAAATACCCGGTAGGACTCCAAAGCTTCGAACTTATCCGCAAGGAGGGTTATATTTATATAGATAAAACTTCCGATATTTATCATTTAGTCTCAACGGGAAGTTATTTCTTTTTGGGTCGTCCACGAAGGTTTGGGAAAAGTCTGCTTCTCTCCACTCTGGAAGCCTATTTTGAAGGGCGTAAAGAGCTTTTCCAAGGACTTGCTATTGAGCAGTTACAACCTGGTGAATGGAAGAAATACCCTGTTGTAAGAATTGACCTCAGCGGACAAAATTTTAAATCTCCCGGAGAATTCACTAATTATCTAAAAGGATATTTGGAAGATATTGAGGCTAAATATGGCGTGTTGACTTCTGCTGACGACATTTCAACAAAATTCCGCCGCCTCGTTCAAACGCTCCACTGCAATAAGCGAAAAAAGGTTGTAATCCTTATTGATGAATACGATAGCCCTCTCACACGCAACATCTCAGACCATAACTTGCAAGAGCAGATTAGAGACGAGATGCAAGGTTTTTATGCCGGAATCAAGCCTTTGTCGGAGCATATTCATTTCTGTATGATAACTGGAGTTACTAAATATGGTAAACTCTCCATTTTCTCAACTCTCAATAATCTTGACGACATCTCTTTTGATGACGCCTACTCCTCTATATGCGGCATCACCGATAGGGAGCTCAAAGAATACCTTCATGAAGGCATCAATAGGTTAGCTGCAAAATATAATATCTCCTTTGAACAAGCTTATCTTCGCATTAAATCTTTCTACGACGGCTATCACTTCTCTGAGAAGTTTATTGATATTTACAACCCATTCAGTGTGATGAGTGCCCTATCAAAGGAGCGCTTGGGTGAATACTGGTTTGAAACCGGCACCCCTACAATGTTGGTTGATTTTCTCAATAACCCTCAAAAGGAGATTCCCGAGCTTAGCGGCATACGCGCAAGACGTGAAACCATCTCCAATATCTCTCTTTTCCAACCTCAGATGGTTGCTCTCCTCTATCAAACCGGCTACCTCACCATAAAGGCGTTTGACTCGGAGCGCGACCGATACACTCTTGATTTTCCCAACCGTGAAGTAAAGACCGGTTTCTTCAGTTCGCTACTCCCCATTTATTCTCATCTTCAACGCTCCGAAACCGACACCGTTTCTGAAAATATTCTTGATGCCATCCTGAATGGAGAACCTAAACTTCTCGTTAAAGAGCTTGCTTCCTTCTTAGCAAGCATTCCTATAGAATTGCATAAACACACTTCCAAATACGAATCTCACTATCAGCTTATCCTTTATCTTCTCTTCCGCTTGATAGGCACCAACGTCAATGTGGAATATCAAACCTCAGACGGTTACATCGATATTCTAATCCATACCGACAGTTATATCTATCTGATGGAATTAAAAGTAAACTCCACCGCCTCCGCTGCCCTCTCGCAAATAGAAGAAAAGAAATTCGCCCTCCCCTTTTCCACCGATTCACGCACCCTCTTCCGCATCGGTATCAACTTCAATCCACAAACCCGCCGAATCGACAACTGGCAGATTGGGTAAATTATACATTTCTGCTGATTTCCCTATTTATAGATGGGTAAAATTCTCAATATAATATAAGGAAGTTATTTCTCCTCTAGCATAAAACGATATAAAATGTAACAGCGGTTGCAGTAACCGCTGTTACAAAGTTAACAACTTTTACTTAACCCTAAACTACTTCTCCATGAATCATATATCGTGTACATGAATATTTTTTTCATAGAATTTATGATGAAAATGGCTAATTTTTGGTAAATATCAAATAAAATGATTACATTTGCGATTGAATTAATGGCCATTAATTCGTGACATTGTTAATATGAGGCGTTATGTCTACTACTTGTATGTGAAAAGCGTAGGAAACTTAATCACAATCGGCAAGAGTAGGTTTAGCGGTCTCCACGTCTATTGGCGTGGAGCTGTTTATTCCACATCTTCCGAAAAGGTTTTCCTACCACCTTCACATAAAGGCGTGGCATACAGCCCACGCCTCTCTTTCTTTTTATAATCGTCAATTGGGCTGTAGACCAAAACCATAAAAATCATGAAAAGAAATTTAGTGATTCTTATTAGTTCTTTAGTGTTGCTTATCGGAGGAAGTTTAACGGCAATCAACGCTCAGACTAAAACAGGGAAAAATCCTTCTTGCACAGAACAGTTCCGCTCTACTCGTTGTCACTCATGTGGCGGAACGAAGAATTGCTATGCATGCCAAGGAAGAGGCTATACAACAGGTATGGGATCCAAAAAAATGACCTGCCGTGTGTGTAGTGGTACTGGTAAATGCAAAAAATGTGGAGGTACGGGAAAATCAAATTAAATCTATGAAGCTCATCAATCAAGATCTATGATAATAATCCAAAAAATCACCCGACCACTTCTTGTAGCTCTGCTATTTTGCCTTATCGGATCTCTGGCATCAAGTGCACAATCTCGAATATCATCGGTATACGGTGTAAATTTGGGAGACTCAGAATCATTAGTAACATCAAAGATTTCTGGAACTTGGAAAACAAGCAAAGGAGAGAAATACTATTCCATCAATAATCCCACTCTAGGAAATTGTACTTTTCAACGGGGCTCCTTTGGGTTCAAGAATGGGAAACTAAATTATGTTTCTTTTAGTTCATCAGACGGAGGAGCAATGGATCCCAACTTCCAAGGTGCCTATGGAGCTCCCAATGGCTATGAGCAATTCCTATCTAAATCCGAAAGATTCCAGAGGATGTATCAAACAATGTACTCTGATTTGGCCGATAAATACGGAAGACCTGCTATTGATGATGGAGATAGAGCCATTTGGAAGTCTAATGGGAACATGATAGAACTAAAATATAAATTTGAGGACACAACAGATCAATTAGGGTGGCATAATGGATGGACCTCAATATTGGTTAAATATTCAGTTGGCGGTTCCTCCTCATCGAATTTCTAATCTATCACATACTCCCATCCACTCTTAGAATGGGACATAGACACATTTTTGTGATGTGTTTATGTCCCATTTTTTCATTAGTCGACATCTCTATGAGAAAACATAATTAGGTCAATCCGTAAATTTCTTATTTTAACCCCATGAAATCATTTAATTTGTGTAATCTCCAAGCTAATCTTTATCATCTATTAGGTGGATGTATTTGATGTATTTTTAGAAGCCGACCGAATACTGGCAAATGCTGTCCCCCAGGATTGATTGGGTAAGAATTTATAATTGTGTTTTAAGGAACTCGCGTAGATGGACATGGTGAATTCCAGGATATTCCACCAACCCCCCACTAACAGGATCCATGGAGACAACATATTTCGGAAAGTTATCTTTGATTCCGGCCAAATTTCCGAATTCCCTCCTAATAGTATCTTCTGAGGCAAGAATATAGGTGGCCTGCACATAGATGGTTTTGCTACCTTTATTTGCCACAAAATCCACTTCTCCTACCCGTAAGATCCCAACTGTAACCTTATATCCACAACTAAGTAAATGAAGATAAATTACATTCTCCATTATTTTTTCTATACTTCCTCGTATGTTGAACCCGCATAGATAATTTCTTAATCCATGGTCTGCAAAATAATACTTGAAAATCATCTCGAAAAGCTTCTTACCATGGATATCATATCTTGCCACAGGATTCATGATAAGGGCCTTGCAAAGATACGAAATATAAGACGAAGTCACGGCCTCTGATATCTTGTCTCCTTGGGATTTCAAAAATTTGACTATGCTGCCAATTGATATCAACTTCCCGATATTGTCTGCCATAAATTTGGAAAGATTCTCCATGAAAGGGATATTGCGAATTTTCTCTCTTGTGATTACATCCTGCATCATAATTGTATTATATACCCCTTGAAGATAATCTCTTATCTGAATCTCATCGTTAATATCATACAGTCTCAAGCCGGGTAGCCCACCCACACGCAAATAATCCTGCAAAGATTGATCTGAGTCTTGTAAATTATGAAACTGAAGGAATTCTAAGTAACTTAACCCATATATAGGAATTTCCACGTATCTTCCGGCCAATCGGGTGCTCAATTCGGAAGAAAAGATATAAGCATTACTTCCGGTAGCAATTATCTGACACCGGTCCTCCGCATGCAAACTTCTAAGCGCATCTTCGTAATGGTCTATATCTTGAACCTCATCTATAAGAAGATAATTACTCTCCCCTTTTTCAAACTGTGGCGAAACAAAATCATATAGCTTCTTAGCATCAGTGAGTTCACTGAAACTTAAAAGCTCTTTATTAATGTAGACCACATTAGCGTCAGGTTTATTTTCATTTAGCCATTCGTGCAATTGACGAAGCATAAAACTCTTTCCCACACGTCTCTGACCTATGAGAATAATCATCATTCCCCGGTCAAGATGAGAAAGAATATGATTTAAATATTTCTGTCGAACAATTATATCCATATCTTCTTTTTTTGCAAATTTACCCATTTATACCTCATAAAACAAACATTTTTGTCAATTTTACGATGTATAAATGGGTAAATTATACAGTTCTGCTGATTTTCCAATTTATATATGGGTAATAATGGAGCAAATAAAAGCAGGGCCTCCTGCAAAAAAAGCGGAGCTTCCAAATGGAAGCCCCGCTTTCTTATTGAGGAATCTGTTGATTCTTATTCTTTGCATTTAGCGGCGATGAACATGCGGTTCATGCGGCCGATGTTGGCGAGCTTGATGTTCTTCGGACATTCGGCAGCGCAGGCACCGGTGTTGGTGCAGTTACCGAAACCGAGCTCGTCCATCTTGGCTACCATGGCACGAACACGACGGTCTTTCTCAACTTCTCCCTGAGGAAGAAGCGCGAGCTGGCTGATCTTTGCAGAAACGAAGAGCATAGCCGAACCATTCTTGCAGGCAGCCACACATGCACCGCAGCCGATGCAGCTTGCTGAATCC
>CAZXGU010000148.1:0-6960 GCA_964640375.1 uncultured Sangeribacter sp. | reverse complement strand
AATACAAATCTGAAATAAAATTTATTATTCAATAATAAATTAATAAAAAACCGAATGGAAGACCTTAAAAAAGTAAATAGTGAACAGCTTTACGTCTTTTGGAAAAATTTTTCCATAGGACTGCTTGTCATTATGGTAATGATAGGTCTTTCGGTTCTTCTTCCTTATTATTTTTCTCCGATTGTTGCCCTGATAGCAGCAGCGTTTCTATATACAGTTGTTTACAACAATAAATTAACACATAAAACCAATTGCATGTTGGTCATATTTGCCATCTTCTTTTGTGCGGTGGCCTATTCCTTCATTGTAATTATTGTAAACATCCTCGATATATGGCAGGTATTACCCTTTAAACTGCCTAAAGAATTTTCTTTCTTCTCAAAGCCGTTCCTTCCAACTTTGCTTTTAGATCCAATATGTTTTGTCACCATCTCTATTGTGTATTTGAGGAGAAAAAAGATGACAATTTGTGTGAATTGCAAACTTTCCTCAGGAGATTATAGCGGAAGGAGCAAATTGGAAAGCATCCTGTCGTCGGAATCATATCTGCAATTAAGGAATCTGATTTTACTATTCGGCATCCTTTCGGTAGTGGTTTGGTGTTATTATCTGTTCTATTTTGTGGATGCTGAGCTAAATGGAAGAGACTATTACGTGTTGGTGTGGCTCAATATAATCGGGTTCGCTTTTGATGAATTATATTTTGCATTCAGATATTATAATCTTTATCTCGACTTAAAGGATAATAATGAAATAATCACTCAAGAGGAATTAAATGATATGACTTCAAAGACATATCTAAGATTCTATGTGATTTGTAATAACCATATTTTTGTCAACACAAAGATGGTTGATACTAATAGAACAGGCACATCCCGAGTTCTCGATACTCCTTTTTTCACAAAAAGAAGCGTAAATGGTATGACTCTTCCTGAAGTCTCCACGTTGATTAAACGCATGACAGGAGTGAATGAAGGCGAATTACGTTTCTTTTTCGGACGTAAGAATCCCGGAATGGACCGCCATAGCACACTTAGATATTTCTTTTTTCTCGATGGCAATTTTGAGGATTATCCGGAAATGAACGTGGATGGTGAATGGATGGACTTTGAACTTGTTAAAAGAATTTATTCCTTTCATCCAGAGCAGATGGCTTCGATGATGGTATCTGATATAACAAGAATGGCAACCATTATCCTCACTCAAAAAATCTTTAATGAAGAGGGCTTTAGAAAAATGAAACTAAAGTCTTATCAACCCTCATTTAATCTCAAGGAGGTGAAGAAGAATAATTACGATTTTCAGGAGGATAAATGGATAAGGATTTCAATGTTTAATTCCGACACTAAACTCTATCGCTTCAAGCGCTGGTGGAGAGGCAGAAAGGGACGTGAAAATTCTAAACAGGAATGGAGATAGAATCTATTGCAGTGGTAGGTCCCACGGCAAGTGGGAAAACAAAAAGAGCGGTTGCAATTGCTTCGCAACTTGATGGAGAAATAATTTCTGCCGATTCACGCCAGGTTTATCGCGACATGACATTAGGAACCGGAAAAGATTTAGAAGATTACCACCACATTCCTTATCATCTTATCGATATTTGTGAGGCAGGGGAGAAATATAACCTCCACCGTTATCTAACGGATTTTCACCATTCCTATAATGATATATTGAATAGAGGAAAACTCCCTGTAATTTGTGGTGGGTCCGGGATGTATGTTGAAAACGCCTTGAATGGCATCAGAATGCCCGAAGTGGCATGTAATCAAGAACTCAGGGACAGCCTTTCAGGCAAATCTTTAGAGGAACTGACTGAAATTTTGAAGCAATACAAAACTCTGCACAACTCCACTGATGTTGACACGGCTAAGCGAGCAATCCGTGCCATAGAAATAGGTGAGTATTACCGTCAACACCCGGAGGAAGCTAAACTCTCAATAGTAGGAAATACAGAGAAATTGAAAGCCCTCGTCATAGGAATTTCTATTCCCAGGGATGAGAGGCGTAAGCGTATCTCATCCCGTTTGCAATCGAGGTTGGAAAATGGGATGTTGGATGAAGTGAAACGCCTTCTCGATAAAGGAATCGCAGCAGAAGATCTTATATACTATGGGCTTGAGTATAAGTTTCTCACACTTCATCTAATTGGGAAGATAAGCTATGATGAGATGTTTAAAGGGCTCGAAACTGCTATTCATCAGTTTGCCAAACGCCAGATGACATGGTTTCGAGGCATGGAGAAAAGAGGAACAGATATTAAATGGCTTCCTTACGATATGCCTGAAGAAGAATTCATAGAAAGTGTTTCTAAGTTAATTAAACACTGACTAAGATAAAAAGAATGGATGGCTTTGGCCATCCATTCTTTTTATCTTAGTCAGACTCTACTTTGATTTTAGAAATAAAAGAATATCTTTGGGGGTGAATTTTTTACCCTTCAGCAATAGGGAAGAGGTATAAATCTTTCCTGAAAAAGAAACAGAAATTCCGGCGAATAAATATAACACTACAAGAGCGAGCACCGACTCCCAAAGAGGAACAGCTCCGGCCACCGCATTGACAGCAGCAATCGTTGCGCTTGTGAATGGGAAGAAGGAACAAAAAACAACAAAAGGATTCCCTGCATTTGTCACCGCATATTCTCCAATGTAAAAAGAACCCAAGAGAAGAAAAGTTATAATGGTCATATAGGCTTGGTTCTCGTTGTCTTTATCCGTCATTGCGCCACAGGCTGCATATATCGAGCCATAGAATACGTATCCTCCCAAAAAGAAAAGGAACGACCACATTAATCCAAGGTAAATCCTCGAATCTGTCAGATATTCCATTGGGATAGAGAAATTGAGAATAAACATCAGACCAAATAGCACAAAGAAAATCATAGCAAACCAGATTAGCATCTGCGTCAGGCCTAATAATCCCACAGAGATTATCTTTCCAAGCATCATGGTTCTCCCGGTGACACACGTTGCCAATACTTCCATTACTCTGTTAGATTTCTCTTTCTTAACTTTATTGAATATTTGTGCGCCATATATCATTAGAAACAGCGCTAAAAAAATCCCACATAACATTCCCATTGACTGAATCCCCGTCATTTCGGAAGGATCAGGAGCAGCAGGATTAGCCAGTTTTTTTGTAGCTTCAGAATCCTGAATCAAAAATCCTATAAATAGGGAGAAGGCACCGAAAAGTATAGGAACTAAAATAGTGCCAATCCAAAAAGACTTAGCTTTTAAATCCGTTAAATATTCGTTCTTTATTATTAATCCAAGTTGACTCATAATATCTAACTTTAATCAACATTTAATATGTTTTTTATTCCACATTTACTTAAATATTTAGTGGAAGAATTGTATTATTTAGTTGTGTATTTAATGAAAATATCATTCAAGGAGGGGAGAGCCTCTTCAAAATGTAAAACATCAGATTGAGTGGCTATGCCTGCAATTAGGTTTGCATTAACAGTGCCAGGCGTCTTCTTTAGGCGATAAGCATAACCCTTTCTTCCATTCTTGCAAACATCCTCAGATATTTCCTCTACCAGTCCCGAATCTTTTAGAGCATCTTTGTCAATAGGAGAGGAAGTAGTTACGATTATTTCGTCAGTTTTATTGTTCTCCTTAATATCTTCAATAGAACCTGAAAGCAAGAGACGACCGCGATTAATCAATGCTATGGAATCACACATTTCTTCCACAGCATGCATGTTGTGGGAGGAAAGAATCACAGTCGTGCCATGCTGATGAAGTTTATCAATCAACTGCTGAAGGAGAGCTCCATTGATAGGATCAAAACCACTGAAGGGTTCATCAAGAATCACAAGCTCAGGTTCATGAACTAATGTAGCAATAATCTGAACTTTTTGTTGGTTACCTTTTGAGAGCTCCTTTACCTTACGATTTTCAAAATCAGAGATATTGAACAATTCAAGATATTCCCGCATCACTTCTCGGAGTCGTGCCGGCTCACCACCTTTAAGCTGTCCAAAAAAAAGAATCTGGTTAGCCACTGTCATATTATCATAAAGCCCTCTCTCTTCCGGCATATAGCCTATGCTCTGAGCGGTCTTCAGATTAATATCTTTCCCTGATATTTTCACCTCACCGGAATCTTTCGACAGAATCCCGTTGATTATACGGAGAAGAGTTGTTTTCCCTGCACCGTTAGGTCCGAGAAGACCTAAAATCGCCCCCGATTCCACTTCAAGATTAAAATCGGTCAGAGCCTCAACTTTGTCGTATCTTTTATTTAGGTTTTCAATAGTTAAAACTTTCATCTTTTCTAATAATTTCTTTTCGAACGATCAAGAGGAGAGATGATTCTTTCACCCAAATCTTTTGCTAAGATTGCTCTTAGATGAATTTTATCATTTATCTCCTTCTGAATTAAAATCTCCTCATCAGTGCCTGATTTCTCCGCCATTTTTTTAAAAAGTTCTTGAATTTGCAACCGGAGAATTTCACTTTTGAGTTCATCAACAGCCCGAGGAACAAGCACTCTGAGACGATCTTCTTCAGTTTCCACAACATTATTATCACGGTAATATATGTTGCTCAACTGGTGACGTTCCACTGCTAATTCAGTTACAGTTTCGCGTATCTCATCGTCTTCATGATTGGATAAGATTCGAGCTGCAAAATATTTCTCAAAGTCAGCGATCTCTCTTCTTTCATACTCCAAAATCTCCTCCTCCAACTTCTTTTCCTCACGTTGAATTTCTGCGACAGAAAGATTCATCTGAGCGATCTTGTTGTAACCCTCTTCTCTTTTTTGTCTGCTGACGATTGCAAGATCGGCAAGCATTTTTTCTTTAGAATTAAGAAAAAGCGGTTTCAACTCAAGAAGAGCATTCAACACCTTGAAAAATTTTGCTGTGGAGAAAGAAATATTATCAGCTTCAAATTCCATAGCTATGAATTCTGCTACATTCCACCATTCCTTATCCGAGTTCAAGGAAGAATCCTCTTTGGAACGTTTTTCTTCATAATCATCCTCGGCACAGCAGAAAGGCAGAAATCCATATTTAACAATAAACTCCATTATCCTTTTCTCCAAAGGGAAAAGGGGAGACCTTGTCGGTCGTTGACTTAGTGGTTGCTTAACACTTGATTCGACAGAAGCAATCCCTGCAAAAAAAGCATCATCGGGAATATTATTGTTTTCAGAAGGAGTATTATCAGATGGGGCTGTAGAGGGAGCCTTTTCAAATTTACCTTCTCCCGGATTGTCAGATTTTAGAGATTTACCCTGAGTTTTTTCCTTTCTCCAATTTTCAACCAGTTCTTTTCTTTTTGATGCAACCGATTTAAAAATCGTTTCTATAGGAATTTGCATAATGCGACTGCACTCCTGGATATATACTTCACGCGATATTGGATCCGATATATGAGCCAAGGTGGTGACCATATCCTGAACTGCATTTATTCTTCCTTGTGGATCCCCTTTAATGTCGTCAACGAGGACTTTTGCTTTAAAGCTGATTACATCTGTTTCATTTGAAGCGACATAATTGCGAAATTCCTCGGGAGAGTGTTTGCGAGCAAAAGAATCGGGGTCATCGCCGTCAGGTAAAAGAAGAACTTTTACCTTCATGTTATGTTGTAGAAGCATGTCAACCCCTCGAAGGGCAGCCTTTATGCCTGCTTTATCCCCGTCGTAAATTAACGTAATATTTTCTGTGAAACGATGAATCAAGGAGATCTGGCCGTCGGTAAGAGCAGTGCCGGAGGAAGCAACAACATTTTTCATTCCTGATTGCCACATTCCGATAACATCGAAATATCCCTCCACAAGGTAACACTTATCCTCACGCCCTATCGTGGCACGAGCTTGATAAATGCCGTATAACTCCTTGTTTTTCTTATATATATCCGATTCTGGAGAATTGATATATTTAGCCTTGTCGTTTTTCAATGTTCTCCCGCCAAAGCCGACAACTCGACCCGAAGTGTTTTGAATCGGAAATATTACTCTTCCTCGGTATTTATCGTATAATCTTCCTCCCTGGGCTTCTCCAATTAGGCCGACTTTCCTTAATATATCTAAATCGAAGCCCGCTTTTTTTGCTTCATTAAGCAAGGCTGTTCCATTATCAATAGCATAGCCCAACTGAAAAGCCTCGCAAGCCTCTTTTGTAATGTGTCGCTGTCCAAAAAAATAAGAGAGTCCTATATCCTTTCCTTCTTCAGTGTTGAACAGGTTCTCCTTCATTTTTAACATTGCCCACTCGTTGGCAATGAACATAGCCTCACGCTCGGATTGCTGTTGACGCTCTTCATCGGTTAATTCACGCTCCTTAACCTCGATTCCATATTTTTTAGCAAGATGGAGCATGGCATCGTGATATGACAGCCCCTCAACCTTCATTATGAAGTTGACCGGTGAACCACCCTGCTTGCAGGAGAAGCAATAACAGAAGTTTTTTCTTTTATTTACAGAAAAAGAGGGCGTCCGCTCATTATGAAAAGGACATAGACCCATATAGTTGGCACCTCTTCTTACCAGATGCACATAATCGCTGACCACTTCAACTATGTCCGCAGCATCAGTGATTCGCTGAAGAGTCTCTTTATCGATAAGCGGCATAAACCTCTTTTATTCTGTTATCTTTGCAGTGATTCTATGAATTTCCTCATTAGTGGAAACGCGTGTCGGCACCAAAGGCAAGCGAAGCTCATTTTCAATCAAGCCCATAGCATTAAGCGTGCATTTCACACCGGCAGGATTTCCATCTACGAAAAGAAGATTGAATAGTTCAGTGAATTGTAGATGTATCGGAAGGGCCTTAGCGTAGTTGCCATCCAAACATAATCTCACCATCTTACCAAATTCCTTAGGATAAGCATTTCCAATCACTGAAATTACTCCTTCGGCTCCAAGAGTGATAAGGGGATAAGTTATGGGCGGCCGCGAAGGTTACCCCGTGAGAGCCCTCTTCTCGATTCCCTTCATGGGTCT
>CAZXGU010000147.1:0-6974 GCA_964640375.1 uncultured Sangeribacter sp. | reverse complement strand
ATGCACACCTCCTTTCCTTGCTAAGCCAAAGAGAGTGTAACGTTTTACCCCCCCCGACTGATATATTGGCAAGGTCAAACTCCTTGGAGGTGTAGCCTTCGGGGATTGAGCCTTTCTCGATACTCGGCACGGCGTTGCGAATATAAGGGGAGTCAAGATTATACATATATTCCCCTGTCGTGAACTGATGAATCTCCAGATAGCAATCAACCACTGTTGATGAACCCTTCTTATACACGAACCTAACCTTGTCGAATACCTCCAGCTGTCCTGCGAGGAGTCGAATTGAGAACAGATTTGGGGCGGAAAAACGACTTTCGGGGAAGGCAAAGGCAAGCATCACAATATTAGGGTGCCTGTCTTGCCATGTGTTCCAGAAAGAGAATATCCCTGCGCATGTGCTTTTAAAAGTCATCACGCGAATCCATTTCTCTCCACTTCCGAGCGAAACATTTTTGAAGATGGTTCTCGCCACATTACCCTCCGCAATCCTCTTGCCGCTTCCGTCAGCCCCTACTGCCAAGAGGGTATCTGAATCGGAGAGGGAGGTGACCAATGGCATGTTCTTTGCTTCAAGTGCATTAGACATAAGCCACCTCCTTTCTTTTCACGTTTGATACTCCACGGATGCCCCTGTCATTTTGCGCCATAGGCACCAATCCGCATTGGGTCGAACGAAGCGATAATAAAATCCTGAGCCTCCGTCCCACATCAACGCCCACAGGAACTGCCACACATATCCTGCCGAATGGCTCCATACCCACAGCAGCGCGCCTACGGTGTTTACATCCTTCGGTCGATGCTCCATCAGCTTCTCTAAGGAGAAGAGTCCGGGGGTCAAGAATGTATTGAGGTCTTGAGTTGAGGCGACTCTCTGCACCACGGCAAAGGGATTGCTCACGCTTTTCAACGTTCCGTCCTGCACTCCTATCATGAGGAGATTGACTGCGGTAGCTGCCAACGGAAGAGAAGTTATTTCTTTCACCTCGCTCATGCCACCCTCCTTTCTCCAAATACCGAGGGAACAAAATTACCCCCCCGATTTTGCACTTTCGAGGTCTTCGGGAGCTGGAGTCCAATCGGTCGCGATGTTTCCGCGCTCCAATTTGATTTTCTCTATCACACTATTTCCCTTGATGGAATTGGGATAAGGGAAGATGCGGATATGGTTGTTGGCGTTATGCTCCTTCCAAGTCGCCTTTAGTTGATACACTCCTTCTGCGACCTTGACAAGACCTCCAATCGCACACATATCACCGCTATTGTGGATTACAAAATCCCTCTTACCCTCTGCAAGCTCACCCCAAAGGGTTATCACAATCGGCTCACCCTCTTTGAGGGATTCAGAGAGGTAATAACTCTTTATCGGGTAATTGCTATTGTCAATCCTCTCACCCGAGTTTAGCAGGAGATTCCTCCCTCCCACTTGCATCGTACCCCTCACCGCCTTGGCAAGGTTCTCGAGCGTGACAGGGCGCAACGTCCCTCCGCTCTCCACAAACAGCCTGTCGGAATCCGTCAATGCCGTCAGAGCCGTCTGATTCATAATCTCTATTTTCTCACTCATAATATATTATGTTTTGATTGGTTTAAAGTTAATATGCCTTCACATATCCATTCTGCACTCCGAGATAGTGCCAGTCGTCTATCGGGTTGGTCTTTATAGCCAATCCTTGCGGAGTGAGCCTTACCCCATATCCGCCGCTCATGGCCGTGAAATTGAACCCTACGTCAGCATCCTCCTCATCATATACACACATCATGTAATCCTCATTGGAAGCCGAGATTATCATGCCGTTGCCGAAATAGTCGGCCTGATACATCTTGGCCGAAGCCGTGCTGCCTGTCACCGCCGAAATTTTACCCCACGCACGGACCTCGTTATTGTCGGCCTCATTGTAGCTTATCCGGATTCTGTATTCAAAATAAGCCGTCGCCCCTTTGGGAAGATTGGCCGTGAGCGTCACATCCTCCTCCCTCGACTGCGAGGTGTTAGGTTGTGGCCCTTCCGATGAAGAGCCTTGGCCTCCTGTGCCGAATGAAGCAATCTTCCCCTGCGACTTTGCCGTAATCTCCGCGCTGTCGTAAATCTGCGAGTCGAGGTCGGTCTTCAATGTCTTCACAATCCTCACTTCGACCGTCACATACGCTTCCTTGAAATACGACCTGTCCTGTGTGGTGTTTGCGGAGTGCCAATAGGCGTTTCCGGCAAAGGCTTCCAATTTGCATGATACATGGGTCGTTCCCCCATCTTTCGCCGTTATCGTTCCTCCCTTCACCCATCCCGAATCATAGTTGGCATTGGGGCTTTCATTGCCATCTCGGTCTCCGCGACCCCCCGATGTCAGATTCTGCCACACTGCCGAACTGCGTTTGAGGGAATCCGCTGTCTTCTTGTCGCCCGAAAAGGTGGCACACAGCTTGTCGTTCTCGTCGTAGATGAAGATTGTCTTCTTGTCGGGCAATATCTCAATGCGCTTCCCTTTCGCCACTCCGTCAACCACCTCACCTGCAATCAGCTCCTTGGTTACAAGGTTCTCTATTATCGCCTTCTGAGCGAGGAATAGGTCGGTGGCGATGAAGTCAGCTTGCGTGGCTGCTGCAAAAGCCACCTTCCCCTGCGCGTCCATCACGCCTGTGGGAAGTGAAGCCGTGCCGCGAGTGCAATTCGAGATGCAATAGTACCACGCGATTTTACGATTGCTCCCCGAACCCTCCGTGCGCCACACCACATCTGAATAGAGGTCGGTTTCCTTGTCGCCTGCATAGAACTGAAAAGCCGAAGATACAATCTTATCCCATTCGAGCATCCTTATCGGTTTTCGGGTCATACCCGGCATTCCCTGCTCTCCGTCAACGACCACAGGAATCGACTTCTCGGCCATGAGCTTTTCAGTGCCGTTGACAGTATCCCACCATTGGATTCTCAAATCCGTGGCGGTCAGAGCTGCGGAGAGACCGGTGGTGAACGCTCCGCCCGGAACAAACGTGCCTGCGCCATAGGTCAGCTTCGTTGTGCCGTCATAGAACGCATATCGGGCCGTGCCTGCGCTTGATGAGGTGAGGGCGGTGCGTGTCGAGCCGACAATCTTGTATATCTCCGCTGTTACGTTTACGGAAAAACTTTTCCCCTCCTTGCGCTTTATCACAGCAGGGTTGGGAATTATCTCATACGACACCGCGCTCTTGCCGTCCGCCCCTTGGAGCTGCTTGGTTATGGTGGTTTTTCCTATCACTTGTGCCATGGCTCAATAGTTTACGGTGGTTACTATATCAATGGAGGTGAAGTTGGTCATGAAGCTGAATGGAATGGTGAGCGTATTCTTATTCGGGTCGCTTTCAAGAGTGGTGTTGTAGGTGGATTTCGCCACCCCCTCCGCGTTCTTATTACCCGTGAAGTTACTATTGAGCGGTGCGCCATCGGGGGCAAAGATGCTCCAATAGCAGGAGGTGATTGCCGGTGGGGTTGCGTTGCTCCGCGATACGAGCTTTGCTTTCAGAACCCTCTTGCTCGAAGCTGCCGAACCAGCAGCAAACTCACTCGAAGCCCCAGCGCCGCTCTCGTCATTAATCTCAATGCCGACAAGAAAAGGGTCGCTCAAATCCTGCACGTCCCGCGTGTCGGAATATTTCTCACCGTTGTAGCTAACCACAACCATATACTGAGCATAGGCATCAACATCATCGGGAGCCACGACAAGGCTCTGAGCCGTCTTGCCCGACAGCTTCACCCATCCGACGACCTCACCCGAAGCAGGTGCCCACGGAGCATCAGCCCACTGCTCGCTGCTCCCTTTCTTCTTCCACACATGCCATTGATAGCTTGCACCGGTCGGATTGGTAACAGGTACTCCCTTCTCGAATATCTGAGCTTTGAGTGTGGTGGTCGCCCCCGTGGATTGGTCAACGGCAAAGGGGTTGTCGCCCTCGCCGATGATGCTCACTGTAACGCCGCTCGATGTGGCTTTTGAAATGGCAATCGGAAGTTCTGCCGGAGCGTTCCCCTCGCCTGCGATATTCCCCACCATGCGGATTGTGTGGCCGGTCAATGTAGCCGGCTTTGTAGGGTCGGCAATGTTTTTGAGGATAATGAGATACCATGGCTGGTCTGTGGCGCCGTCATAGCCTCCCTTGATACCGAACATGCCTGCCGCAAGTCCGATGGAGGAATCGGAATTGGTATTGAGGAGCCAGCCGTCAACAGGAGTGCTTCCGAATGTCAGCTTCACTCCGTCATAATACACCTCCATCGTGGAAGGCACAACCTCGCCCGATGCTTGGCGCGACGAAACGCATCGGAACCTCAGAATCGGACGCAAGGAAGCGTTGGCAGCCAATTCCCAGTTGGGATAGACGCTGCCCGAATCATATTGCTGCATGGCATCACCTGTGGAGCATGTAATCATCGCCTGATAAGTCGCCCCCGATGGAACGCGCGTGAGCGTTATCTTGCCTACCGATTGGCTCATACATCACCCCCTTTCTCCTCTTCGGATTCCTCTTCGGCTATATCCTCTATCGTTTCTTCCAAGAGTCGGTTCACTTCCTCCGCTATCTTTTTCTCGATGAAAGAGAGAATCCGCGTGTCGGTTATATCGGGAAGTTCGGTCACAATCTCTCCGTTAAACTCCGCCCTCGCCTCGGCTACACTCACCTCGCGGCATCCGAACGATGCAAGCCGCTCGTCAAGCTCTGCCGGAGAGCAGATACGCATTATATCCCTGTCCCAGATAAGGAAATTGCCGTCGGGGAATACTTGGCGAAGTTCCGTGAGATTGAGGAATCTCGCTGTCTCTCTTCTCGCTTTTATATATCTCATATTCTTTTATGTTTTTATCGGGTTATCGTCCTCCTATGTAGTTTCCGTTGAATGTAAGGTAAGCACCGTTGAAGGTGAATAGCTTCAGGCATCCCCGGTCGTCAACCGAATAGCCCACGTCAACTTTCTCCTTGCCTTTAACAGGGAATGTATGGGAGTTGCCGTTGCCTACATTCGTATTGCCCTCATACCAGCCAATGAGCAGTTCCTGCGAGGGGTCGGCAATCCGCTTTCCGCTCATCACCACGGCGAGCTCGGCAAACACGCTCGTTGTCTCCTCCCCGAAGGTGTTGGCCATCAAGAGGGAGCTGTCAAACTTCGGGATTCGCCTTCTTATCGTGACTGGAATCTCGCGAATCATGGTCTTGGTGGTTGTGCCTTTCATCAGACGGCAATAAAGAACCACCTCCTCGCCCATCCAGCGGCGGTCAACGGTCATAGCATCGTTCGCTCCGAGCGACAATTCTATATCCTTGGGGTCGGTGTAATCAATCTCCCTTATTGTGTTGCCGTCCTTTTTCATCCATTTCACGCTCAGATCTGCATGGTTATAGCCCACAACTCGCGGAGTGATTGTCACCTTATCCAAGTCGCGACTATCAAAGGGATTGAAATAGGAAACCAAAGGAAAGTCGAGATGCAATTCGGGAGCAGGGGCTGCGTTGGTCACGGAACGGAGCGTAATCTCCGCCATGCCGCGCGTATTGCCGTAACGGCACTCGAACCTCAGCTTTATGGGATTGTTGGCTGTGGCATTGAGAGCCACCCTCAGCCCTGCCGGATAGCCTGTGAGCAATGGGCTGAGCCCTGTGGTGGTTGATGAGATTTGCTCCTCCGTGCCGTCGTTCTTTATCCACACCCAGCTCCAATCCGAAAGGTCGGAAGCAGCCACAGCCGTTCCCTCCGATGAAATCTCCGGAACAAGAGTGAGGGGTATGAGCGAGCGGTCGGGAATCCAATCGCCCGTGCCAGCGTCGTAGGTCTGTGTCAGAGGCTCGTTGCCTGCCGTCTTGATACCCACACACAACGACTTGGGACTCTTTATAAGGTTTGCGCTCTGTCGGATTATCATAGTCAGTTGAGATTAAATTCAGTGCCAACGGTCTGCACGTTGGTGTCGTCGAGCGTGACCTTGGCGTAAAAGATTATTCTTGAAATCGGGGTACCGTTGTAGCTGAAATCGGTCTTGGAGAGGAGCAGCCGCTTGTTGCCGTTGTCGGTCTGAGGCTTCCACGCCATATCCGAAGCTGCCCTCAGCGAGCCGTTGGCATCGTAGCTCTCGCGCCCCCACACAATGTCGTTGGCCGCAATGAAAGGCAATACATCCTGATTGTAGAGAGTCGCAACCAAAGTGAGCGTCGCCCCAAAATGGTCTAACTGCGTTTCATCGTAGGCTATGAATTTCTCCTCGAAGTCAACCTTAAATTCGGGATTGCCCGAAACGAACGCCCAGCCAATGGTCTTATAGCCGGTTGTGACGCCCTGCAATCCGTCAACCATGCAACGCCAGCGGCATCCCATGTACCACACATCTTCCGTGACATATCTCCGCTCCTCAGTGTCGAATCCGTCATGGCGATAGACGCGGTCGGGGTCGAACATCCCTGTATCCACAATCTCGGCTATCGGCTTCCCTTGGTGGTTGAGCTGAATGAAATTGCCTATGAGGGTTCGGAAATAAGCCACCTCGTCACCCTCCTCAACGGTAGGTACCAAATCTGCCAGCCAATCGGGGCAGCGTCCTATGAGTGAGGCGATGTTCCCTTTGTCGATTATGGGCTTGTCAACACCCTCATATCTCACTAATCGCCCCTCATGGCTCGAAAGGTGGAAGAGCCTTTGGAATGTCTCATCAGCTTCATCACCCCAACGGGCCAGCTTCATCAGTTCACACGGAGGGTAGTTCTTCTGCGCCGGAACCATGCTGTCGGGATAGAGCGTAACGTTAAGCGCCCTCCCTGCCGTACCGATTTGGTTGACGCGCATCCAAGAGGTGTAGAACTCCTTCGGCTCTCCCTCGATATGGGCATCAAAGAGATTGTTGACCACCCCTCTCACCACCATGCCCGGCTTAATCTCGGGAATCTCCCCCTCATATTGCTCGGTTAGAGTCACCTCCCACACCTGCGTTCCGTCGGCATTGGAGGAGAGGAAC
>CAZXGU010000146.1:0-6988 GCA_964640375.1 uncultured Sangeribacter sp. | reverse complement strand
TATGGGGTAAATTGGCTCCTTATCTTGATGGAGTTGAGAACGTATATTTTGCTCCGGCCGGCATTCTTCACCAGGTTCCTATTGAATATTTACCAGACTATGAAGAGGAGGGAAAATTTATTTCTGATAGATATAACCTATATAGACTCTCGTCAACCAGAGAATTAGCCCTCCATAAATCTGAAATCAAAACTAAAGACGCAGCTATTTATGGAGGCATTCAATATGATACTGATGTGAAAACTTTGGAAATAGAACGAGATAAATACAATTTACCGACCTCCCGCAGCTTTTCTCCTTATTATAATTTAGCGGATTCTTTGTCTGTAAGAGGAGGGGTGAAGTATCTCAAATATACTCTCAAAGAGAGTACGATTATTGACAGCCTTATGCGAACAAAGGGTTATAATCCCCTCATGTTTACTGAAAACATTGCTACTGAGGAATCTTTCAAGAGTTTATCGGGTAAACACAAAAATATCTTACATATCTCTACTCATGGATTCTATTGGGAAAAAGATGAGGCTGAAGAGAAGGCTGCTAAGAATGACCGATTAATGTTCATGCTTGACATGGAAGGTGATAATCGAAGATCAGTAGAGGATAAAGCACTCACAAGAACAGGACTATTGATGGCTGGAGCTAATAATGCGTTGTTAGGGAAAGATATTCCTGAAAATGTGGATGACGGGATTTTAACAGCAAAGGAGATTGCAGATTTAGATTTAAGAGATTTGGATTTAGTTGTGCTTTCAGCATGTCAGACTGGCATGGGAGATATAAGTAGTGATGGAGTTTTCGGTCTTCAACGAGGATTCAAGAAAGCGGGAGCTAATTCAATCTTAATGTCGCTATGGGATGTGGATGATGAAGCCACTCAAATACTCATGACAGAATTCTACAATAATTATCTTGGTGGTAAGAGCAAGCGAGAATCCTTACAGGAGGCTCAAAAGAAAGTTCGGGAAACGCCTGGATTCATGGATCCTCAATATTGGGCAGCATTTATACTGTTGGACGGATTAAACTAAACATAAAGTTATGAAAAAAGAAAAATAATTGACGTGAATTCAATCTGATTTTATCAATTATTATCAGACAATTGCCATCGCCAAACTATCTTTTATGATTTACAGTATGAGAAAGTTATTTCTATTATTAATATTAGTAATATTATTTGGAGTAGTGGAGTCAAAAGCTACAGATTCAGATAGTTCAGTCCTTATGAATCATATCGATAGCATTCATGCTATAGCAGAAGATGCATTTAACGATAGATGTTTCAAAGAAGCCATGATGTATGAAGGTTGTATTCCTCTTATCGTGCCTTCCGACTCTGCAACTCTTCAATGTATAGTAGCAAGTAAGTCGAACAGCTTTCTTTATGGAGCCCAATTCCTGCCAATTGACAGCGTATGGGAATATGCCAATGCTTTTGTAATGGAGTTAACAACGCACAGACTTATCAACATACCAGAATACTATACGCTTCAACTTCGCACCGCATATTTAAATGCCCTACGTGAGGATGGTGAGGCCAACGTTTCAATTGCCAATAGTGCGTCCGAACAAATAAAACGGCTGAATGGGAGTAAGTCAGAAGAGTATGCGGAGGCGTTATTACTCCAATCCGTCATCTTGCTCCGCAGTATCCCCTCTTTTTTAGAAGGGGAGAACAAGGAATCTCAAGAAATAAAGCATAAAAGGGAGAAAGATGCGGAAAAAGCTATAAATCAAGCTATTTCAATCTACAAAAAATTAGGCGTATCTCATGATTATACATGGCCGGCTTATGCCTCAGCCATGAAAGAAATGATATTATTAAGAAAACATTGGCATTGGCATGGAGGGATAGGTGTATCGCCTCATTCTGCGGTAGAGGAGTTCGGAATAGCTTCAAATGTAGAGTACAGGGCGTGTGCTAAAATGAATGCTATTTACAACAGCATATTAGAGGGGTGCAATAAAGGGGATATAATGAATGCCATTTCTGCCATTGAAAATCTTATCAAAGTTCATAGAGTTGCCTACGGCCCTTCCAAAATAGAAAGTCGTCTTCTACTGCTTGGCTCTTTCTGTAGTCTTCTTCTCAACGATACGTCGGGAGCACAGAGGTTTTTAGAGAAAGCCCAATCAATTAACAAAAATGTTCCCTCGGCCCAAGTTTACAATGACACTATTTTAAGCAATTTTTCAGATAAGATTACTGAAAATACTCAACGCCTGGATCTATTATATGAGGAACAGCCTTTGAAAGGCTTTGAAGAAGCTCTACTGACATTGGGCTCTCCCAATTATTATTACCTGATACATCAAGACTTTCAAGACGACTTAGATAACCAATATTGGTTTGCACCTATGTTTGATAATGCCGATAGGAATTTAAATTTCCCTAATCTTATTCGAGAATTTATAGGTTTATTTTCCAATTCTCCTTCCCTTGATAGTGAGTTTCTGTCTCAATTTGGGTTATCTGCTCGAA
Source organism: uncultured Sangeribacter sp. (assembly GCA_964640375.1). Taxonomy (GTDB): domain Bacteria; phylum Bacteroidota; class Bacteroidia; order Bacteroidales; family Muribaculaceae; genus Lepagella. Next base: position 4,506 of record CAZXGU010000146.1, on the reverse strand, counting down.
TTAAAGAAAAGTATTGGAATAAACATATAGACCCTCCTGTTCTACAGGGAACCACAATTTGGGGAGGACTCGGGGATGAAGTGTATCATTTTGATACTTTAAATCAGTTTTTGAAGTCGCCATTGGAGAAAATATATAATTTTGTAATTCAAAAAAGTAATAAAACCTATCAAGATTATCAGACCTTGTCTCGGTGTTCATTTTATCTATTCGATTTTGACAAGGCAGTCTCCTATGAGCAGCTTGCACTTAACACTCTTTTAGAAAACCATTCCGGAGATAGTCATGAAATAATGGAATGTCAGAAAAGAGTTGCCTATCTATTAATGCTTGACTTTTGGTATGATTCTTGGTTATATTCCGAGTTTTTCATAATCGGTCCCAAACTGAATGCGAAAATGCAGCGAAGGATGTCCAAAAGAGGAAATTTTCTTAGAAAATATCCTCAAGTGATGAATCAGAAATTTTCGCAATTAGTTGATTGGTCTAAAAAAATATCTTATGAGGCAATTCCCTATCTTTACAATCTTTTGCCAAATTTGGGAAAAGAGGAAAGATTGGAATTATGGAAAGATTTTTCAGGATGGTTTTATTCCCTTATGCCAATGCTAATATTAACCCCAGGAATGGAGGAGGCAGTTTATGATGCACAATTATTTGCAAAAGGTCTCCTTCTTGACACATCAAGAACCAGTGCTCCGCAGCAATATAGCTGGAAGGATGTTAGAAAGGGATTAAAGGGAGATGAGATAGCTATTGAGTTTATCGAGGCGGGTGATGGGTATTATGGGGCAGTGATCAAAGCAGACTCAAATACACCGCAAATTTTCCCCTTGTTTTCCAATTCAGATTTTGAGCTGGTAAGTAAAGATATGGGTTTATATTTATCATCAGCTGGTTATAATCTTGTTTTTGCACCTTTGGCTCTTTCAGACACCATATCCACAATATATTTTTCTCCCACCGGGCTCCTGAATTCCATGGCAATTGAAAGCTTCTGCGACAAGACAGGAAAATTAGCATCGGATAAGTGGAAGTTGGTTAGACTTTCAACTACGAAGGAGTTAGTAAAGGAACATACGAAGACTGATTTTAATCATATAGTTTTATACGGAGGGTTGGATTACAATAGAAGAGATGCTCTAAATTTAAACTCAGGATTATCGCGCACTGGAGAGAGAAAAGAAGGTACTTGCTATAGATATTTAGCTCGTGAAGATTTAAGATATGGAGTGGATTCCTTAAAATGGTCCTTACCGGAGGTAACAGCCATTTCCTCTCTTTACAAGGATAAATCTCCTGATACTGAAATTTCTCTTTTTACTGCTGCTTCGGGAATAGAGGAGAGTGTACATTTATTACAAGAAAAGAGACCTTCCATAATTCATTTTTCTACACACGGGTATTATTGGACAAAAGAAGAGCGAGAAAAGCGGAATTATGTATCTTTTTTTCAACGAACTAATTTAGAGGATGAAAATCCTATTGAACAATCTATGCTTTATTCAGGTCTATTTCTATCTGGGGCCAATTCAGGATTGAAAGGAGAAGAATTGCCTGAAGATGTTGAAGACGGAATACTCACGGCGAAAGAATTGGCTGACTTAAATTTTTCTCAAACAGATTTTGTAGCACTCTCCGCTTGTCAAAGTGGTCTTGGGGTGATAAATGGTGAAGGAGTGTTTGGGCTTCAGAGAGGTTTTAAATTAGCTGGGGTCAAAAGTATATTGATGTCGCTATGGCCGGTTCATGATAAAGCAACTGAACTTTTAATGATTGAGTTTTATAGAAACATGCTTAATGGGGATAATAAACAATCCGCACTAAATAAAGCAAAAAAATATATTAAAGAGTATAAGGATGTAGAAGACGACTTTGCCGATCCAGAATATTGGGCAGGGTGGGTTCTTTTGGATGCATTGGATTAAAACAATATAAAAAATGAAACAGTTAAAATCAATCCTAGTCTTTAGCACGATAGGCGCTATTATGCTTGGCTTTTTGTTTTTCAGCGTCAAGGCTCAGACCAAACGAGCTTTGTTGATCGGTGTGTCCGACTACGGAAATCCGAGAGAAGACTCCGATAAATGGGCTAACATCAGCGGCGCGAATGATGTGGAGTTGCTGATGCCGCTGTTCCATGGACAAGGGTTCACAGTGAAATCATTAGTCGATAAACAGGCAGCCTATTCTAATATCACCGGAGCATTGAAAAAGTTGGCAAGCGAAAGCCAAATGGGAGACATTGTATACGTCCACTTCTCTATGCACGGTCAGCCATTCGAGGACTTGAATGGCGATGAAGAAGATGGCTGGGATGAAGCTCTAATTCCAGTGGATGCCGAAATGCTCTATAAAGAAGGAGTGTATGAGGGCAAAAATCATCTCCTTGATGATGAGTTGGAGGTTTATTTTAATGATATTAGAAATAAACTGGGTCCGGAAGGGCGGCTGATTGTGGTTTTAGATGCGTGTCATAGTGGAACGGCTTCACGTGGTGATGATGATCATGTTCGTGGAACGAGAGAGGGTTTTACTCGTTCTGGCAAAGATTATACCCCAGACAGAACGAAAGAGACTAATGACTACTTTACTATAGCTTCGACTAAGAACCAATCCCCGGTAATGTTCATTGAGGCTTGTCGTTCCTATCAGGTCAACAGAGAAGTCCGTGACGTTGACACCAACACTTGGTATGGTTCGTTGTCCTACTATATCGCTCAGTCAATGAAAGACAACAAGACAGTTGGCTCTGAAGAGTGGATTGAGACAATTAAAACCGGCATGACAAGCAATCGCCGCCTCCGAAAACAAAACATGGTCATAGAAAAATCAGAATAAAAACAGTTTACCTTTTCGAAAAAGTGGTATTTAAAGTTTAGAAACTCTAAATACCACTTTTTATGAATTCAAGAAATATTGACAAAACACATGTGATAGCTTTAAAACAGTCAAACGGCGTGTTCTGTAATGTGGAACTTCCCATTCATCGTCCAGAGCAATTTATTTCTGAACTCGAAGCCATGATTGCCAATCCCAATCGTACTGTTTGGGATATGCAGTCACAATTCAAGACTCGTTTCTCTGATACCCGAGTTTTCATGGATTACTTATATCCGTACTCTTATGAGTCTTCATATGTTAGCGGTATAGGCTATCCAAAAGTATATGAATATGATGTACTTCAGGAAATGTGGAGAAACGCTGGTAAGGAAGCTCGCCAATCTTATATAGATTCGTGTGAGCGACAGGGTAGTGCCCCAGACTATCAAAGTGCCGATCAAACAGAAATGGATGCGATTAGTATACTAAAAAAGCGTCAAAAATCTGATTTCTTCCGGGATGCGTCACGATGGATTGACGCAAATTGCTATCATGAGACTACTCAGAAACTGAATCGGGATAAGTCTATTATAATGCACTCCAAAGAAAATATCGGGTGGAGTAATTTCACTCACCGAGAAAATGAGGATATCCAAGTCGCTCTTAAGACAAATTTCGGATTTGGAAGTGCAGCCTATTTTTTATTGGGTGTGCAATATAGGGGGTTTGAAATCCTTCCCTATAGTTACATTGTAAAGTACTATAAGGCCAGTATGGCTGACATTGTACGCTGTACACGCAGTTACTGTCCTTCCCGTGAAAGTTGGGCGGCTGCCTTTGACTTTTTAACTGACTTCATCAATAAATCAATAAGGGATCCTGAGACATTTGTAGAGTCCTATATAATGAACGAGGTGATTGAAATGATGCGCGGTCTTGAGGCAATTGCAGAGAATCCCAAGGACTATATGGAACGCATCCGCTTCCGCACAGCGGATCCTTGTATAGTTAATGTGCGTCCTATGTTTGGTGATGATAGTATGCGTATGCAAAGCTATCCAACAGAGACTCCAATTCTCTTTAAAGTAGAGAAACTCACAGGAGCACTTGATTTCCTGAAAAGTCTAACAGAGATCGCTAAGGAAGTGAAGACTATACAACCTTATATAGATCGGCTTTTGGAAATCAATATGGCACTTTATCCAGAGGTGCAAGCTGCGATGGCTAAAATCGGTGGTAAGATTCAGGAACAGGGGGTAATAAAAGAAGAGTTTGAAACAAAGATTAAAGGTTTAACCGAACAACTCGCTCCTTTTGAAACTGAGATAGCCTTTTTGAGAGCTGCGGCGACGCCGGAAAAATCGTTTAATCTGAGTCAGTATGAATCATCACATGGAGAATATGTAATGATGAAAACTAAGAAACGGGATCTGCATACACAGTTGGCAAATGTTAATCGTCGAATATATGATTTCAAATCTTTTCAGACAATCCTAGAGTCGTCATTATCAAAAATCGATAAGATAAGGGAAATTCAGGAGGCTGCCTAATCAGTTTGAGAATTTTTGGAGGTTTTTTGAAGATAATAATACAAGTATTTTTTGTAATTTTGCAGTCATACAAACAATACAATGGCACAAGATTACGAAGAAATAGTACGACAATGGTACAATCGGCTTCGAC
>CAZXGU010000145.1:0-7151 GCA_964640375.1 uncultured Sangeribacter sp. | reverse complement strand
TATTCACAATAATTAAGGAGGACGTTATGGGCAATCCAAAAGCATTTCTTACCATTAATAGAAAAGAGGCCGGGTATCGTCCGGTGTATGAACGTATAGCCGATTACGGCGAGGTGGAACAGACCCTCAATCATGAGGACCGCCGCACTCAGGCTTCACGCTGCATGGAATGTGGCGTTCCATTCTGCCACTGGGCTTGCCCCATTGGCAACCGTCAGCCTGAATGGCAAGACCGCCTATGGCATGATGATATTAAGGGAGCTTATAAGCTCTTGAATGAAACTAATGATTTCCCGGAGTTTACGGGCCGAATCTGCCCTGCACTCTGCGAGAAGTCGTGTGTGCTCAATAAGGTGCATGAAGCGGTGACTATCCGCGAGAATGAGGTGGCTATCGTGGAAAAGGCATTTGCTGAAAATCTCGTAACCCCTCATATTCCCAAACACCGCTCCGGAAAGAAGGTCGCGGTGATCGGTTCGGGTCCTGCCGGTTTGGCGGCTGCCAACCGTCTCAATTGGGCCGGGCATTCCGTCACTGTTTTTGAGAAGGCTGAAGCGCCGGGCGGTTTGTTGAGATTCGGTATCCCTGATTTCAAATTGAATAAGAAGGTGATCGACCGCCGAATCCGGCTCATGGAGCATGAGGGCGTGGAGTTCAAATGCTCTGTGGAGGTGGGTAAGGATATTTCCGCTGCCGACCTCAAGAAGGATTTCGATGCTATCGTTATTGCCACTGGCGCCGACCAGCCTCGCGATCTTAAGGTGGAGGGACGCGACTTGAAGGGCGTGCATTTCGCCCTTGAGCTCCTCCAGCAGCAGAATAGAATCAATGCCGGCGCAGAGGTTTCACGCGATGACCGCATCTCTGCAAAGCGTCGCAAGGTGCTTGTGATTGGTGGAGGCGACACGGGTAGCGACTGCGTGGGAACTTCTCATCGCCAGGGTGCCGTTTCGGTCACTCAAATTGAAATCATGCCGAAGCCCCCGGTGGGTGAAAACCCTGCCACTCCCTGGCCGCAGTGGCCCCAGGTTCTGAAAACATCCACCTCGCATGAGGAGGGTTGCGAACGCCGATGGTTGCTCGACACTTGCCGCTTCATCAGCGATGAGGATGGTCGCGTGAAGGGTGTTGAGGTTGAGGAAGTGGATTGGGAGAAGGATCCCGAAACCGGCCGCATGAATCTTATCCGCAGCGGTAACAAGGAAATCATAGATGCCGACTTGGTGCTCTTGGCAATGGGTTTCACCGGAGTGAAAGGAAATCCCTTCTTCGATGAATTGGGTTTGGAATATGACGCTCGTGGCTGCATTAAATCCGACCCCGAAACTCGCCAAACCTCCGTAGATGGCGTTTTCACTGCTGGAGATGCCACAACAGGCGCATCCCTTGTGGTTCGTTGCATCGCCTCCGGCCAGCAAGTAGCCAAATCCGTCGATGCCTATCTGAAGAAAGCCTAAAATGCCTTTCTAAGAATCAGCTTCAATGATAGATGCAGCTTGGTTCCGTGAAAGAGCTTTAGCTCTCAGAGAAAGAATTAGCTCCAATCAGCAGATTCTGGGGCTGTGTTTTGTCAGCCGGACCCCGGCAGCTCGCGCGCCAAAGAAATGACATAAGCTATTTTTATAAATCCGGGAGGCAGCTTCAATGATAGAAGCTGCCTCCCTTTTTATATCTCGCCCATTAAGCTTTATCTCTCGCCCATTGTGTTAATCTCTCGCCCATTGTGTTAATCTCTCGTCCATTGTGGCGCGATTGAAATGAGCGCGAAAGAAGAATCTGTCTCTATTGCAAAGCCTTATTAAATTCCTCCATCAGCGAATCATAGAAGGGCTTTATCACTTCTCCAAGAGTCGTTGCTTGCTCCGTTTCATCCCGAAGCTCTTGCCTCATGCTGTTGGGTGTGGAGGGATCAAGAGTCTTTACCAAATTAAAAATTGAATTGGTAAGCATCTCCCGCGAAGTTGAGTTCAGGCGCGTCTGTGAAGTACGGTAAAACTCAAGATTGTGCAGAGTCTTAATAACTTCAATGGCAGATTCTGGAGTAAGTGTCTTAGCTAAGTTCCTACTCTTGTCGAGAATATTACATACCTTTGTCACATCTGCAGGCACACTCTGTGCATTCGCCTCATTTGTTGAAAAGAGGAAGGAACATAGCATAATCATCAATACTGAAAATGCCACCGGTGATTTCTTAATTAGTTTAAACATAAAATTGAATTGTATTTGATTTAATTATTATTATTTATTGAGGTCAGATTTTATTTCATCGAATCATAATTTTCTTAGTGGCAGCTCCCCTTTTGAGTATATATACCCCGGGCTCTCCCTTTCCAGAAACAATCCTTCCTTGTAGATCATATAAGATTGGCTCCTCTGTTTCTTCATAAAATGAAACCTCCTCAATTTCCGACATAGATTTCTTCACAGTGAGCTGATAGGAAGCGGGACTATACGACGAAGAGGCTTTAAAAAGATTGTTTTCAGCCAAGTTTGCAACAATTGTTGTCACTCCCTCCTTCTTAGCAACCACCTTCCCGTTCTCAATCGAAGCCACTTCCGGATCTGATGAGGATAGCTCCACCATATCTGCTGCCTCAACCGGCATCGCCACCAATCTCGGCATTTCGTAATCGGCAGAATTATCAAGGCTCACACTATCGCTCGTTTTTTCAAATCTCCAATCCGTGACAGGCTCTGCTGTTTCATCTCCATAATAGAGATTGATATAGGTTATTGCCATGAAATAGTCAAGCTCTGCATCGGAAGGCTCATGTTTCGCCTTACGATAGACATTCGGAACCCGGATTGAGAGATCTTTTATTATCGCTCCCTCCGGTTTGAAATTAAACCTCCCCACAAATCCATGCCTGCCTATCTCTGAAAACTCTGATTTTATGTATGGCCCTCCGTTGAAGGATACCTCCAAACTATGATCTAAATCCGACGCCGCGCAACTATTGTCATCAAGATAAACATAAACCATTATATTCGTATTCCGATGTCGGTATTGAGGGGCCATAGTGAATGTTATCCCTCCAGAATCTTGGTTAGTCTCCTCATCGGTAGATTTTATAAAGAGCGCCCCCTTATCCTCCAAAGAGGGGGTAGCGTTTTTATATGCACCGTTATAGTAAAGACCATTAGGATAACCGTAGGCTAAGTTACACTGAGAAATCCCACTTACAATCCCGGGCGAACCCGCATCCGAATTAAGGAATGAAAGGAGACGGGAAGCAGGTATTTCCTCTCCCTTCTCTTCGGTATATAGCTTGCGGAAGTCGATAGTAATGGATGCCGCCGTTGCCGCTAATGTAAAAGCGCCTATTATTATCAAGGCAAGCAGCGACTTAAAGCAACCGTTAATTACGGAGGGGGTAAAGCTCCCCTTCTTGCATCTATTTATTTGCATGGGATGTGGATTTTTCGGTTAAGCAATATGACGAAACGTAAAACCGGTTTTCCGACCGATTGGGTTCGATGCCTTAAAATTATGAATTTTAATCTTATGGTGCAAATATTTAGCAATCTTTTTTTAATTTTGCAGTATGATTCCAACATCCCCCTCAATGTTCAGTTCCGATTTTTCTCACCCTGTAGGCGAGGACTCTGTCGTTGTGGGCTTCAAGAAGGAAAATATTTGCGGAGAAGGGGCCTCATCCTTGATTTATTCCTTACGTATTAACGGGTTGAGAGTTGCCGCGAAAAGAATGCGCTCTCAATATCTTACAAATCCAACTTTTGTCGCCTCTTATCGCAAAGAGTATGAGATAGGCCAGCGCCTCCGACATGATGCTCTCCCAATCTATCGCGACTTAAGGATTGACGATGAGGAAGTCTATATCATAATGGATTATATTGATGGCATCACTCTCAGTGATTTTCTCAAAACTGATGAGGGTCAACAATTCTTTAGCTCTAAAGAAAATGTGAGAAGAGTTTTAAAGGAATTGCTCAATGTAATTTCATATATTCATCGTGCCGGTGTGATTCATTGCGATATTAAAACAGCCAATATTATCCTCCGGCATAGCGACCGGGCAGTGATGCTCATTGATTTTGACAAGGCATATACCAATACCTCAGATCTAACTCATGGAGGAACTCCGGGGATATGCGATCCGGTTGCCGCTGGAGAAAAACCTACTGCAAAAAAGGATTTCCACGCCCTCTCTTCTGTTTTTGAAGAGATTAAAAATAAAACTCCAAAGTTCCCGTCGCGTCATTTCAAAAGCTTTTATCGGGAATGTAAAAAGGAGAATCCTTCTCCCGAAACTCTCCTTAAAAGCCTTAAACCCAATTCTCGCCTTAAGCTTTGGATCATCGAGACTGCCACAATTGCTGCCATAATCGGCATAGGAGCATATTTCCGCCCTTCCCCCACCGATAGCAGCCCCTCTCCTTCCTCTTCTTCCTCTCCTTCCCTTCATGCGCCCGAATCTTCTCCTAATAATCCTGAAGAAACGGCATCCATCACCCCCACAGCTATCCCTTCAGAGGGAAAGAACATCAGCCCCACAGCTATCCCTTCAGAGGGAAAGAACATCAGCCCCACAGCTATCCCTTCAGAGGGAAAGAACATCAGCCCCACAGCTATCCCTTTGGAAGAATCTAAAAAAATAAGAATCCTTGATTTTGACAACCGTATGGCGCAAATAATCAAGGAAACAGAGGCTGCCATAAATCTATTATCAAAAGGGCAGCTCACCCCTCGGCAACGACAGGATAAGTTATATGAATTAAATCTCTCATATAGCCAAAAATATCAGGAGATTCTCGCAGCCTATCGTGCCGAGAATCCCGCCATAGATCCCCTCGAAATCGAGCAAGAACTAATTAATGCCCAGTCGAAAAGCCATGCCCAAAAACTTCTCTCCCAATTCATCAAAGCCTCCGCCGACTCCGCCTCCCGAAACCATTAAAGAAATCAATAAATAATCCGCAGCCCGTTTGTCTCCGGGTGAAGATATAATCACCAATCCGCAGCCCGTTTGTCTCCGGGTGAAAATATAATCAATAATCCGCAGCCCGTTTGTCTCCGGGTGAAAATATAATCACCAATCCGCAGCCCGTTTGTCTCCGGGTGAATTAAATTATTATCTCCAAAGAGGTTAATCCGCCATCCTTGGCCGCCCGATAGCCTCCTAAATTCCTCTCTCCCCTAATCACCTCCTTCACTATCATCTCCTGGCCCCTGACAAGATGAGTCAGCTTTATCCTGTCCCCTTTCATCAATTTACTGTTGTGCGATTCATTTATCACAAAAACCCCATTCCCAAGATATGTCATCACAATCAATCTCGAGGGGTCATACTTTATCTGTACCTGACTCCCCTCGTCAAGATCCTCAACAGCAATACTCTCCATCGAAGTAAATTCCGAGGAATAATCTTCCTCTTTTATTTCAGCCAAAAGCGCATAGTAACTGTCATATCCCAACCATTTGGCCAAGATATCCATCGTGCTCAGATGAGGAGTGCGATGCCGCTCCGGCGAATGTTTGCCCACTAAGCCCAACATCCGCTTAACCGTCGTTTCGCTAACTCCTATCTCAGCTGCCAATGGCGCACAATCGGCTGAATAGATCGTCTCCTTTCCGTATTTTGCAAGTATCTTTTTTATGATTGATTGTGGTAGCATATCTTATTATTTTGGAATTTAAAATCCCATCGGATCCCAGCCCATCAGATCAGCACGAACATAACCTATCTTATTGCCATACTGAATCTTATACCACCCATTTGTCTTTCCAAGGCACGGCGCTTCTTCGGGTATTCCCCCGTTAGGGCCCGACAAAGAACCAATCTTTTTCCCACTGGTAGATGGGGTGCTTCTAACATTCACATTCCCATCACCCTTGGGAGCCACATACCCCTGTCCTGCTTCTGCCGAGTACACCACAACCTTGTGCCCTTTCTTGGGAACATCAAAATAATCTTGAATACCTACCGTATATGTAGTAGCGTTAGTTCTAATGTATTTACCAACGAACTCACCGTTTGTATCTACCACCACCTTGGCCGACTGTCCAAAAGCCATGGCCGAAGCTAATACAGCAAATAAAGAAATTAAAAATCTTTTCATCCTATTATCTTTTTTTTGGTTAAGAAGTATTGCCTACGGAAAATTTGATAAAAAACTTATGTTTTTATCCACCTCCAAGCCTCACAAAATTACGTAATTATTTATTTCTCTACAAATTGTTTCACGTAATTTACTCGGGAAGAATCATCCTTTACCGGGAGGAAAATCATTTTCATAGGCCTCTGCAAAAACAAAGTTCGGAAATTTAACCCGTATTACATGAGTTCACTTTGTTCATATTGTTCATTTTATCATTTCAGGGGAATACTCAGGGTGTTTCATCCCCAAGACCCGTCTGTTAAGAACTTCATGGCCCCACATTGTTATATAAATAAAATCTTACCGCTATGGATATATTTTCACTTAAAGGGAAAGTGGCCCTTGTCACAGGCGCCGCCTATGGAATAGGCTTCGCAATCGCAAAAGCTCTCCACGATGCCGGAGCAAAGATTGCCTACAACTGCCACACACAAAAATCAATGGAAACCGCTATCGCCAACTATAAGGAAGCCGGAATCGAAGCCAAAGGATATATATGCGATGTCAGGAATGAAGAAGCCGTAAAATCAATGGTCGATGATATAGAGAAAACCATGGGAGGCGTGGATATTTTAGTTAACAACGCCGGGATAATAAAACGCGTCCCCATGCACGAAATGGAGGTCACAGATTTCCGGGAGGTAATCGACACCGACCTTGTAGCGCCTTTCATTTGCGCCAAAGCTGTAATTCCGGGAATGATTAGAAAAGGCCATGGCAAGATCATTAACATCTGTTCGATGATGAGCGAGTTGGGACGCGAAACCGTTTCCGCCTATGCTGCCGCCAAAGGAGGACTGAAGATGCTCACCCGCAATATATGCGCAGAATATGGAAGCTATAACATCCAATGCAACGGACTCGGTCCGGGTTATATCGCCACTCCACAGACTGCTCCCCTCCGCCAACCCAATGCCGACGGTTCCCCTAATCCCTTCGACAGATTTATAATATCCAAGACACCTGCCGCACGGTGGAGCACCCCCGACGACCTCGCAGGCCCCGCCATCTTCCTGGCCTCCGACGCCTCC
>CAZXGU010000144.1:0-7172 GCA_964640375.1 uncultured Sangeribacter sp. | reverse complement strand
TTTTGGTGTTCCAAAAATCTACCGAGGCGTTCACGTCCGGGCGCAGCGTCTTGTCGGTCGGAGTATTTGCAAGACGTGAAGAGGCTCGCTTGTCGGGCCACGTGAACTGATAACGCTCCTCCGATTCATCAATTATTTCATTTGATAGTTCGGCTCTAAGTTTTTCAAAATCTATGGCAAGTTCTGGATGTCCATTCTTATCAATACGTTCTGTTACACAATGAGGAAATAAGGTGGCTATCTTTTCCACATTACTTTCAACTTTGTCAGAGCAGGTCATTTTTAGTTTTTCCATTGGAGTCGAGTGTCTTAGTTGTTACTGACTCCCAAAAAACTCTCATTAAAAGTTGATAAAAACTCTTTACGCAGGTATAATAAAACGAAAAACGGGGAGCCTCTCACTGCTCATTCCGTCAATCGAGGCCCTGAGAATGCCATTGCAACCGAATGAGCAATGGTAGAGGAACCCCGTGATGTAGGTATATGCATTAAATCCGGCATATCGCAATTAAAAGATAAGCCGGAAGTACATAGACGTACCCACAGGGCATCTACTATTGCTTCATCTTGGTTGCAAATTCAAAATTTCTCAGGTTTCGATTGACCAAGAAAAAGCGAGTAAACGCCTTTCGTATGTATGTTAACCTCCCAATAACCCGGTAATCCTTCTCATGGATTGTACCGCATATCACGGGGTTCACTTGCAAAATTAAGAATTATTTTTTACATATAAAAAGAAAATCTAATAATCGCCGCAGGACATTAGTATTATGGTTGTCAGAAGGCGAGGATGCCTCCTCTCCATAATCTGCACCCATCCTACTCTATAATCTGCACCCATCCTACCATCAGCGGAATTTTCTTCATTCCCCTACCGCCAGTGGCGGTTTCATCATTATTAATCTCAGGTTGGCGACGTCAGGAGCCTACCTGAGGCCCTCTAATCCCCCAACCCCTCAACCGTCGGAGACGGTTGCATTAATATTTTATGATTCTTAATTATTTAGCTCTGTAAACAATTATGCACAACGCTTCCAATTTATTCTTTTTCTTTGCAAGAGAAAAAGAAAACCATTAGCAAAGAGAAAGGCCCCGGCAAAACTATTAACCGTAAAAATCGCGCTTCGCTGAAACTCTGAAACGCACGATACAAGTCATATTCTCAATCACTTAGACTGTTTCATTTTGAAACACTGAAACGTAAAATTGCAAATTATCAAAAAAATGGTTACTTTTGCGTTATAACATTTTAAATCATTTTGTATGATTGAAGAGGTGGATAAATTAACTGGTGACAGCTGGATAAAGCTAAGTAAGAAGGAGATTGAATATGGATTTCTTTCCCAATGTATAGAAGCAGTCGCGGAAGCTGAAAAGTGTAGCTATTTAGATATATTTGAAAGAATGGAGAATGTGAACATGACGGAAGGATATGTTTTGGCTCATTATAATGTTCTTCATACTGAAAGTATGGAAAATGTAGTCGCTGAGTTGGTTGACTTGCTTCATAAAAGAGAAAACAATAAAGAGTACTTATATGTTTGAAGAGTTGGTTGTATATCACGGCGGAACTGATATTATTAAGTCTCCCAAAGTAGATGCCGGAAGAGTGAAATTAGATTTTGGTCCAGGTTTTTATATTACCGATATTTATTCCCAAGCAAAAGATTGGGCTTTAAAAATTGCAGATAATAGAAATGCCACTCCTGTTGTTAATATTTACCATTTAAAACAGAGGGATTTGCTATCCTGTTGCAGATATAAGATTTTTAAGTATTACGATAGGGAGTGGTTACAATTTGTCACTCAAAGCCGGCTTGGACACAAGCCATGGGCAGAATATGATTATATAGAAGGAGGCGTGGCGGATGATCGAATTGTGGATACAGTGCGACTGTTTATGAGTGGCTTTATCTCCGCTGATGAAGCTATTTCAAGATTAAAATATTTTAAGCCGACTAATCAAATATGCCTTCTTGATCAGAAATTAACAGATCAATATCTTAGTTTTGTCGAATCAAAATGTTTATAGATTATGACTGAAAAAGAACTTACATTACATAAAATTTTAACGGCAACACAAACCGGTACCATAGTCTGTCGTTTAGCTGAGATACTTAAAATTCCTGTGTACGAGGCTTTCAGGAGATTTTTTAAAAGCAAAACTTATTCAGAATTTCGTAAACCGGATTCCATTTTGAGTATGCTTGGCGACCCGGCAATTATTCAGGAATTCCTAAAGGAATAACAATCCTTAATCGTTCATAGAGTAATCAATATTAAAATTGCAAATAATCAGAAAATGGTTACTTTTACGTTCTAACAATTTAAGTTTATCAACTTTAAAGGGGTGCTCGCAGAAGGGGAAAGAGCGTTCCCAGTACGTTCGTAGAACTCTTTAATTATAATTATATAGGCCTAAACTAAAAGCTTCTCTTTTTAAAAAATTCTCAGAAAGATTCTCCAATTTCATATCTTTTTGTGATAATTCCAAAAACGAAAGTTTTGGTTCCCAAGAGAATTAAATTTGTAAAAAGTTCTGCGAACCCTCAGTGAAATTTCTTTAAGATTCTGCGAGCAAAAAAATATCGGCCTTCCTCCGCGTTTTTAAATCATGAGTTGCAATTTTTTATTACGACTTAAATAAAAAACAGGAAGGACAATTCAAATTGCTCTCCCTGCCTTTATTGATTTAGCAAAAAAGAATATACTTATTTCCCTTTTCCTTTACATTCAGAACATGTGGCTCTGCCTCCACCGTGACATTTAGGACAGATATCGTATGGACAAAAAACTTCTCCTCGGCCATCGCACCATGAGCATATCACTTTTCCACTACCCCCACATCTACTGCATTTCGTTCCTTTTTCTATTACCAACAAATCTACAGATAGACTATCACAAATAAGTTTTGCTTTAGTTTTCTTGGTAGCGCCTGTGTTCCCTTTTCCTGCAAGAGTTAAAATCCCATCGGCAAATTGAGTAGTCACTCCTTCCACTCCCTCTAACCGAGGATTGGCCCCATCAGTATTAATGCGTAAGGTGTCTGGTTCCCCTTTCTGGCCTAATGTAACGGACTTGCGAGAAATAGTAAAATAAGTTGCTTCTGAAGCCTGGCTAATGGCAAGAGATAATTTTTGATCTCCATTCATAACAACAATGTTCCCCTCTCTCTTACTTTTACTATCATTATTTGGGACTTTAAGATAAAGAACTGAATCCTTTAAATTAGATTCAACCCACTCCGGAGAAGAAAGTATTTTAAAATCAGCTCCATCACTGTGTAGAATCAGACTATCCTGACCACCCTCCTTGGCAAAAGTAACCGTTTCCCTATCACTTTTGAGATAAGTGGCTTTTTTGCATCCTGCCAAAATAACAATGCAAAATAGCGCATATATAAAAAATTTTTTCATACCCCTTTACCCTTACAAGTTGGACAAGTCTGCTTTCCAGAGCCATCTCTATAATCGGGATCTGCAACACGGTAAGCATATCCTCTACCACCACATGATTTACAACCATATATTCCCATGTATGGCTCTTCCCTGAACACACTTCCTGCACCTCCGCAACTTTTACATTTCACTTTTCCTGTTCCATTGCAGGTAGTGCAGAATTTTCCATCGATGCTAACTTCTACTTCCTTAGTGAAATCCCCGGCAATTAGCTTGATAGTTCCTTTTGTTCTATTTCCCTCGTTTTTAGGAGTTGTTACAGTAAGTTTCCCATTTTTATAGTCAGCAGTGACCCCGTCAAAAGCTTCAACTTTTACAGAGCCGTCAGTTACGACTACCAAATCTTTTGACCCCCCTTCTTTATCAAATTTAATCTCTTTGCCATTAGGAAGATCGAGATGGGTGGCTTTGATGCCCTGCTCCAGATTAAGAGTGATATTGGAAGCCCCACATTTCACCACCAACACATCCTTATTTACTTTTCCGGAAGTATTTTCTTTAGTTTTGAGCACTACGACCGAATCCTTTACTTCTACCGCAACCCATTGAGGTGCATATTCGATTTCACAATTTCCGTCACTTCCGTTGATTATCACCGAATCGGTTTGGGCTGTTTCATCAAACGTGACGTTAGGAGTCGCCGTTGTTAAATTTAATTCTTTAGGGCCGCAAGCTGTAAGCATAGAAATTGCTAAAACAAATAACGGACCCGCTAATCGTTTGTAGGTGTTCATATTAGTTAGAAGTTTTTACTTTGATTCTTAAATCTACCTCCCAATAATAAAATGGATTAGATTCCTGATATTAAGTGAGTTTTTGCACCAACAAAGTTAGCTATAATTTTCTTTCCATACAAACTTATTCCCAAGTCCTTTTCAGTCCTTTTCAGAAAATATAATAATTCCAATTTCTGATTCTTACTCTTCATTTCTTTCCGGTAAAATATTGATAGCCCATTCCGGCAATGTTTCTACATACATTTTACCTAACTCCCCATTTGACAGCCTAAATAAAGGACGCGCTGTCCGCCCATCAACTGAGTTATCATATAAGTAAAGTCTATCAACTTTTGTTGCTATCGTTTCGCAATTCAAGATTGATTTGTAATATCTTGAGATAATTTTATCGATGGGTACAGAATGTCCACCCTCAATTACTCTATTTGTAATTCTTGCCGCATTTATAGAGGGATGTTCAGTTGAAATAAAAAATATACGCACAAAAAAACCGGCTTCTTTTGCACGGAGAACAAAATCGATTTTATCTTCCGCTGAGAAAACAGTTTCAAATACGAAGCTTATCCTTTCTTTAAGACATTTTTCTCGCCAATAAGCACAATATTTTGCTGATTTTAGAACTGCATCTTGAGAGTTCCAATCTCCAAACATCTCTTTTGCAACTTGGTCAGGGTTTATATAAACGACCCCATTGGACCATTCATGATGAAGGAATTGTTGCGTAACCGTGGTCTTCCCCGACCCGTTTGGGCCAGCGATAACTATTAGTTCAGGCTTTTGCTTCGTTTCATTCATTGTTACATGCTTTCAATCTACCCGACCATTTTTCACGATTAAGCTTGCGTAGCCGATCGACTTCTGACTTAATTTTAGCCTCTGCCTCGCGCCTGCGGGCCATGGCACTATTTAGAGCATCCTGCATAATACATTCAAGCATTTCATCAGTAGGCTCTTTCCCTGACAGGAATCTATATGAATTAAGTTCTTTTTCAGACATTTTATTTTACCTTTTCAACAAAATTACAACAAATATACCATATTTTATGTGTAATAATAGTTAATTTTATAATTTATTTCAGATAATCCTGGGGCAAATAAGTTGTTAATGTACACTTAGCTATGTGTTACAAGTTAAATATGTACCTGACAATCTGAAAATATACAGCCTAAGTTGACACCCGTAATCTTTTGTTTTAATAATTATTGGCATTAAATTTGTTTATAATAAAGAGGGACTTTTTGCAGTTCTTTTGTCAGAAAATAATAAATGGAAAACAAATATATCAATATAAAGGGAGCCAGAGTCAATAATCTAAAAAATATCGACCTGCAGATTCCCTTAAATAAATTCATTGTGGTTACCGGTGTCAGCGGCTCCGGTAAGTCCTCCTTGGCTTTCGATACTCTCTACGCCGAGGGGCAACGCCGTTATGTGGAAAGTCTTTCGGCTCATGCCCGTCAGTTCTTAGGACGCATGTCGAAGCCGGAAGGTGACTACATCAAAGGGCTTCCTCCCGCCATTGCCATTGAGCAGAAAGTTAACACCCGCAATCCACGAAGCACCGTTGGCACGGCCACTGAGATTTATGATTATCTCAGAATGCTATTTGCTCGCGCCGGTCACACTTTCTCCCCTGTTTCGGGAGAAGAGGTGAAGAAACATGGCATTGAAGATATTGTGAACACCGTTCTCTCCTATCCGGAAGGAACGAGAATGGCTGTGCTTATAGATATTCATCTTCCTGAAGGACGAAATTTCTCCGACCAACTCTCAATTTATCTCAAAGAGGGTTACACCCGTTTGGAGAAAGATGGGCAATTTATTGATATTGCCGAATTATTAGAACAAAAACCGGAAGAAAACAGAGAAGGTTATCGTTTGCTTATCGACCGTTTGGCAGTATCCCCGGAAAAAGAAGAGATCTCGCGTCTGACCGATTCAATAGAGACTGCTTATTACGAAGGACATGAAGAGTGCACCATCAAACTTTGGCTTGACGGAGAAACCAAAGAATATCCTTTTTCAAAAAAGTTTGTGGCCGATGGAATGGAGTTTCGCGAACCCAACGACCTTATGTTCAATTTCAATAACCCCTACGGGGCTTGTCCCACGTGTGAAGGCTTTGGAAAGATTCTTGGAGTTAGCGAAGAACTTGTCATTCCCAACAAGACTCTCTCTGTTTATCAAGATGCCGTGAAATGCTGGAATGGCGAAAAGATGAGCGAATGGAAAAAAGCCTTTATTAAGGTTGCCTCAAAGAAAGACTTCCCTATTCATGAAGCATACATGAACCTCACTCAGAAGCAGAAAGATTTTCTTTGGCATGGAGATGAGGATTGGGCAGGCATAGATGGTTTCTTTGCATGGCTTGACCAACGCCAAGACAAAATGCAATATCGTGTGCTTAAAGCTCGCTATCGTGGAAAAACCACTTGCCCTGATTGTCACGGTTCTCGCCTACGACCAGATGTGGAATATGTAAAAGTGGGAGGAAAGTCAATAACAGAGTTAGTAAGAATGCCCGTTTCCCAGCTTGTAGAGTTTTTTCAAAATATTAATTTGAATGAAACTGATGCAAAGATTGCCGAACGACTTCTTACCGAAATACGCCAAAGATTAAGTTTTCTGGAAGAAGTTGGATTGGGGTATCTCACTCTCGACCGTCTTTCCTCAACTCTTTCTGGAGGTGAGAGCCAACGCATTAATCTTGCAACATCTTTAGGCAGTTCGCTTGTCGGTTCTCTCTATATTCTTGATGAGCCAAGTATCGGTCTTCATTCGCGCGATACTGATAGGCTTGTCAATGTGCTTCGCAACCTTCAGGAGATTGGAAACACTGTCGTTGTTGTTGAGCACGACGAGGAGATTATGCTGGCTGCCGATGAAATTATTGATATTGGTCCTGATGCCGGCAGACTGGGAGGACGATTAGTTTATCAAGGAAACGTCAACAAGATGCTAAAGGGAGGCGATTCC
>CAZXGU010000143.1:6747-7332 GCA_964640375.1 uncultured Sangeribacter sp. | reverse complement strand
CAAAGTAACAGTAATGGCAACCGGAGGCGCAGGAGCCGTTTACACCACCACCACCAATCCCCTCATCTCCACCGGCGACGGCATAGCCATGGTGTATCGCGCCAAAGGGAATGTGAAGGATATGGAATTTATTCAATTCCACCCAACAGCTCTTTACAATCCCGGCGACCGTCCCTCCTTCCTTATCACGGAGGCGATGCGAGGGTATGGGGCAGTGCTCAAGAATCTCGACGGGGAAGAATTCATGCATAAATATGATCCGAGGCTGTCGCTTGCACCGCGCGATATAGTGGCCCGCGCCATCGACTCCGAGATGAAACTCCATGGTCACGACCATGTCTATCTTGATGTGACCCATAAAGATGCCGAAGAAACGAAGAAACATTTCCCCAATATATATGAGAAATGCCTATCGTTGGGGATAGATATAACCAAAGATATGATTCCCGTGGCTCCAGCCGCCCATTATCTTTGCGGAGGGATAGAGGTCGATTTGCACGGTCGCAGCAGCATTGACCGTCTCTACGCCTTGGGAGAATGTAGCCGCACCGGTCTTCACGGAGGCAACCGCTTGGCAAGCAATTC
>CAZXGU010000143.1:0-6737 GCA_964640375.1 uncultured Sangeribacter sp. | reverse complement strand
AATTCGCTCATCGAGGCGGTGGTCTATGCCGACGCGGCTGCAAAAGACGCCATGGAGCAGATAAAGGGAATAGATTTCCGCGAAGATGTGCCCCAATGGAACGATGAAGGCACAGCCCATCCTGAAGAGATGGTTCTTATCACGCAATCCGAAAAAGAGGTGAACCAGATAATGAGTTATTATGTTGGTATCGTAAGGAGCGACCTCCGTCTGAAACGAGCTTGGAACCGCCTGGACATCCTTTATCAGGAAACAGAAGCCTTATTCAAGCAGAGCAAACCCACGCGTCAGCTTTGTGAGCTCCGAAACATTATCAACGTAGGGTATCTTGTGATGCGTCAGGCCATGGAACGCAAAGAGAGCCGTGGACTGCATTTCACCGTAGATTATCCTCATCCAAAAACTGAAAAATGATTAAGAAAGTCAGAAAAATAGCAGGCATAGCGCTCATAGCGGCCATTGCCGGCGTAAGTTTTGCCGGCAAGGCGCGCCAGAGCCATGAGGGCGCCCTGAACCGCAATCTCACCACCTTCAATGCCATCGTAAAGGAATTAGACCTCAACTATGTCGATTCCCTCAAGCCTGATGAAAGCATGCGCAAGGCAATCAATGCCTTGCTTGCAACCATCGACCCTTACACCGAATATTACAATAACGATGATCAGGAACAGCTGCAGCATCTCACCACAGGCGAATTCGGAGGAATCGGCAGCTACATAATGCAGCGCGACGGCAAGAGCTATATCTCAGCCCCCATGGAGGGCGCCCCGGCTGCAAAAGCGGGATTGAAAGCCGGCGACCACATCATACGCATCGACACCACAGATGTGTCGGCAATGGGAAGCGATGGCGTGACCAAACGGCTCAGAGGCCAGGCAGGAACCACGGTGAATGTCACTGTAAATCGTCCCTACGCGACCGATAGCATTGTCAATGTCACCATTGAGCGAGCAAAGATTCAGGAACAGAGCGTGCCTTACTCGGCAGTAAAAGGGAACACCGGATATATCCGCATCACAAGTTTCATCGATAAGACTCCACAGGAGGTGAGAGAGGTGCTTGAGGGCTTTAAAGAGAATCCTCAGGTGGAAAATATAGTGCTCGATCTCCGTGGAAACGGTGGAGGATTGGTGGAGAGCGCCGTGGAGGTGGTAAGCAATTTTGTGCCTAAGGGCACTGAAGTGTTCCGGATGAGGTATAAAGACCCCTCTCAGGAGAAGATTTATAAAACCACACGCACGCCTATTTTCCCCGACATCCCTATGGCTGTTCTGATCGATGGAGCCACTGCCTCTGCATCTGAAATCACAGCCGGCGCCCTCCAGGACCTCGACCGTGCAGTCTTGGTGGGAAGTCGGAGCTACGGGAAAGGATTGGTTCAAAGCACCCGTCCGTTGCCCTATTCCGGGGTGCTCAAAATCACCGTAGGAAAATATTACATCCCCTCCGGACGTCTTATTCAGGCTCTCGACTGGAGTCATCGTAACCCGGACGGCTCGGCAGCCCGGGTGCCCGACAGCCTTACCAACGTGTATTACACCGCCAATGGTCGAGAGGTCAGAGATGGTGGAGGTCTGCGCCCCGATTCAACTGTAAATTGGGGGAATGTAAACCGCTTGGTATATAATGCCGTGGCTGATAACTGGGTGTTTGATTTCGCAACCAAATATGCCGCCGAGCATCCCGAGCTCGTGGCGCCCGAAGAGTTTGAGATAAGCGACGAGCTATATGCCGATTTCAAGAAAAGCATCGACCCAGAGAAATTTAAATATGACAAAGTGTGCGAGGAGATGGTGAAAACTCTCCGCGAAACGGCCGAAGCCGAAGGGTATATGACCGATGAGACTAAAGCACAGATCGATACCCTCTCCAAACTGCTTACCCATAACCTTGACCACGACCTCGACATTCACCGCAAGGAGATAGAGGAATATCTCGGGTCGGAGATTGCAAGCCGTTATTACTATGATAAAGGTAAAATCGGTTATGAGCTAAATCGCGACAAGGGTTTTGAGAAAGCAGTTTCGATTCTCAACGACAAGGCTCTCTACAATAAGATTCTTGCGGGTCCAGGAGCGAAAAAGGGAAAAAAGAAATAGCGCAACCTCAAAACTTATAACCTTAAGTATAGATGGAATTAAAGGAAGCCGACCTTCTCTTCGCCACTCCGGCACGCGTCGGGGCTTTGGAGAAAGGGCTCAAAGATAAGAAGTGCCGGAGGATATTTCTGGGCGGCTTGCCGGGGAGTTCTCCGGCAATGCTTTTTGGTGGTCTTCATTCATCGGGAAGTCCTGCCCTCATAGTAATGGATGATATGGACTCTGCCGGTTATATGTATCACGACCTCTGTCAAATATTGGGAGAGGAGAGCGTGGCCATCTTCCCCAGCGGCTATAAGCGGGACATCAAATATGGACAGCCTGATCCTCCACAGCAGATCCTTCGCACCGAGACCCTCGATGCCATAAGAAAAAGCAGCGAATCTAAATCAACCTCGCGAAAGGGGAAGAAGGAGGGCGAGACTCTGCGCTATGTGGTTAGTTATCCGGAGGCATTGGCGGAGAAAGTGGCCGACCGCGAGGATTTTAAGGTGGCGAGCGTGACAGTGAAGAAAGGGCAGAAGCTGCTCCTTTCCGAGCTTGTGGAAAAACTACGTTTGTTGGGCTTCCACGAAACGGAATATGTCTATGAGCCGGGACAGTTTGCACGACGCGGTTCGATAGTGGATGTGTATTCCTATTCCAACGAACTTCCCTACCGCATCGACTTCTTCGACGATGAAGTGGATTCAATGCGAAGCTTTGAAGTCGAGACTCAGCTGAGCCAGAAGCGCCATGAGGAGGTTAGCATTGTAGCCCCCGGCGCCTCCGAGAGCGCAGGAAAGGGGATTTCCCTTCTCGAATATATGGATGAATCGACAGTGGTCTATTGCCGCTCAACAGCCTATATGCTTTCGAGAGTGAAAGCAATAGGGGAGGAGAGTTTTTCGGAGTCTGCCCTAATAGCCGATGAAGGGGATGTGGATTCGATGAAAAAGGTGGTTGACTACGATCTTTTTGAACAACGGTTTGAAGAAATGAAAGGGGTGGAATTTAGCGCGGGCAACACCCCCGGCGATTTTCAACCCGATATGTCGATAGATTTCGGTTGCAATCCGCAGACACTCTATCATAAGAATTTCAATCTCATTGCCGATAGCTTTAGGGATTTCATCTCGAAAGGATATAAGATATATATACTCAGCGACTCCGCTTATCAGGCAGAGCGTCTGAAAGCAATATTCGAGGATAGGGGCGACGATATCCGATTCACTCCCGTTGACCGGACACTTCATGAAGGTTTTGTTGACAACGAAGGGAAGAATTGTTTCTTCACCGATCATCAGATTTTCGACCGCTATCATAAGTATAATTTGAAGAGCGACCGTGCTCGCAGCGGAAAATTGGCTCTATCCTTGCGCGAACTCAACCAGATAGAGATAGGTGATTACATCGTGCATATCGACCATGGCATCGGTCGTTTTGGAGGATTGGTCAAGACCGACGTTAACGGCCGTCCGCAGGAGATGATAAAGCTCCTTTATCAGAACGACGACCTTATCCTTGTCAGCATCCATGCCCTTCATAAACTTTCCAAATATCGGGGAAAAGAGGGAGTTCCTCCCAAAATAAATAAACTTGGCACAGGCGCATGGAATCGTCTGAAAGAGAAAACCAAGACTAAGCTAAAGGATATAGCGCGCGACCTGATAAAACTTTATGCCGCCCGGCGCGAGGAGAAAGGTCATGCCTTCCAGCCCGACAGCTATCTGCAACAGGAGCTCGAAGCCAGCTTTATCTATGAAGACACTCCCGACCAGATGAAGGCCACGCAGGCCATAAAAGCCGACATGGAATCGGCCAAGCCCATGGACCGCCTTATATGTGGAGATGTGGGATTCGGAAAGACGGAATTGGCTGTCAGAGCTGCATTCAAGGCAGCATGCGACTCGAAACAGACAGCCGTGTTGGTTCCCACAACCGTCTTGGCTATGCAACATTACCACACTTTTGCCGAACGTCTTAAAGATCTTCCCGTAAGAGTGGATTTCATCTCGCGCGCCCGGAAGCCTAAGGAAGTGAAACAGATATTGGCCGACCTTGCCGAGGGAAAGATAGATATTCTTATCGGAACCCACAAGATTATCGGGAAAGGGGTGAAATTCAAAGACCTTGGCCTTCTTATTATCGATGAGGAGCAAAAATTTGGTGTAGCGGTGAAGGAGAAACTGAAACAGATGAAAGTGAATGTGGATACGCTCACCATGAGCGCCACTCCGATTCCGCGCACATTGCAATTCTCTCTTATGGGAGCGCGCGATTTGAGTTCGTTGAATACACCGCCGGCCAACCGACACCCGATAGTGACCAATGTAAGCACTTTCGACGATGATGTTATAACAGAGGCCGTGAATTTCGAGCTTAGCCGCAACGGACAAGTCTTTTTCATCTCTAACCGGATAGAGAATCTTGCTCATATCGAAAGCACTCTACGGCGACTAATTCCGAATATACGGATTGTAACTGCCCATGGGCAGATGGCGCCCGAGAAGGTGGAGCAAGCGATTATGGATTTCTCCAATCATGACTATGACGTGTTGCTTTCTACAACGATTGTGGAGAATGGTATCGACATGCCCAATGTGAACACAATCATTGTCAACAATGCGCAGAA
Source organism: uncultured Sangeribacter sp. (assembly GCA_964640375.1). Taxonomy (GTDB): domain Bacteria; phylum Bacteroidota; class Bacteroidia; order Bacteroidales; family Muribaculaceae; genus Lepagella. The sequence continues at coordinate 2,024 of CAZXGU010000143.1, read as the reverse complement.
CTTCGGACTCAGTGAGCTTCATCAACTTCGCGGACGCGTGGGGCGTAGCAACCGCAAGGCGTTCTGTTATCTGCTTGTCCCTCCCGGTCAGCCTCTCACTCCCGTGGCACGCCGTCGCTTGCAGGCCATTGAGAGTTTCAGCGACTTGGGGGCCGGTATTCATATAGCCATGCAAGACCTCGATATCCGCGGGGCAGGCAATCTGTTGGGAGCGGAGCAAAGCGGATTCATTGCCGACTTAGGTTATGAAGCATATCAGAAGATATTGAAAGAATCGGTGATTGAGCTCAAGACTGAAGAATTTGGCGACACATTTACCGACCTCAGTGCCGGTCAGGATGATGAGTTCACCTCCGATTGCACCATTGAGAGCGATCTTGAACTTCGTTTGCCGGCCGAGTATGTGCCGCAGGAGCATGAGCGCATTTCGCTTTATCGACAGCTGGACAATATGGAGCGTCCGGAGCAGACCGAGGAATTTCGCAACCAGCTACGTGACCGGTTTGGAGCCATTCCTGAAACCACAGAGGAGCTGATAAAGGTTGTGCCGCTGAGGTTGGCCGCAAAGCGATTGGGTATAGAGCGATTGGTTTTGAAGGGAGGCAAGATGCGAGCCTATTTTGTTGGGGATGACAACAAAGCCTATTATGGTAGCAAAGCCTTCGGGCGCGTGTTGGGTTGGATGCAGAAAAACATGCTCCGCTGCAACCTTAAGGAGGTGAATGGCCGTCGCCTCATTTTGGTAGAGCAAATTCCGACCGTCACCGAAGCCCTCAACGTCCTCACCGCCATAGAAGCCACAGAAGCTATTTAGAACCCTTCGCACCCAAAGACAAACAATTATCTCCTCTCCATAAAAGTTTGCAAATAATATCCGATTAATAATTTACTATTGGATTAATAATTTAATATACGATTATTTATTTTAGAATTAAATGATTGGAACCAGATAATAAAAAAGCTCGCCGATGGGCGAGCTTTTCTGTTTCCTTTTCTGTTTGCTTTTATGAATTCTTCTTTGCGAGGAGGTCGCGGATTTCGGTGAGGAGAACTTCCTCTTTAGATGGTTCGGGAACTGCCTCCTCTTCCACTTTCTCTTCCTTCTTCATAAATTTCATGGTGTAGCGCAGGGCGATGAAGATGCAGAGAGCGATGATGATGAAATCAACAATGTTCTGGATAAACATACCATAATTGAACGTCACGGCTTCCTCTACCACAACTCCGGCGGCATCCTTGACCTCTGGACGCAACACTGTGGAGAGATCGGAAAACTTCATGCTTCCGGTGCAAAGCGACACAACAGGCATGATGATGTCATTAACCAAAGAAGTAACGATTTTACCGAACGCGCCGCCGATGATCACACCGATAGCCATGTCAACCACATTGCCCTTAAGAGCAAACTCCTTAAAATCCTGAATAAATTTTCCCATAGTAAAAGCAGATATGAAATTTTTAATTATTTATAGTTTAAGGTGAATTTACGCTGAAACGCCTCGTTGAGTCGGGGTCTGACAGCAGACTAAAAAAGCGAAATCAATGTAAAAACTCTACAAATATAAACCAAATCCGGGCAAAATGTTCAAAATAAGTTAAAACAAATTTAAAATGGGGTGATTTTTTAATGCAGATAGGGAAAATGTCAGAAAAAATTGCTAAATTTGCGGTTGAAGAAAATTATAACTCATAACTCACCACCCTATATTAAAAAGGAAACACATAACCCAATATATAAATAACATATATTAAATCAAACACAATGACAAAGATTGGTATCAACGGCTTTGGCCGTATCGGACGTTTCGTGTTCCGCGCCTCTACAAAGAGAGATGACATCGAGGTAGTTGCAATCAACGACCTTCTTCCCGTAGATTACATGGCATACATGCTCAAGTATGACACAATGCACGGACGTTTCGACGGCACTGTAGATTATGATCTCGAAAAGAGCCTTCTTATCGTTAATGGCAAGCCCATCCGCGTAACCGCATGCCGCGATCCGAAAGAGATCGGCTGGGGCG